>NZ_CVIW01000020.1:0-55230 GCF_001499715.1 Stenotrophomonas thermophila | reverse complement strand
CGGCGCCGGGACATTTGCCCAGGCCCCTGCCTGTCCCGGCGGGGCCCCTCAGTTCGCAGAGACATCGGACGAAGACGCACTCCGGAATCCGGACGCCAGGCAAAAAAGACCCGGCAGAGGGAGGGATCTGCCGGGTCCGGATTGCATGGGGGGAGGGACCCACGCAATGAGCGTTGCGTCGCGTCAGTGGTTGCTCGCGTCCGCCGTTTATTCGTTGTAACCCTGCACCAGTTCGGACCACGCCTTGCTGGCCACCAGGCCGAGACCGACCACGTCCTGCTGGGCCTGGCCCAGCCGCTGCAGGTTGTCCTGCCACAGCTGTGCGCCCTTGTTGAGCATCCCGGCCGCGTCGTCGCTGCGGGCCAGTTCGCCCAGCCAGCCGCCGGTCGCGGTCAGGTTGCGCTCCATCACCTTCAACTGCACGCCGAACATGCTTTCCGCGTTCTCCAACGCCAATCGGTTTGCGCGCGTTGCGGCGGCGGCGAACTGACGGGTGGCATCACTGAAGCGATCGCTGAAGGCGGCGGCCATGGGGGGCATCAGGGAGTGGCTTGATGCATTGCAGCATACGCCGTTGATGCGGCAATGCAACAAAAATAACAAAGGCGCTCAGGGCGCCTTTGAAAAGCCTTTCAGATCAATGGGTTGATCAGGCCGTCGGGCCGCGGTAGCGACAGCCGGAGGTGCAGGTTTCGTGCACGGTGATCTCGCTCAGCGCCGGCAGGCTGGGCTTGAGTTCGTTCCAGATCCACACCGCCAGGTTCTCGCTGGTCGGGTTCTCCAGGCCGGGGATGTCGTTGAGGTAGTGATGGTCCAGGCGGTCATAGATCGGCTGGAAAGCCGCCTTCACGTCGCCGAAGTCCATGATCCAGCCGGTCTGCGCGCCGGGCTCGCCCTCGACCTTCAGTTCCACCCGGAACGAGTGGCCATGCAGGCGCGCGCACTTGTGCCCCGGCGGCACGTTGGGGAGGCGGTGCGCCGCCTCGAGCATGAAGACTTTGAAGATTTCCATGGCGCGATTGTACGCCGCAGGTGGCCGGCCATCCTGAGCGGTTGTTGGGCTTTCGTGAATTAATTCTTTCCATCCGGATGAAGAGATGATAGTTTCTCTTATATCCGTATGAAGAGATGTTATTGGCCGGACCCCGGCCAGGCATGGACTACTGCGGAACTACGTCGCCCTTTCCACCTCCCCCACATCGTCATGCCCAAGCACACCCTGCTCGTGGCGGCCCTGGCCGTCGCTCTGGCCGCGCCTTTGTCCGCCGCCGCCGAAACCTCCGCCGACGCCAGTGGCGAAGCCAGCACCCTGGCCGCCGTGCGCGTCACCGGTTCCAACATCAAGCGCACCGATACCGAGGCCTCCAACCCGGTGCAGGTGATCGGCCGCCAGCAGTTGGAACAGACCGGCAAGGCCACCGTCGCCGACGTGCTGCGCTCGATCTCGGCCAACACCGGCAACGCTGCCAACGAAACCACCAACAATGGCTGGGCGTCCGGCTCGGCCGGCATCGGCCTGCGCGGCCTGTCGCAGAAGAACACGCTGGTGCTGCTCAACGGCCGCCGGCTGGCCAACTACGGCTTCCCGGCCGGTGGCCTGTCCGACACCTTCGTCGATCTCAATGCGCTGCCGCTGGTCGCGGTCGAGCGCATTGAGGTGCTCAAGGACGGCGCCTCGGCGGTGTACGGCTCCGACGCCGTGGCCGGCGTGGTCAACATCATCACCCGGCAGAACTTCGAAGGCGCCGAGATCGGCGGCAGCTTCGGCGGTGCCGACCAGGGCGGCCTGCACGAGCAGAACCTGAAGTTCGTCGGCGGCCTCGGTGATCTGGACACCGATGGCTACAACATCCTCTTCAGCCTGCAGGGGTACAACCGTGAGCGCCTGGACCAGGACGAACGCAACCTGACCAGGAGCGGCATCTACACCGACAAGCCGGGTGGCCGCTGGAACGGCTGGGCGGCCAAGGGCGCGCGCTACCTGGTCAACGGCGTCTCGGTGCCGATGCTCGATGCCAACGGCAACTGCCCGGCCGGCACCACCCGCGTTGCCAGCGCGCCGATCGATGGCCTGTCCGGTGATACCTGCGGCTTCAACCAGGCGCCGTTCACCACGCTGATTCCCTCG
Source organism: Stenotrophomonas thermophila (assembly GCF_001499715.1). Taxonomy (NCBI): domain Bacteria; kingdom Pseudomonadati; phylum Pseudomonadota; class Gammaproteobacteria; order Lysobacterales; family Lysobacteraceae; genus Stenotrophomonas; species Stenotrophomonas thermophila. Next base: position 53,102 of record NZ_CVIW01000020.1, on the reverse strand, counting down.
ACCAAGCGCTACCAGGCCTATGCCAACGGTACCTTCCGCCTGAACGACAACGTCGAGGCCTTTGGCGAAGTGCTGTACAGCCAGATCAAGAGCGCCGCCTGGTTCGGCAGCAGCCCGTTCTTTACCCTGGAAAGCGGCCGCTTCGCGTTGAACGCCAACAGCGGCCTGGCCGAGCCGGTGTCGTCGCTGCTGCCGGCCAACAATCCGTACAACCCGTACGGCCGTGCGATCCCGATCGAGTACACCTTCTTCGACCTCGGCGGCACGATCAAGACCAACCGTTCCACCGCCTACCGCGGCGTGTTCGGCCTGCGTGGCACCACCGCGTCGTGGGATTGGGAAGTGGCCGCGTTCGGTGCACGCAGCAGCGAGCGCGAGAGCGTGTCCGGTGGCTTCGCCAACCGCTGGGCGCTGGCCGATGCGCTGGCCACGGGCAGCTACAACCTGCTCAACCCGGCGGCCACGCCGCAGTCGGTGCGTGATTCGATCAACATCGCCACGCTGCGTCCGGCCGAATCCAAGCTGCAGGGTATCGATGCGAAGATTTCCGGCAGCCTGGGCCATACCTGGGCCGGCGAGATCGGCTTTGCGGCCGGTGCCGAGTGGCGCCGCGAAAAGCTCGACTCCAACAACCCATGGCAGATCGATGCCGGCCTGCAGGTGCGCCCGGCCATTGCTGAAGTGCACGGCAAGCGCCAGGTCAGTGCGGCCTACGCCGAAGTGAACGTGCCGCTGGCCTCGACGCTGGAGCTGTCCGCCGCCGCGCGCGCTGATCACTACGATGATTTCGGCGATGCGTTCTCGCCGAAGATCGGCCTGCGCTGGCAGCCCCTGGATGTCCTGCTGGTGCGTGCGTCCGCTTCCAAGGGCTTCCGCGCACCGTCGCTGTCGGAAAACTCCAACAGCACCAGCATCGCCTACGGCAGCGTGGTTGATCCGCGTGATCCGGACGTGCCGGGCTCGCGCCAGAACCCGACCTTCTTCACCGTCGGTAACAACGCACTGAAGCCGGAGCGAACCAAGAGCGTGAACTTCGGCGTGGTGCTGTCACCGTGGGCCAACACCAACCTGAGCGTGGACTATTACCGCATCCAGCTGGACAACCTGGTCGGCACCAACAATACCCAGACCCTGGTCAACGACAACGTGGCTGGCGCCGTGCAGCGCGATGAGCGCGGCAAGCTGCAGGCGGTCTACAACCGCTACCAGAACCTGAGCGAGCTGAAGACCTCGGGTATCGACGTCGAACTGCGCCAGCGCATCCCGACCGCGGCGCTGGGTGACTTCACCGTGTCCTCGGCCTATACCCACGTGCGCGACTACCGTCGCCCGACCGTGGTCGGTGGCCCGCTGGTGGACTACGCCGGCAGCAACCTGGGCGCGACCCTGCCCAAGGACAAGGCCACCACCACGCTGGACTGGAAGTACGGTGATTTCAACGCCGCAGTAACCTGGTACTACACCAGCAGCTACCGCCAGGAAGCCAGCACCGCAGCCAAGGCCGTGCAGCAGCGCGTCGGCAGCTATAGCCAGTACGACCTGTACCTGGGCTACACCGGCATCGACAAGCTGACGCTGTATGCCAAGGTGCAGAACCTGGCTGACAAGACGCCGCCGTACGACGCTTCGTTCCCGGGCATCCGCGCGCCATACGACTTCAGCCAGTACGACCTGCGCGGCCGCTACTTCACGCTGGGCTTCGATTACCGCTTCTGATCCATCCGCTGCGGCCGGTTTCTTCAGGGAGCCGGCCGCGCGACCGTCTGCCGTTGTGTCCTGGGGAGTCACCGTGTCCTTGCATCGTCGTGCCGTTCTTCCGTTGCTGATCGCCGCCGCCACCGCACTGTCCTGCCCGCAGCCAGCGCAGGCACAGAGTGCGTACTTCTTCCCGCAGGCCGTCGACGCGGCCGCGTTCGATACGTCCATTCCCACACCCGAGCAGTTCCTCGGCTACCCGATCGGCAGCCGTTACACCCGGCACGACCAGCTGGTGGCGTACTTCCAGGAACTGGCCCGGCGCTCGGACAAGATCAGCGTGCGCGAGATCGGCCGCAGTTACGAGGGCCGCCCGTTGCTGATCGCCACGGTAACCGCTGCCGGCAACCACGCGCGGTTGGAACAGATCCGCCAGCAGCACGCGACCCTGGTCGATCCGGCGCAGCCGCGCAGTGCGGCGGGCGACAGCCCGGTGGTGGTGTGGCTGGGTTACAGCGTGCATGGCAACGAGACCTCCAGCGCCGAGGCGGCGATGCTGACCGCCTACTACCTGGTGGCCAACCGCAGTGCCGAGACCCAGCAATGGCTGCAGCAGGCGGTGGTGCTGTTCGACCCGGCGCAGAATCCGGACGGTCGCGATCGCGCCGCCAACTGGCACAACGCGTGGGCCTCCGATCCGGCCTCGGCCGACCCGGCTGACAAGGAGCACGTCGAGCCGTTCCCGCAGGGCCGCACCAACCACTACTTCACCGATCTCAACCGTGACTGGCTGGCCCTGACCCAGCAGGACTCGCGGCCGAAGGTGGAGGTGTTCCACCAGTGGTACCCGAACGTGCAGATCGACTTCCACGAAATGGGCAAGGACAGCACGTACTACTTCGAGCCTTCGCCGAAGAGCATGCACAGCCCGTTGATTCCGGCGCCGTCGTACGAGTTCAACAAGACCCTGGCCAAGTACCACGCGCAGGCGCTGGATGCCTTGGGTTCGCTGTACTACACCGGCGAGAATTTCGACAACTTCTCGCCGGTGTACGGCTCGACCTATCCGGACTTCCACGGCGCGGTCGGCGTCACCGTCGAGCAGGCCAGTTCGCGTGGCCGCGTGCAGGAATCGGTGAATGGCCTGCTGACCTTCCCGTTCACCATCCGCAACCAGGTCGCCACCGGGCTGGGCACGGTGCGTGGTGCGGTGGCCGAGCGTAGTGGCCTGTTCGACCTGCAGAAGCAGTTCTTCCAGAGCGCGCTGAAGCAGGCCGCACAGCAGCCGATGAAGAGCTTCGTGTTCGGCGACGCGCACGATCCGGCACTGACCCGCCGCCTGCTGGAACTGTTGCTGCTGCATCGCATCGAGGTACGTGCGCTGGAGCGTGCAGTCACCGTCGATGGGCAGCGCTTCGATGCCGGCAGCGCTTACGTGGTGCAGGTGCAGCAGGCGCAGTTCCGCCTGGTGCATTCGATCTTTGCCGAGACGCCGCCGATCAAGGGCGACGTGTTCTACGGCAGCACCAGCTATGCAATCGCACCGGCCTACGGCGTGGCCTTCGCCGGTAGCCGCAGCCGTATCGAAGGCGGCGCACGGGTGACTGCGTTGCCGGCGCAGCAGGGCGCGGTGCTGGGTGGCCAGGCCGGGTTCGCCTACGCGATCGACTGGCGCGACTACAACGCCGGGCGCGCGCTGGCCGCGCTGCAGGGCAAAGGCGTGAGCGCACGTGCGGCATTCCAGCCGTTCACCACCGCGACCGCGCAGGGCGACGTCAGCTTCGCCGCCGGCAGCCTGGTGATTCCGGTTGCCGGGCAAGCGCTGCAGGGCGCGGCGCTGCTTGAGGCAGTGACATCGGCCGCGCGCGAGGCAGGTGTGCAGGTGCACGCGCTGTCCAGTGGCCGCAGCCGCGAAGGCATCGATCTGGGCAGTGACGGCGTCAAGGCGCTGCGCAAACCCGCGGTTGCGCTGGTGATGGGTGAGGGCGTGGCCGCCACCGAGATCGGCTCGGCCTGGTTCCTGCTCGACCAGCAGTTGCATTTGCCTGCCAGCAAGCTGGACCCGCAGCAGCTGGGCAAAGTGTCCCTGGACCGCTACACCACGATCGTGCTGTCCGGGGGGACCTACACCGGCGTCGATACCACGGCGGTGGCTGCGCTGAAGCGCTGGGTGCAGGCGGGTGGCTCGCTGGTTACCTACGGCAGTGCATCGAAGTGGGCGATCGAGCAGAAGTTGGCCGACGGCGAGAAGCTCGGCAAGGAAGAAGAGACTGCCGACGAGAGCCGCCGTGCATTCGGTGACCAGCGCGACATCGCCGCGATCGAGCGGGTCAGCGGCAACATCCTGAGCGCCGATGTGGACACCAGTCATCCGCTGGCGTTTGGTGTGCCACGCCGGCAACTGGCGATCAACAAGGAGAGCACGGTGACGCTGCAGCCGAGCACGAATCCGTTCTCGACGGTGGTACGCATCGACACACCGCCGCGGGTGAATGGCTATCTTTCCGAGCGCAACCGTGCGCGGGTGGCGGGCAGCGCGTGGGTGCTGGTGTCGGCGCAGGGGCAGGGCAACGTGGTGCTGTTTGCCGATGACCCGGCGCACCGCAAGTACTGGCACGGCACGGACCGGCTGCTGATCAACGCGATCTTCTTCGGGAATCTGGTGAATCCGAGTAAAGCGCGGGGTTGAGGCGTGTGGCGCCGAGTCGTTGTTGTGCTTGGGAGGCAGGGGGCCTCAGCCAGGACACGCCGTGAACCCATCCATGGGGGCTCGATGGCGCCATCCTTGGCGCCAACGGTCCTGGCTGAGGTCCCCTGCCTCCCATGACAGTTTCCTGCGGGCGCGGACGCATCAGACCCCAAGGCGGGAGCAAGGGCAAAAGCAAAGGCAAAGGCAAAGCCAGGAATTGCGGCTTCGGCTTTTGAATTTGAATTTGAATTTGATCTTTCTTCTACCGGCTACCCTGCGGGAGAAGTAGGCGCTGGTGATCTCTGAAGCGGCGCAGGGCGCAGTGGGTGCAAAACCGTGAGCGCCATGGATGGCGCGATCGAGCCCCCATGGATGGGTTTACGGCGTGTTTTGCACCCACTGCGCCCTGCGCCGCCCCAAGCCAAACCATCCGCGTGCTTTCACCCACGGTAGCCGGCAAAAAAAAGACGGCGCGTCAGCGCCGTCCCTCGATAGCCCCCCGCGCAGCGGGAAGCACCCTCCATGTCAGCTGGGATCAGCCAGCGCGACCACCGCCGCCACCCTGGCCACGACCACGGCCGCCACCATTGCCACCACCGCCACGGCGCTGGCCCTGGCCGGCACCTGCACGCTGCTGGCCATTTCCACCGCCTTCGCGGCGGCCACCGCCGGCCTTCTTCGGGCCGGCATGCGCATGGCGCGGCGCATCACCGTGCGGACGGCGTGCGTGGCTCTTGCGCGGTGCGCGCTCGCCGGTATCGTGCTCGGCCTTGCCCGGCGCGCTGTTGCCCCAGCGGATCGGAACCTGCAGTTCGAAGCCCGGTACATCGCGGATGTCCATGTCGCGGCCCAGCAGGCGCACGATCGCGCGCAGCAGCTTCACTTCATCCTGCGCCACCAGCGAAATCGCCTGGCCGGTCGCGCCGTTGCGGCCGGTACGACCGATGCGGTGCACGTAGTCCTCGGCCACCATCGGCAGGTCGAAGTTGATCACCTTCGGCAGCTCGTTGATGTCGATGCCGCGCGCAGCGATGTCGGTGGCCACCAGCACGGTCACGCGGCCGGCCTTGAAGTCGCCCAGCGCACGCAGGCGCTGGCCCTGGCTCTTGTTGCCATGGATCGCCGCGGTCTTGATGCCCGACTTTTCCAGGAACGTGGCCAGCTTGTCGCTGCCGTGCTTGGTACGGGCGAACACCAGGGTCTGCTCGCGGCTGTCCTGCGCCAGCAGGTGCAGCAGCAGGTCGCGCTTGCGGCCGGCATCGACCGGGTGCACGCGGTGGGTGATGGTTTCGGCCACGGTGTTCTTCGGCGTCACCTGGATCTGTTCCGGGTTGCGCATGAACTCCAGCGCCAGCTGGCGGATGTTGTCCTCGAAGGTGGCCGAGAACAGCAGGGTCTGGCGGTTCTGCTTCGGCAGCTTGGCCAGGATGCGCTTGATCGACGGCAGGAAGCCCATGTCGAGCATGCGGTCGGCTTCGTCCAGCACCAGCAGTTCAATGCCGGACAGGTCGACGCTGCGACGCTCCAGGTGGTCGATCAGGCGGCCCGGGCAGGCCACCAGCAGGTCCACGCCACGGCGCAGGATGTCCAGCTGGTTGCCCATGCCGACACCGCCGTAGATGCAGGCGCTGGGGATACGCAGGTACTTGCTGTAGCCGCGCAGGCTGTCATGCACCTGGGTGGCCAGTTCGCGGGTCGGGGCCAGGATCAGCGCACGCGGCTTGCGCGGGCCGGCACGCACTTCCTGCGAGGCGGTGCCCAGGTGCTGCAGCAACGGCAGGCCGAACGCGGCAGTTTTGCCGGTACCGGTCTGTGCGCCGGCCAGCAGGTCGCGACCGGCCAGCGCCAGCGGGATCGCCTGCTGCTGGATCGGGGTCGGGTTTTCGTAGCCCTGCTCGGCAAGCGCACGCAGCAGGAAGGGCGCCAGGCCCAGCGATTCAAAAGACATTGAGATTGCTCCAGGTACAAGAAACGCCTGTCCGAACGGACAGACGGGGGCAGATCAAAGTGATCGGCTGACTCGGAGCGTTCCCGTGAACCGCGCTGCGAGAAGTTGGGTGCAGCCGGCACGAAGCGCCGGCTGGAATGCGTGACGAACGGCGTCGGAGTGGGGGCGGGCGAAGAGGGCGGACCCTGGTCGCCGGCGATCCCGGAGGGAAACGGACGGCCGCTGCAGACCTGCCTAGTCTAACCGATGGCTGAACCTCGCGCAAAAAGCCCCGTTCAGGTAAGGGGGGGCTCTCTGCAGGGCTGCGCCCTGCACCCGCAGAGGCCAAAGCGACGTCAACGTCAAAAGCGGGTTTCCTGAGGGATGGCGGGGTGGGTCCGGTGGCAGGGGACGCTGCAAGTACGTCCATGTAAGCTCGGTCGCCGCATCCATGCGGCTCACGCCCCTGCCACCGGACCCACCCCGCCTTCGACAGTTTTCCGCGATCTGTCGAATCTCATTCGATCAATTTCGGTGTCTGACGGATCTCGACGATGAATGATGTGGATGTTCGATCAGTCATTGGGAACCTGTCGGGGGTGGGGCGGTGTGGGCGGGCAGGACCGTTGGCGCCATGGATGGCGCCATCGAGCCCCCAGGGATGGGTTTACGGCGTGTCCTGCCCACCCACACCGCCCCGCCATCCCACGGGATGCAGGCTTTTGACGTTGCCGTTGCTTCTGCAGGTGCAGGGCTGCAAGCCCTGCCGACCCCCACTACGATAGGGTGGGCCGATGCCGCGCTGCAGCTTGGCGTCGTCGCAGATTTGATTACACTTGAAACTTGTTTGCCCACGACTCCGGACACCACCCATGAAGCTTGGTTCTTTGAAGGAAGGCGGCCGCGACGGCACCCTGATCGTCGTTTCGCGTGACCTGCGCCACGGCGTGCGCGCCACCGGCATCGCCGCCACCCTGCAGCAGGCCCTGGAGGACTGGAGCCACATCGCACCGCGCCTGAACGCCCTGTACGAATCGCTCAACGCTGGCGACGCCGATGGCGTGTTCGACCTCGATCCGCAGGCGCTGGCCGCACCGATGCCGCGTGCCTATGAGTTCGTCGATGGCAGCGCCTACCTGCCGCACGTCGAGCGCGTGCGCCGCGCCCGCGGTGCCGAGGTGCCCGAGAGCTTCTACACCGACCCGCTGATGTACCAGGCCACCAGTGCGGGCTTCTACGGCCCGCGCGATGCGGTCAAGGTGGTCAGCGAGGACTACGGCATCGACCTGGAAGCGGAGATCGTGGTGATCACCGACGACGTGCCGATGGCGGCCACCCCGGAACAGGCCGCCAGCCACATCCAGCTGGTCGGCCTGGTCAACGATGTCTCGCTGCGCAACCTGATCCCGGGCGAGCTGGCCAAGGGCTTCGGCTTCCTGCAGTCCAAGCCGCGTTCGGCGCTGTCGCCGGTGTTCGTCACCCCCGATGAGCTGGGTGCTGCGTGGCAGGACAGCAAGGTGCACCTGCCGCTACTGACCCACATCAACGGCCAGTGGTTCGGTGCGCCGGAGGCGGGCGTGGACATGCAGTTCAACTTCGCCCAGCTGGTCGCGCATGCGGCCAAGACCCGCCCGCTGGATGCCGGCACCATCGTCGGCTCGGGCACCATCGCCAACGAAGACACCAGCAAGGGTGCCTCATGCTTCGCCGAGCAGCGCGTGGTCGAGACCCTGCGTGACGGCAAGCCGAGCACGCCGTTCATGTCCTTCGGCGACGTGGTCCGCATCGAGATGCTCGACGCTGCCGGCAACAGCATCTTCGGTGCGATCGAGCAGCGCATCGAACAGGCGGCCAGGCCCTGAGCATGGAGGCGGCGATGGAGATTCCGGTCGACGACGGCATCGTGCTGTACACCTACTGGCGATCCAGCGCCGCCTACCGCGTTCGCATCGGCCTGGAGCTGAAGGGCCTGGCCTGGGAGGCGCGGCCGGTGCATCTGGTGCGCGACGGTGGCGAGCAGCACCGGGATGCCTATCGCGCGCTCAATCCGCAGCAGCAGGTGCCGACGCTGCTGCATGAGGGGCATGTGCTGACCCAGTCGCTGGCGATCCTCGAATACCTGGACGAGCGCTTTCCGCAGGTACCGCTGCTGCCGGCCGACGCCGCCGGCCGTGCGCGGGTGCGGGCGCTGGCCCAGTTGGTGGCCTGTGATATCCACCCGATCAACAACCTGCGGGTGATGCAGTACCTGGAGCGCACGCTGCAGGTGCCCACCGACGCACGCACGCAGTGGACGCTGCACTGGATCGCCGAGGGCTTTGCGGCGATGGAAACGCTGTTGGCCAACAGCCGCGACACCGGCACCTTCTGCCACGGCGACCGTCCCGGCCTGGCCGACATCTGCCTGCTGCCGCAGCTGTACAACGCCCACCGCTTCGGCCTGGACCTGGCGCCGTACCCGACCTTGCGCCGCATCGAGGCGGCCTGCCAGGCAGTGGATGCCTTCGACCGCGCGCGTCCGGAACACCAGCCCGACGCTGCCTGACGGGCCGCTTCGCTCGCCGGGCGCGGCCCGGCGCTACCGGTCCCCGGTCCGTGGTAGCGCCGGGCCATGCCCGGCGGATGCCCCATCCCCTCGCAACATCTGCCGAAGGTCTTCCCGGAACAGCCGATAGCCGGCCTCGCGGCGTGCATCGTCGGTCTGCCGCAGCACCCACGCCGGGTGCACCGTGGCGTAGCCGCGCGTGCCATCTTCGAGGGTGTGCCAGCGTCCGCGGTCGCGTGAGAGGTCGAAGTCACGACCGAATACCGAGGCTGCCGCTGTCGCGCCCAGGCACACGATCACCCGGGGCCGTACACGCGCGATCTCACCCATCAGCCAGGGGCGGCAGGCTTGGATGTGGCGGCTTTCCGGTCGCTTGTGCAGCCGCACCTTGCCGCGCCGCTCATGGTGGAAGTGCTTCACCGCGTTGGTGAGGTACAGCTGGGCGCGATCGATTCCCAGCTCCGCCAGTGCGCGGTCCAGCACCTGGCCGGCGGGTCCTGCGAACGGCTGCCCGCGCAGATCCTCGGTGTCGCCGGGTTGTTCTCCGACCAGCATCACCTCGGCCCCTGCCGGCCCCTGGCCGAACACGGTCTGCGTGGCCTGCTCCCACAACGGGCACTGGCGGCAGGCGCTGGCCTGTCCGCGCAGATTGTCCAGACTGCTGGCATCGGTTGCCGGCGCCGCAGCGTTCGCACGTGGGCGAATCCTGCGTTGCGGCGCCTGCGCCGGCCGGTCATGCATCTCCTGCACGCGGTCGGCCGCATCGCGCACCAGGCGTGGCAGCAACTGTGCTTCAGGCAGATGGCGCCAGTACTTGGCCGGCATTTCCTGCATCATCATCCGTGTGTTGAGCCGCGCCGGATTGAAGATGCTGGCGTAGTAGGTCTGCCACAGCGACTCGCGTGCATCCTCGGCCGGGGCATCCTCACGCCGTGCACCGGGGCCGAAGGCAAGCGCCTGCCCATCCCAGGCGACGCTGCGCGAAGGCGTGAGGATGGCCCAGCGCATGCCGGTGAAGCGGCGCGCGAAGAAGGGCGCGACCCGGTCGACGATGTGGTGCTGTGGCTCGAACCAGGCGATGAACGCATCAGGCTGGCCAGGCACCTCGCGGAAGCGCACGAATGCCTTCATCTTGTGCGTGTCACGGCGGACCGCCTGTGCCATGGCCAACGCCCGCAGTACGTCGGCATCGGCGGGGTTTGACAGCACCGAGCGTTCGTCATGGGTGATGCGCCACAGCAACCGGTACAGGAGGGCCATGCGCTGTCCGTCGCGATGGCACAGGCAGGTGGCCGCCAGCTCCAGGAAGTCGCGCGGTACCGTCGGTGCGCCAGCATCGGCCTGTGCGGGCGCCGAGGTGACCGCTGGCGCGTCCAGCAGTGATGCGTCGCTACCCTCGAGCCAGTCCAGCTGCTCCGGCGCGACGCCGCGCAGCAGGGCTTCGCGCGCACCGCTGCGCCAGGCGTCCAGCGACCATGCCGGATCCACCCGCAGCGACCAGCGCTGCGCGTCAGGCTGCGGGCGGGGCATCGAACAGCGAACCCTGGCGCGGCGGCGGGGCCAGCTGCGCGCGCAGCGCCGCCGGATCGTCCAGCGCTTTGCGCGGGTGATGGTCGGCCAGCAGCACGAACGGCAGCAGCTTGCTCATCGGTGCCTTCAGGCGCGCGATGTCGGCCACGCGCAGCCGCCCGTGGCGGCGCGCCATCAGCACGCGTTTGACGTTGCGCACGCCAAGGCCGGGCACGCGCAGCAGCATCTCCTTCGGTGCCCGGTTCAGATCGACCGGAAAGCGCTCGGGATGGCGGATCGCCCAGGCCATCTTCGGGTCGATATCCAGGTCGAGCATGCCGTCCTGGGTGGTATCGGTAATCTCATCCACGCCGTACCCGTAGAAGCGCAGCAGCCAGTCGGCCTGGTAAAGGCGATGTTCGCGCTGCAGCGGTGGCGGCTGCAGTGGCAGCTGCCGGCTGGCGTCCGGAATCGGGCTGAACGCGGAGTAGTAGACCCGGCGCATCCGGTAACTGCCGTACAGGCTGTCGGCGCTGGCCAGGATCTGCTGGTCGTTGGCCCCGTCCGCGCCGACGATCATCTGCGTGCTCTGCCCGGCCGGGGCGAAACGGGGAGGGCGCGGGCGTGCGCTGCGGCTGGCCGTCGGCGCCACCGCTGCGGGGGCCTTGCGCGCCTCCTTGGCTTCCTCGATGCGCCAACGCAGTTCGCCCATCGCGCCACGGATGGAATGAACCGTCTTCTCCGGCGCCAAGGCGCTCAGGCCGGCTTCGGTCGGCAGTTCCACGTTGATGGACAGGCGGTCGGCATAGCGCCCGGCACTGGCCAGCAGTTCCGGCGAGGCCTCGGGAATGGTCTTGAGGTGGATGTAGCCGGCGTAGCGGTGTTCTTCGCGCAGTTGCCGGGCCACCTCCACCATCTGCTCCATGGTGTAGTCCGCATTGCGGATGATGCCGCTGGAGAGGAACAGGCCCTCGATGTAGTTGCGCTTGTAGAAGTCCAGGGTGAGCGTGACCACCTCGTCTACGCTGAAACGTGCACGCGGCACGTTGCTGGAGACCCGGTTCACGCAGTAGGCGCAGTCGTAGATGCAGAAATTGGTCAGCAGGATCTTCAGCAGCGAAACGCAGCGGCCATCCGGTGTATAGCTGTGGCAGATGCCCACGCCCTCGGTGCTGCCGATACCGCCGCTGGCGCGCGAATCGCGCTTGCCCGAGCCGCTGGAGGCGCAGGAGGCATCGTATTTGGCGGCATCGGCCAGAATGGCCAGCTTGCGGATGGTTTCCATTGCGGAAACCTACGGATGAGCGGTCTCAATGGATGAGATCGGCCCTGAATCCTTCAGGCTTGCGCCGGGCATGGCCCGGCGCTACCGGTGTCGAAAGAGCTGCGCGGATCAGAACCCGTGGGTGATGCTCGGCGCGCCGGCCGAGAAATCCGCGTACGGGTCGTGTTCGCCGCTGCTGCCTTCGGACAGGCGGAACTTCAGGGCCAGGCCATCGCGCGAGTCGGCCGCGCGCAGCGCTTCTTCCTGCTCGATGATGCCGGCCTTGGCCAGCCGGAACAGGCACTGGTCGAAGCTCTCCATGCCTTCTTCCAGCGAGGCTTCCATCGCCGCCTTGATCTCGTGCACCTGGCCGCGGCGCAGCAGGTCGCGGATCATCGGCGTGTTGATCAGCACCTCGGTGGCCGGCAGGCGACGGCCCTCCTTGTTCTTCACCAGGCGTTGGCTGATCACCGCACGCAGGTTCAGCGCCAGGTTCATCAGCACGTTCTTGTGCGCGCTTTCCGGGAAGAAGTTGAGGATGCGCTCGATGGTCTGGTCGGCGTTGTTGGAATGCAGGGTGGCCAGGCACAGGTGGCCGGTCTCGGCGAAGGCGATCGCCGCCTCCATCGTTTCCGCATCCAGGATCTCGCCGATCAGGATCACGTCCGGCGCTTCACGCATCGCGTTCTTCAGCGCGTTGTGGAAGGCATGGGTATCCAGGCCGACCTCGCGCTGGTTGACGATCGACATCTTGTGCTTGTGCAGGTACTCGATCGGGTCCTCGATGGTGAGGATGTGACCGGTGGTGGTGCTGTTGCGGTGGTCGATCATCGACGCCAGCGAGGTGGACTTGCCGGAGCCAGTGGACCCCACCACCAGCACCAGCCCGCGCGGGGTCATGATGACGTCCTTCAGCACCTGCGGAAGGTTCAGCTCCTCGATGCTCGGGATGCGGCTGCGGATGGCGCGGATGACCATGCCGACCTCGCCCCGCTGCTTGAACACGTTGACGCGGAAGCGCCCGGCGTCGGGCAGGGCGATGGCCATGTTGAGCTCGAGTTCGCGCTCGAACTGCGGCACCTGGCCCTCGTCCATCAGCGAGTAGGCAATCTTCTTCACCATGCCCGGCGGCAGGCCGGTGTTGCCCAGCGGATAGAGCTTCCCCTCGATCTTGATGTAGACCGGTGCCCCGGTGGTCAGAAACATGTCCGAAGCGTTCTTTTCGGTCATCAGCTTCAGGAAGTAGCCGATATCCATTGCGAATTTTCCCCAACGAAACGGCCGACGCCCGTTGCCAGCACGGTGTCGGCTTGACGACAATGGCCGTGAACCGACAACCGGTACGGCCTCCCCAATGAAACGACTTAGCTTCGCACGAATGCGCCATGGCCTGTATGTGATGGCGTTTGCATTCGCACTGTCTGCCCCCGCCTGGGCGCAGGACGCCGCCCTGGAACTGGCGCAGGCCCGGCAGGCGGTCGACAAGGCCACCCAGGCCGATGCCGACCAGTACGCCCCGGACCTGATCGGGCTGGCCCGGCAGGGGCTGGAGCAGGCCCAGCGCGCCGCAAGCGACCGCCGCGAGCGCAAGAATGCGCCGGCAATGGCCCTGCGCGCCGCCGCCGATGCCGACCTGGCCCGCGTCCGCAGCGAGGAAGCCACCGTCAGCGCGCAGCTGCAGCTGCGCCGCAACGAGGTCAACCAGCTGCAACGCCAGCTGTCGACCGGGGAGGACCGCCGGTGAAGCCGATGACCGCCGCAACCCTGGCCGCGCTGCTGGCGCTGCCGACCCTGGCCGTGGCCGCCGACAACCCGATGGTGGCGCAGCTGAGCCAGCGCCTGATGGCCATCCAGGCCAACCCGGATACCGCTGAGCTGGGCGCGTTCGAGCGCATGCAGGCCCAGCAGGCCATCGCCACCCTGGACAAGGCCAAGCGCCGCGATCAGGAGCTGGCCACCTACCTGGCCGAGCGCCGGGTCGAGATCGCCGAGACCGCCGTGCGCACCGCACTGGCCGCGCGCGAGGTGGACCGCCTGGATCGGACCCGCAGCGACCTGCTGATCGAGGCCAGCCGCCGCGATGCGGCCCGTGCCCGCCAGGAAGCCGAGCAGCTGCGCATGCAGGCGCAGATGCAGGCCGAGGAGGCCGAACGGTTGCGCCAGGCCGCCGAAGCCGAGACCCTGGCCCGCCAGGACGCCGAGAACGCCCTGACCAGCGTGGCCGGCAAGCAGCAGCAGCGTCTGAGCGCCGCACAGCAGAACGCCGCCAAGCTGGCCCGCGAGGAAGCCGAACTGGTGTCCGGGCAGAAACTGCCGGGCTCGAAGTTCGATGGCCGTGGCGAAGTTTTCACCTTCGGTGGTGACGCGTTCGCCGCAGGCGCCTCCAGCCTGTCGGGTGGCGCCCGCAACCAGGCCAAGGCCCTGGCCGAGTACCTGAACATCGGCAAGAAGGGCCGCCTGCGCATCGAGGCCTACGACAGTGCCAACGGCGTGGGCCAGAAGCGTGCCGAAGCGCTGCGCGACGCCCTGGTCGCGGGTGGTGTCGCCAGCAACCGCATCCAGGTCAGCGGCAAGAAGGCTGCGTCCACCCGGGCGCGCTCGGCCGAGGTCATCATTGCCCCGTAATGCATTGATATTGTTTGTTTTTCGTTGTGATGAGCATTCAGCCTGAACCCCGCCCCGGCGGGGTTCGGTCTTTTGACGCAGGGGTCTTGTACCCCGCCTTGAGCAGGCGTAGGGTCAATCGTCCGGGACGCAATGCCGCGGACCGGACGATGGGAGGGCCGGGCCGATGCAAGCAGGGCGCGAACCGCAGCAGATCGACGTGCGCAGGCCAGTGCCGCAGGTCGTTGCACGCGTCCAGGTGGCCATCGACCGGCGCTCCTCCATGAACAACGCCCCGTGCCTTTCGGCCGGGGCGTTCGTGTATCTGTCGAAGGAGGTCCATCATGTTTGAAGATCAGCCCCAGAGCGAGATCGACGCACGTCGCGCGCGTGATCCGGAGTTCAGGGCACTCCATGACCAGCACCGCAAGTTGAACAAGAAGTGCATGGACGCGGAGTTGGGTGTACTCCCGATCGATGATGTCACCCTGGGTCGCATGAAGCGCGAGAAGCTGCTGGCCAAGCAACGTCTTCTGCGAATGTACGAAACACCGCTCCCAACGACGTCCCCCACGCTTTGACGCACATCGTCGCGCCCGGAACGGCGTGACCCGGCCATCGATGGCCCTGCCGGGGGCTCCTGCCCCGGCATCGCGGCCGCGCCGATGAGGCGGCCGCGCCAAGGCACCACAGGCGGTGGTGCCTTGGCCTTCAGGCACAACTCACCGATGCGGGCGGCACCGGTCTCCTCGTCGATCCGGGGCCGTCCGCATCCCTTTTTTGCGGGCTTCCGGCCCCGCGGCGCAACGACCTGACATTCATCGCCATCCGACGGATAATCATCGGTCCGGCCCTGCGCGGCGCGAATCGAAAGTCCTCCGAATGCCCATTCATTCTTCCGTCCTCGAACTCATCGGCCAGACCCCGATCGTCAAGGCCCAGCGCCTGGACACCGGCGTCTGCGAGCTCTACCTGAAGCTGGAGAGCGCCAACCCGGGCGGATCGATCAAGGATCGCATCGGCCTGTCGATGATCGAGGCGGCGGAGCAGCGTGGCGACCTGAAGCCGGGCGCGACCCTGGTTGAAGGTACCGCCGGCAACACCGGCCTGGGCCTGGCGCTGGTGGCACAGCAGAAGGGCTACAAGCTGATCCTCGTCGTTCCCGACAAGATGAGCCGCGAGAAGATCTTCAACCTGAAGGCGATGGGCGCCGAAGTCCGCCTGACCCGCTCGGACGTGGCCAAGGGCCATCCGGAGTACTACCAGGACCTGGCCAAGACCATCGCCGAGCAGACCCCGGGCGCCTACTTCATCAACCAGTTCGGCAACCCGGACAATCCGGCAGCGCACGAATTCGGTACCGGCCCGGAGATCCTGGAGCAGATGGGGGGTGACCTCGACGCCATCGTGTTCGGCTGCGGCAGCTCCGGCACCATGACCGGCCTGTCGCGCGCGTTCGCCAAGCTGTCGCCCAAGACCGAGCTGGTGCTGGCCGATCCGGTCGGCTCGATCCTGGCCGAATACATCAACGACGGCGTGCTCAACGACAAGTCGGGCAGCTGGCTGGTGGAGGGCATCGGCGAGGACTTCCTGCCGTCGATCTCCGATTTCAGCCGTGTCAAGAAAGCCTATGCAATCAGCGACGCCGAGAGCTTCCACACCGCGCGCGAGCTGCTGGGCAAGGAAGGCATCCTGGGCGGTTCGTCCACCGGCACCCTGCTGGCCGCAGCGCTGAAGTACTGCAAGGAGCAGACCACGCCGAAGAAGGTGCTCGTACTGGTCTGCGATACCGGCAACAAGTACCTGTCGAAGATGTACAACGACTACTGGATGCTGGACAACGGCTTCCTGCAGCGCCCGCAGCACGGCGACCTGCGCGACCTGATCCTGCGTCCGTACGGCCAGCGCGACACTGTCGTCATTGGCCCGAACGACCTGCTGACCACCGCCTACCAGCGCATGAAGCTGTATGACGTGTCGCAGCTGCCGGTGATGGACGGCGAGCAGCTGGTCGGCATCGTCGATGAAAGCGACGTCCTGCTGCATGTCTATGGCGACGAAGCGCGCTTCCGCGACACGGTTGCCACGGCGATGGTCAGCAAGCTGGACCGGCTGGACGTGAAGTCGCCGATCGAGGCCCTGCTGCCGGTGTTCGACCGCGGCCAGGTGGCGATCGTGATGGACGGCGATGCTTTCCTGGGCCTGATCACCCGTATCGACCTGCTGAACTACCTGCGCCGTCGCGTGCAGTAAGCCGCCGATCACGGCAGTTCACCGCTGAATTCCGGTTTATTCGCGTCAAAGCTCGTTAAGGCTGCGCTGATAGACTCCCGATCCTTTGACGGCGCCGCACGTCGGCGCCATTCAGGAAACGACATGTCCAACTCCTCTTCGCCCGACCGTGCGCTGGCCCTGGCCACGCTGGCCATCCACGGTGGCCAGTCGCCCGACCCCAGTACCGGTGCGGTGATGCCGCCGATCTACGCCACCTCGACCTATGCCCAGTCCAGCCCGGGCGAGCACCAGGGCTTCGAGTACTCGCGCACGCACAACCCGACCCGTTTCGCCTATGAGCGTTGCGTGGCGTCGCTGGAAGGCGGTACCCGTGGCTTTGCGTTCGCTTCGGGCATGGCGGCCAGCTCGACGGTGATCGAGCTGCTGGACGCCGGCAGCCACGTGGTGGCGATGGACGATATCTACGGCGGCAGCTTCCGCCTGTTCGAGCGCGTGCGTCGCCGCACCGCCGGGCTGGATTTCAGTTTCGTCGACCTGACCGATCTGGCGGCGTTCGAAGCCTCGATCACGCCGAAGACGAAGATGGTGTGGATCGAGACCCCGACCAACCCGATGCTGAAGATCGTGGACATCGCTGCGGTCGCCGCCATCGCCAAGCGCCATGGCCTGATCGTGGTGGTCGACAACACCTTCGCCTCGCCGATGCTGCAGCGCCCGCTGGAGCTGGGCGCGGACCTGGTGCTGCATTCGGCCACCAAGTACCTCAATGGTCACTCGGACATGGTCGGCGGCATGGTGGTAGTCGGCGACAATGCCGAGCTGGCCGAGCAGATGGCCTTCCTGCAGAACTCGGTGGGTGGCGTGCAGGGCCCGTTCGACAGCTTCCTCGCCCTGCGTGGCCTGAAGACCCTGCCGCTGCGCATGAAGGCACATTGCGCCAACGCGCTGGCCCTGGCCCAGTGGCTGGAAAAGCACCCGGCGGTGGAGAAGGTGATCTACCCGGGCCTGCCGTCGCACCCGCAGCACGAGCTGGCGGGCAGGCAGATGGCCGGCTACGGCGGCATCGTCTCGATCGTGCTCAAGGGCGGTTTCGAGGCGGCCAAGCGCTTCTGCGAGAAGACCGAGCTGTTCACCCTGGCCGAGTCGCTGGGCGGTGTGGAAAGCCTGGTCAACCACCCGGCGGTGATGACGCATGCCTCGATCCCGGTCGCACGCCGGGAGCAGCTGGGCATCAGCGATGCGCTGGTGCGGCTGAGCGTGGGTGTTGAGGAGTTGGGGGATCTGCAGGTGGATCTGGAACGGGCGCTGGGCGGGAACGTCTGAGAATGGGCATCCTTTCGGTCTTCGGCAAGCACCGCTCGCTTGCCTTCGAGCTGACCCAGCGCGAGGTTCTTGGGCGCTACCGCGGGGCCAGCTTCGGTCTGCTGTGGTCGCTGATCAGCCCGTTCCTGATGCTGCTCGTCTATACCATGGCCTTCGGCTACATCATGAAAGGCCGCTGGCCCGGATCGACCGGATCGACCACCGACTTCGCCCTGATCCTGTTTGCCGGCCTGACCGTGCACGGCTTCTTTGCCGAGTGCTTCACCCGTGCACCGCAGCTGATCGTCAGCAACACCAGCTACGTCAAGCGCGTGGTGTTTCCACTGGACCTGCTGGTCTGGAGCATGGCGTTCTCGGCGCTGTTCCACCTGCTGATGAACATGGTCGTACTGCTGATCCTGCACTTGTGCGTGAAGGGCAGCGTCCCACCTACCGCGGTGCTGCTGCCGGTCGTGGTGTTGCCGCTGGTCATCCTCACCGTGGGCGTAGGTTGGATCGTTTCCGCGCTGGGTGTGTACCTGCGCGACATCGGCCAGATCGCCGGCGTCATTGCCACCGCAATGCTGTTCCTGTCCTCGGCCATTGTGCCGCTGGATTCGGTGCCGGCCAGCTACCGCATCGTGTTCGAGCTCAACCCGCTCACCTTCATCATCAACCAGGTGCGTGAAGTAGTGATCTGGGGGCGCCTGCCGGACTGGACTGGCCTGGCCATCTACACCGTGATCGCTTGCGTGGTCGCCGTCATCGGCCACCGCCTGTTCAACAAGCTGCGCGTGGGGTTTGCCGATGTCCTCTGAAACTGCCCTGGCCGAGACCGTCATCCAGGTCAACGGTGTCGGCAAGTCGTATCACATGTACGAGCGGCCCTCGCATCGCCTGTGGCAGGCCCTGGCCGGCAAGCGCAAATCCTTCTACAAGGATTTCTGGGCACTGCGCGAAGTCAGCTTCTCGGTCCGTCGCGGACAGACGGTAGGCATCGTCGGGCGCAACGGGTCGGGCAAGTCGACCCTGCTGCAGATGATCGCCGGCACCCTGAACCCCACCGAAGGCAGCATCACGGTGAAGGGGCGCGTGGCCGCGCTGCTTGAACTGGGCAGTGGCTTCAACCCCGAGTTCACCGGCCGCGAGAACGTCTATCTCAATGCCACCATCCTGGGCCTATCGCGTGCCCAGATCGATCAGCGATTGGAGAGCATCCTCGCCTTCGCCGACATCGGTGAGTTCATCGATCAGCCGGTACGCAGCTATTCCAGCGGCATGTCGGTGCGCCTGGCTTTTGCGGTGATCGCGCATGTCGACGCCGACATCCTGATCATCGATGAAGCACTGGCCGTGGGCGATGCGTTCTTCTCGCAGAAGTGCATGCGCTTCCTGCGTGAGTTCCAGAAGAACGGCACGCTGCTGTTCGTCAGCCACGATGCCGCCGCTGTCACCAACCTGTGCGAGAACGCGGTGTGGCTGCAGAACGGACGCATGCGCCTGTCGGGCACCTCACAGGAGGTGGTCGAGGCGTACATGACCGAGCAACATGTGGTCGGCCGTCGTGAAGTGGGTGGCGAAACCATCGTGGTCGAGAAGAAGCAGCGCCGCAGCACTGCTGAAGCTCCCGATTTCCGTCGTGATCAGTTCCGCGACGAGGGTGTCATCAACCGCATCGCGCTGTTCGAATTCGATCCGGAGAATGTGGGGCAGGAGTTCGGCGCGCAGGGCGCGCGCATCGTCGACGTGGCCATCCGTGGCGACGACGGCGGCGCACTGACCCTGGTCGAAGGGGGCGAGCTGGTTACCCTGCAGGTCACGGTGAAGCTGGAGGAGTCGCTGGACAACCTCATTGTCGGCTTCTACGTGAAGGACCGGCTGGGCCAGCGCCTGTTCGGCGACAACAGCTATTTCGCCTGCAAGGATGCGCCGGTGGGTGGCGCGGCAGGGCAGACCGTGCGGGCCACGTTCCAGTTCCGCATGCCGGTGATGCCGTCCGGCTCCTACATGATCGATGCAGCCGTCGCCTCTGGCGACCTGCATGACCACACGCAGCAGCACTGGATCCACGACGCCCTGGAGTTCCGCGCGCTGGACGAAACCATGCGCTTTGGACTGATCGGCATCCCGATGCTGAATATCACCTTGCAGAACAACGATGTCTGAGCGGCCCCTGTGCGCGCTCGACCTGAGGGAAGTGGAAGATGGCAGACGAGTTGATCATTGAAGGTGCGGCGGATCCGACCGCAGCCATTTTTCGTCACGGTGCAATGTTCACCCGCCCGGAGTTTCTGGAGACATCGGGCTGGCTGGAGCATGTTCCGTTTGCATTCTGGGTGATCCAGGCGCATCGGCCGCGCTCGCTTGTCGAGCTCGGTTCCCACCGTGGCATCTCGTATTTCGCGTTCTGCCAGGCGGTCAAGGAGATGGGCCTGGACACGCGCTGCCATGCGGTCGACACCTGGGAAGGTGACTCGCAGGCTGGTTACTACGAAAACGATATCCATCGCAGCGTCGTCGAGCGCAACGAACGCAGCTACGCTGCGTTCTCGACCCTGCTGCGGATGACCTTCGACGACGCGCTGGACGAAGTGCCCGATGGCTCGGTCGACCTGCTGCATATCGACGGCCTGCACACCTTCGAGGCGGTCTCGCACGACTTCACTACATGGCTGCCGAAGATGTCCTCGCGCGGCGTGGTGCTGTTCCACGATACCAACGTGCATACCGAAGGTTTCGGTGTCCAGCGTTTCTTCGCGCCGCTGCGCGAGCGCTACCCGAGCTTCGAGTTCCTGCATGGCAATGGCCTTGGCGTCATCGCTGTGGGCGGCGACATTGGCGAGACCATGAGAGCACTGTTCGCCAGTGCTCGCGTGCCGGCCGCCGAGGCCTTGGTCCGTGGTGCGTTCTCACGCCTGGGCGCAGCCTGCACCGATCGCGTTTGTGCCGAGACTGCCGAGGCTGAAGCATCGCGGCTGGGCTCCGAGAAGGAATCGATCTACGCGTGGGCACTGTCGCTGGAGTCAGAGCTGGAAGGGTCCAAGCGTGATTACCACCGCCTGGAAGCTGAGTTCGAAGATCGTACGCGCTGGGCACTGGAGCTGGACAAGGTTGTCCAGGCTACAGGGGGCCACAACGGCGCCGCTGAGTTGCGTGCGCGCAATGATGCGCTGCAGGCGCAGCTGGAACAGGTGCAGGGCGAGAAGGCGGACGTCGAAGCTGACCTGCAACGGCACCAGGCAGCATCGCAGCACGAAGCGGCCGAGCTGCGCCGACTGTTGCAGGCGGCCCATGAGACCGTTGCCAGCCGTTCGGAAGTCAGCCGTGAGCTGCAGCGGCGCTCTGGTCTCGCCTTCCGGCCCGGTACGGAAGGCGCCTCCGAGCTGGAAGTGCAGCGCGTCATCCGCGAATACGACGAGCAGCTGGAGAGCCTGAACGATGCTTTCGCAAAGGTGCTCGCTTCCAAGTCCTGGCGCATAACGCGTCCGATGCGCTTCGCTTCGCGCCTGCTGCGCGGGGATGTGCCCGCCATTATCGCGTCGCTGCGTGCAAGTGGCTTGGCGCGCTACCCGCTGCTGGCACCGCTCGCACGCCCGGTGCGGGGCTGGCTGCTGCGCCATGACAAGGGTCAGGTCGAGCCGCCTGCCGGCCTTGCACTGCCGTCAGTGGTGGAAGACCCGGACGAAGTGCTGAAGACCCTGTCCTTCCCGGAGCATGAATTGCCGGAAGTCAGCATCGTCATTCCCACCTACGGCAACCTGCCGCACACCCTGGCCTGCCTGCGCTCGATCGCTGCGCATCCGCCGGCAGTGAGCTATGAAGTCCTGGTGCTGGAGGATGCCTCTGGCGATCCCGAGATTGAGAAGCTTGTGCCTGTGCCGGGCCTGCGCTTCCATCACAACCCGCAGAACCTCGGCTTCCTGCTGTCCTGCAACCAGGCGCTGGAACTGGCCCGGGGCCGCTACACCTATTTCCTCAACAACGACACCGAAGTACGTCCGGGCTGGATGGACCAGATGCTGGACGTGTTCCAGCGCATGCCCGACTGCGGCATGGTTGGTTCCAAGCTGGTCTACCCCGACGGCCGCCTGCAGGAAGCCGGTGGCATCATCTGGCGGGACGGCTCGGCCTGGAACTACGGCCGCCTGGATAACCCGGCCGACAGCCAGTACAACTACCTGCGGCCGGTGGACTACTGCAGCGGCGCGAGCCTGCTCATTTCCAGCGCGCTGCTGCGTGAGCTGGGCGGCTTCGATCCCGAGTTCGTGCCGGCCTACTGCGAGGACTCGGATCTGGCGTTCCGCGTGCGCAAGGCGGGTTACCAGCTCTACTACTGCCCGACCTCGGAAGTCGTGCATTACGAGGGTATCTCTCATGGCACTGATACCGGCAGCGGCATCAAGGCCTACCAGATTGCCAATCAAAAGAAGCTGCGCGAGCGCTGGCAGGACGAGCTGGCACGGCACGAAGCCAATGGCGAGCACGTGGTGCTGGCGCGCGACCGTGCCTGGCAGAAGGAAACGGTGCTGATCGTCGACCACTACGTGCCGCAGCCTGATCGTGACGCTGGTTCGCGGACCATGATCGCCTTCATCGATGCGCTGCTTGCACGGGGCTGCGTGGTCAAGTTCTGGGCCGACAACCTGTACTTCGATCCGATCTACACCCCGCCACTGCAGGCGCGTGGTGTGGAAGTGATGTATGGCGGCCAGTGGGTGGGCGGCTTCGCGCGCTACCTGCAGGACAACCCGCATGTGCGTACCGTGATGCTGTCGCGCCCGCATATCGCCGAGCATTACATCGATGCCCTGCGCAAGCACCCGGACGTCCGCAGCGTCTACTACGGCCACGACCTGCACTTCCGCCGCATGGACATGGAGGCCAAGCGCAACGGGAGCAGCGATGGCGATGCGCGTTCGATGGAGCTGCTGGAGCGGCGCATCTGGAAAGCCGTCGACCGCGTCCTTTACCCGTCGGCCGAAGAGGCTCAGGACGTGCGCGTGCTGGAGCCATCCGTTGATGCACGCGCGATCCTGCCGTACGCCTTCGACCACTTCAACGATGACGCCGTGCCCGCGCAGCGTGCCGGCATCCTGTTCGTTGCGGGCTTTGCCCACGGCCCCAATGTGGACGCCGCACAGTGGCTGGTCGAGTCGGTGATGCCGCAGGTCTGGGCGCGCCACCCCGGCGTGAAGCTGTCGCTGGTCGGCTCCAACCCGACCGATGCCGTGCGCGCCCTGGCAGGCGAGCATGTCGAGGTGACCGGCTTCGTCAGCGACGAGGAGCTGGCCCAGCGCTACGGCGCCGCGCGCGTGGCCATCGTGCCACTGCGCTTCGGTGCCGGCGTCAAGGGCAAGGTGGTCGAGGCCATGCAGCAGGGCCTGCCGCTGGTCACCACCGGTATTGGTGCGCAAGGCCTGGTCGGCCTGGAGGCGGTGGTCACCGTTGCCGACGAGGCCGATGGCCTTGCCGCTGGACTGTTGTCGTTGCTGGAAGATGACGCACTATGGCTGCAGCGTTCGCGCGCGGCAGCCAGCTACTGCCGCGGCCAGTTCTCGCGCGATGCACTGGGACGTGCCCTGGAAGAGGCATTCGCAATGGAGAAGAAAGCATGATCGTTCGTTCGCGCGCGCCGCTGCGCCTGGGCCTGGCCGGCGGTGGCACCGATGTGTCGCCGTTCTGCGACCAGTTCGGCGGCTTTGTCATGAACGTGACCATCGACAAGTTCGCCTACGCGACCCTCGATGGCTCGCCCGATGGCCTGGTGGAATTCCACGCACAGGATGCGGGCATCTGCGAGCGCGTCGATCCGCTGGCCGTGGAGGCCGGTCCCGGTCCTCTGCAGCTGATGAAGGGCGTCTACCTGCGGGTCTGCAACGACTTCCTGCAGGGCGAGCGTCCGGCCATCCGCATCCGCGCGCACTCCGATGCGCCGCCTGGCTCGGGCCTGGGCTCGTCCTCGACGATGGTCGTCGCCCTGGTCACCGCTTTTGCCGAATACTTCGCATTGCCGTTGGGCGAATACGAGATCGCGCAGTTGGCTTACCGCATCGAGCGCGTCGACCTGCAGCTGTCTGGCGGCAAGCAGGACCAGTATGCGGCGGCATTCGGCGGCTTCAATTTCATGGAGTTCTACGACGCCGACCGGGTGATCGTGAACCCGCTGCGCATCAAGGACTGGATCTGGTCCGAGCTCGAGGCCGGCCTGGTGCTGTACTTCACCGGCGTGTCGCGTGCATCGGCCAAGATCATCGATGAGCAGTCGCGCAATATCAAGGAAGGCAAGGCCAGTTCGCTCGATGCAATGCACCGTTTGAAGGTGGAAGCCAGCCAGATGAAGGAAGCGCTGCTGCGCGGTGATTTCGAGCGGCTGGCGCAGGTGATGCAGTCCGGTTGGGAAGCCAAGAAACTTAGTGCCAGCAGCATCTCCAACCCGATGATCGATGACATCGAAGCGCTGGCGATGCGGCACGGCGCGCGAGCGACCAAAGTGTCTGGCGCCGGTGGTGGCGGCTTCATGATGTTCCTCTGCGATCCGGCACATCGGGTCGACCTGGTGCGCGCGCTTGCGGGCGCTGGCGGCACCGTTTTTGATACACACTTCACCCACCAAGGTGCAACCGCATGGAAAATCGGATGAACGACTTCATCAAGGCTGAATTCGGCAAGACGCTTGAGAACTTCCAGCGCATGTCCGCGGATACCGCGCTGGCCGCGCAGATCGAGCAGGCGGTGTCCCTGTGTGTGAATGCGCTCAAGAACGGTCAGAAGATCCTGTTCGCGGGTAACGGCGGCAGCGCTGCGGATGCGCAGCACTGGGCAGGTGAACTGGTCAGCCGCTTCTACTACGACCGTCCGGGTCTGCCGGCGATCGCGCTGACCACCGATACCTCGATCCTGACTGCCATCGGCAACGACTACGGCTACGACTACACTTTCGCGCGCCAGATCGAAGCACTTGGCCAGGAAGGCGATGTGTTCGTGGCGATTTCGACCTCCGGCCGTTCGAAGAACATCATGCGCGCGCTGGAAGCCTGTGAAGCCAAGGGCGTGCGCGTGATCGGCTTCACCGGTGAGCACGGCGGCGACATGAAGGACCGCTGTGACATCTGTTTCCGCGTGCCGTCCAGCGAGACCCCGCGCATCCAGGAAGGCCATGAGTTCATCGGCCACCTGCTGTGTGCGCTGATCGAAAGCGAGATGTTCCCGCGCTGACATGGCTGCCGACGAGATCTTGATCCTGGCCGGCGGCTTCGGCACCCGCCTGCGCAGTGAGGTGCCCGACCTGCCCAAGCCGCTGGCCCCGGTGGCCGGGCGCCCGTTCCTGGCCTACCTCCTGGACCGCTATGCGGCCGCCGGCATGCGTCGTGCGATCCTGGCAACCGGCTACCTCGGTGATGTGGTGGAGCAGACGGTCGGCGCCCGTTGGGCGGGCATGGACGTGGTCTACTCACGCGAGGAAACCCCGCTTGGCACCGGCGGCGCGATCGCCGCCGCTGCGCGGCTGGCGCAGGGTGAGGGGCTGCACGTCTGCAATGGCGACACCTACCTCGAGTACTCGCCGGCAGCGCTGGAGGCGGCTGCACAAGGTCTGCCGATGTCGATCGCGCTGGCGCGGGTGGACGATGTCTCGCGCTACGGCACGGTGGATGTCGAACGGGGCAGGGTGCGGCGCTTCCATGAGAAGCGTCCGGGTGGTGCCGGCCTGATCAACGCCGGCAGCTATTTCCTCAGCGCGCAGGCGCTGGCCAGCCTGCCAGACGAAGCTGCTTTCTCGTTCGAGAAGCAGGTGCTGGAACCGGCGGTGGCCGCTGGCCGCGTCGGCGCGTTGGTGGAAACCGCTGCGTTCATCGACATTGGCGTGCCGGAGGATTTCCACCGGGCACAGACGCTGTTCGGAGACGTCTGATGGCGCTGCAGCCCAACGTGCCAGGCTTCGTCGCCGGGCCGGTCGCAAGGCGATCCGGCGCGCCGGTGCTTTTCCTCGATCGGGACGGTGTCATCAACGTCAACCATGGCTACGTGCACACTGCAGAGCGTACCGAGTGGGTGCCAGGCATTCTGCCGCTGCTGGGGGAGGCTGCGCGGCTGGGTTACCAAGTGGTGGTGGCGACCAATCAGGCGGGAATTGCGCGTGGCTTGTACAGCATCGATGAATTCACCGCCTATACGCACTGGCAGCACCAGCAGCTGCTGGAGGCCGGTGCACCGCTGCTGGGCACCTGGTTCTGCCCGCACCATCCAACGGCCGGGCTGGGTGAATTCAAGCTCGACTGCCTGTGCCGCAAGCCCGGGCCGGGAATGCTGCTGAAGGCGATAGAGTACTTCTCGCTCGATCCGGCGCAGGCGCTGTTCGTCGGTGACAAGGTCACGGACATGGAGGCCGCTGACGCAGCGCGGATTGGCAGGCGGGTACTGCTGGGCGAAGATGTCGGCGCAGGCGAAGTTCCCGGTGGGACATGCCGGATCGGCACGCTCGATGATGCCGGTGTGCGGAACGCGCTGCTTTTGCCCTGAGAGCGGCAGGCATTGTCCTGCCACCCTTGTATCAGAATGGAGTAGGTAGCAATGGCGGAACAAGGGGCGCTTCCCTCGCGCAACAACACAGGCGGGGGTTTCCCGGAACTACGCGTGGACGCGGTGCTGTGGATGGCCCTGTGCGGCTTGGCAATGGCGGTTGCGTACCATCCTTATTTCTTCGGTGACGAGATGTCGCCCCTGCGCGATGCGTCCGCCGCCGGTTCCTTCGGTCAGGCACTGCAGGTCATCTCGCTGTACAAGCCGCGACTGCTGTTCAATGCCATATGGGCCTATGGTGGCGTCCACGAATGGCCGCGTTGGGCCTTCGGGGCCATCAACGCAGTGGCGATGATGGCAATCGGCGCGCTGGCGGCGCAGTTGGCCCGCCGCTGGTTTGCGGCGACCCGCCTGCAGCTCTGGCTGCTGCTTGGGTGCATCCTGCTGTCGCGGTTCTCTGCGATGGTCTACTTCGATTATGTGTCCGGCATCATCGAGACCCTGAGTTTTGCCTGCTTCCTCGGCGCGGTCTCGCTCTCTGATCGTGCGGTGCGCAGCAACGGCGTGCTGTCCGCACTGGCTGCCGTCGCCCTGGCAACTGCGGCGGTACTGGTGCATGAGCGCTATATCGCCGGTACGTTCGCGCTGGGCTGTGTGATCGCGCTGGCACTGTGGGTGCACAAGGACCTGCGGCGCAACCGTATCGCCTGGCTGCTGGTACCGGGCGTGGCCCTGGTTCCGGGCGCCATCTTCCTGTCACTGGTGGCCCTGATGCACTCGTTGCCGGCGTCCACAGGCACGTCCGGTCAGGAAGTGATGCTCAACGCGGGCACCCTCAAGGTCTTTGCCAGCTATCTGGGCAACGCTTTCCTCGGCCTCAACTTCGGGCGGCCCTGGTTCGTGGGCGCCCTGACTATGGACAGCCGTCGTGGCCTGCTGGTCGCGGTGGTGGCTGCCTGCCTGTTCGCGTTGGCTTGGGGTGCTTTCATCCGTTCGCTGCGCTGCGATCTGCGCGCCGCGCGCGCCGCCTTGGGCCTGCTGATGCTGCTGGGTGCGATGGTGGTGATGGCCAGCCTTCCTGGCGAAGGCCGCCAAGAGGCACGCTGGATGTACCCTGTGGGCACCTTGGTATGCCTGCTGGCGCTTGCTTCGCCCACGGCCTGGGTGCGCCTCGTTCTGCTGCTGCTCACCCTTGGTTTGGGCGCCGTGCACTGGGCCAGTGGTTCGCTGGACCAGACCGCCAATGTCTACGTGTCACGCACCGCGCGCAACCTGAGTGAAGGCATCAACACGATGACCCCGCCTGGCCGCAACGCGCTGTTGTACGGTCTGGGCGAGGATCCATGGGACGTCGGCCACCGGAGTGGCGTACAGACCTTCGCGCAGCGCAATTTCAGGCTGCCGGTGAACATGCAGATCTTCGACCCGGCACGAATCGAAGAGCAGCGGCAATGGGCTGATCTGCTGGTGATCCGTTCGGTGGTGGATACCAACCAGGTCGCCCACTTTGCTTCGGTCAATGGCGAGGTCATGCACATGATCCTGGATCCAGAGCGAATCGACGCGGTGCGTGGCCAGGTCAGCGTCGATGCGCTCTTGGGCGGCGGCAACGAAGGTTGGAAGGACTGGCGCTGGTCGCATCCGGCGGCGCAGGCCGATGCGGTGACGGCCAGCGTCGGCGGTGCAGAACGACGTGAAGGGTTCCGCGAGTGGCCGGCATCGCGGCTGGCTGGCAAAACGGTGGTCTACCGTGCTCGCAGTCCAGGTGGCGATGCGCAGATGCGCCTGCAAGTGAACTGGATGGGGGCAGATGGGCATTTCATCGGTGCCAGCATCCACGTCGTGCATCCGACCGCGGAGTGGCAGGAGTTTCCAATGCTTATGGACGTGCCTGACGGTGCCGAAAGCGGACTGGTCTATGCCAGCGTGCACGATGGTGAGCAGGGTGTGGTGGAGATCGAGCAGATCCGCTTGGAGTCGCATGCGGTCGAGTCGCTGGGTGCAGGGCATGCCTGGGCCGACTGGCGCTGGCAGGGCCAGCCCGAAGTCACCGACGAGGGTGTGGTGTTGAAGGGGGCAGACGAAGTCGCTGGATTCCGTGAGCTCGCCGTCGGCACCGTCGATAACAAGCTGCTGGTGTACCGCGCCCGTACTCTGCAGCCGGGAGCATCGGCAAAGCTGCGCTTGCAGGTGAACTGGATGGACCGGAACGGGCTGTTCCTTGGTGCAAGCATCGACGCCGTGTCGGTCACCAGCGATTCGAAGAACCATGCGATCTTCGTGGTGGCGCCCGCTGCGGCAGCCTCGGCTCTGGTGTACGCCAACCTGCACGACGGCGAGAAGGGCCCAGTCCTGCTGGAATCGGTCGATGTCGTCGGCCTGCCGCGGAAATGAGTGGTTGAACCATGAGCAATGAAGCGCCCCGTTCCAACGGCGTGCCGGCCGCCGGCCCCCCGGGCCCGCTGCAGCGCCTGATCAAGGACCAGCGGGTCCTGTTCCTGCTGGTCGGCGGTGCCAACACCGCCTTCAGCACCGCGCTGTTCGCCGGCCTGGTGCTGCTGCTGGGCCCGGACGTGCCTTCGGTGGCCAGCCTCGGCATCGCCTGGGTGGTCTCGCTGGTACTGGTGTTCTTCGTGTACCGGCGGCTGGTGTTCCGGGTCAGCGGCAACGGCTGGCGCGACTTCCTGCGCTTCACCAGCGTCAACGTCGGCAGCCTGCTGTTGAACATGGGCGCACTGGCCCTGCTGTCCGACGTGCTCGGCCTGCCGGCCATTCCGACCCAGATCGCCATCACCGTGCTGGTGGTGATCTTCAACTATGTCGGCCACAAGTATTTTTCGTTCCGGCGCCGCCCGGAACCCCCTGCTGCGGAGAAGAAGCAATGAACCCACGTGTCTCGGTCGTCGTGCCGGCCTACAGGAACGTCGAGTACCTGGCGCAGACCCTGGATTCGATCCTCGCGCAGGACTACGACGATTTCGAGCTGGTGGTGGCCGACCATTCGTCCAACGACGGCAGCGACGAACTGCTGGCCCGCTACGCGGACCACCCCAAAGTGCGCGTGCTCAGCCCGACGCCCGCTGGCGGCGGTGCCAAGGCCAACTGGGACCGGGTCAGCATGGCGGCCCGCGGCGACCTGCTGAAGCTGGTGTGCGGCGACGATCTGATCGCGCCCAACGCGCTCAGCCGCCAGGTGGCGGCACTGGATGCGCACCCGTCGGCGGTGCTGGTGGCCTGCAAGCGCGACCTGGTGGACGCGCAGGGCAAGGTGATCATCGCCGCGCGTGGCCTTGGCCCGCTTGATGGCCTGGTCAGTGGGCGCGATGCGGTGCGTGCGTCGGTGCTGGCCGGCACCAACCTGTTCGGTGAACCGGGCTGCGTGATGTTCCGCCGCGAACTGCTGGTGCAGGCCGGCGGCTGGGACAACTCCCACCCGTACCTGATCGACCAGGCCAGCTACTCGGCAATCATGCTGCAGGGTGACATGGTGGCCCTGCGCGAGAGCCTGGCCAGTTTCCGCATCAACGCGGGGCAGTGGAGCGTGCGGCTGATGAAGGACCAGGCGCAGCAGGCCATCGATTTCCACAACGCGCTGGCAGCGGCCGATCCTGCCCTGCTGCCGGCGATGACGCTGCGGATGGGCAACCTGAAGGCACGCCTGATGGCGCATGCGCGCCGACTGACCTACCTGTGGCTGGGGCGGCGGATGGGCACGGCCTGAGCAGGCGGCCGCGCCGGTGGGTCAGGGACGATCGTCTTCGTCCCGGCCTGCCACGTTGGTGGTGCGGCCCACGATGTACTGCGGGCGGTTGTTGATGTTCAGCAGCACCCGGCCGACATACTCGCCGATGACGCCCAGCGCCAGCAGCTGCAGGCCGCCCATGAACAGGATGGTGATGATCAGCGATGGCCAGCCCACCGCCATCGCCGGGCTGTGCAGCTTCTGCCACAGCACCACTACCGCCAGCAGGAAGGCCATGCACGAGGCCAGCACGCCGGCCAGCGAGACGAAGCGCAGCGGCACGATCGAGAAGCTGGTGGCCATCTGCAGCCACAGCGAGATGGACTTGCCCAGGCTGTAGCCGGACTGCCCATCACTGCGTGCATGGTGCTGGCCGATGAGCGTGGTGATGCGCTTGGGGCTGGTGCTCTGCACCAGCAGGCCGTCCAGGTACACGAAGGGACCCTGGTAGCGGCGGGCCTCCTCGCCCAGTTCGCGCACGAAGCCGCGGAACGGCGACAGGTACAGGCCCTTGGGCTTGTTCAGCAGGCGCGCGGCGACCATGTCGTTGAAGCGGCTGCCGGCGCGCTTCCACAGCGCATGCTTGCGGCCTTCGAACTGCACGTAGCAGAGGTCCGCACCGTCGTGCAGCGCCTGCAGGATGCGCGGCACATCGGCCGGATCGTGCTGCAGGTCGTCGTCCATGGTGACGATGTAGCGCCCGCGCGCGAAGCCCAGGCCGGCCATGATCGCGTTGTGCTGGCCGGCGTTGCGGCGCAGGTCGACACCGCGCAGCCACGGGTGGTTCTGCGCCTGCGCACGGATCACCGACCATGCATCGTCGGGACCGGCATCGTGGACCAGGATCACCTCGAAGCCATCCTCGCCCAATGCCGGCACCAGGACTTCACCGAGGCGGCGGACCAGGTTCGGCAGGATGGTGGCGCTGCCGTAGACGGGAATGACGACGGAAAGTTCAGGCTTCATGGCGGGTGCCGTAGTACTTCTGGATGACGCGGAACGGGTAGTCTGGACCAAAATCGATGCCGATGTCGCGAGCAACCTGCTCGGACAGCCGGCTGTCGATCGACATGCCTTCGCCGCGGTCGACCAGCACCCGCTGCGCACGCCGGTCCAGGACCTGCTCGAACAGGTCGACGATATGCGGCATCGGCAGCGACCAGGGCGTGGCAATGGCCACCACCGCCGGCGGGGTGCCGTGATCAAGCAGGTGGCTGGCGATGGCGGCCACGTCATCGATGTCGATGAGGTTGCGCTCGGCGCCGGTCCATAGCGTCAACTGCCGCTCCTGCAGGATGCAGTCCCGCAGGAAGTTGGTGAGGGTGTTGGGGTTGCGGGTGTGGCCCACGACCTGCGGCAGACGCAGCACCGTGCCGCGGCCGGTGGCGACCACCAGCGCTTCCATCGCACGCTTATGCTGGAAGTAGGCCGAGTGCTCCTGCGAATTGACTACGTTGCAGCTGCCGAAATACACCACGCGGCGGTAGTCGCCCTGCAGCTGTTCCTGCAGCAGCGCACGCTCGCGCGCGAAGGCGTCCGCTCCGGTCTCGTTGGAGTTGGACACGCCGGACGCGAAGATCAGTGTGTCAGGGTCTGCCGCGTATCGAGGGGCGAAGGCGCGCGCAACCAGGCCGGAACCGACAATCATCGGCCGTGATGGGCCAGCACGCTGGCAAGTTGAGGGGTGTCCGTGTGCATCACGCTTCCAAGAAAACCCGGTTCATGGGAACCGCAGGCGAAAGAGCATACGCGAAGCCGCATGACGCCATTGGTATAAACGTCCCGGACGGCGTGGCCGTCCGGGACGCAGGGCGGTGATCAGCCCAGTGCTGCTTCCAGCTCCGGCAGGATCGCAAATAGATCCCCCACCAGACCGATATCGGCAATCTCAAAGATCGGCGAATCCGGATCCTTGTTGATCGCCACGATCGTACCGGCGTCCTTGATGCCGGTCAGATGCTGGATCGCACCGCTGATGCCCACCGCCACATACAGCTCCGGGGCGATGATCTTGCCGGTCTGGCCCACCTGCAGGTCGCTGGGCACGTAGCCGGCATCGACCGCGGCGCGCGAGGCACCGACGGCGGCGCCGAGCTTGTCGGCCAGCTGGAAGATGACCTTGAAGTTCTCTTCCGAACCGACGCCGCGGCCACCGGAGACCACGCGCTTGGCGCTCTG
Organism: Stenotrophomonas thermophila; assembly: GCF_001499715.1. Lineage (NCBI taxonomy): Bacteria > Pseudomonadati > Pseudomonadota > Gammaproteobacteria > Lysobacterales > Lysobacteraceae > Stenotrophomonas > Stenotrophomonas thermophila. The sequence goes on along the minus strand of NZ_CVIW01000020.1, from coordinate 20,895 downwards.
CAGGTCCGGGCGGTCGCTGGCACCGGCGGCCAGGCCGATGAAGCGGGTGTGGCTCGGCAGGGCAGCATCGACGCTGGCCGCTTCAATGGCGGCACTGCCGCCCTGGGCGGCTTCCGGCCACGACGCGGCGCGTACGGTGGCGACCACGATCTGGTCGGCGGGGGCTTCCACGGTGATGATCGCGTTGCCGGCGTAGATCGGGCGCTTGAAGGTGTGGCTGCCTTCGACGGTCATCAGGTCGGAGACCTGGTTGACGCCCAGCAGGGCGGCCACGCAGGGCATCAGGTCCTTGCCGAAGGTGGTCGACGGGCCGAACACGTGGGTGTAGCCCTTGGCCAGCTGCGCGATCTGCGGCGCCAGCACCTGGGCGATGGCCTGCGCGTTGGCAGCGTTGGCCACGGTCAGAACCTTGGCGACGCCAGCGATCTTCGCGGCCTCAGCGGCAACGGCGGCCGGGTCGGCGGCCAGCACCAGCACGTCGATGCTGGCACCGCTGATGGCGGCTGCAGCGCTGACGGTCTTGGCGGTGGCGGCGTTGAGCTTGCCGTCGTGGTGTTCGGCGATGACGAGAATCCTGCTCATTACAGCAACCCCTTCTGCTTGAGTGCGGCCACCAGTTCGGCCGCGTCCTTGACCATCACACCCTTGCTGCGCTTGGACGGCGCGGCGTACTGGGTGGTCTTGAAGGTGTCGGCGGCTTCAACGCCGAGGTCGGCCAGCTGCAGGGTCTCCAGCGGCTTGGCCTTGGCCTTCATGATGTCCGGCAGCTTGATGAAGCGCGGCTCGTTCAGGCGCAGGTCGGTGGTGACCACCGCCGGCAGGTCCACTTCCAGCGTTTCCAGGCCGGCGTCGACTTCGCGGGTCACCGTGGCCTTGCCATCAGCAATCTCCAGCTTGCTGGCGAAGGTCGCCTGCGGGCGGCCCCACAGCGTGGCCAGCATCTGGCCGGTCTGGTTGGCGTCGTCGTCGATGGCCTGCTTGCCCAGGATCACCAGGTCCGGCTGTTCCTTCTCGATCAGCTTGAGCAGGGTGCGTGCGGCTGTCAGCGGCTGGATGGCCTGGTCGGTAACGACGTGAATGGCGCGATTGGCGCCCATGGCCAGGCCGTTGCGCAGGTGCGCCTGGGCATCGGTCGGGGCGATGGTGGCGACCACCACTTCGCTGGCAATGCCCTTGTCGCGCAGGCGCAGGGCTTCTTCCAGGGCGATTTCATCGAAGGGATTGGGGGACAGCTTGACGCCGTCGGTGACCACGCCGGAACCGTCCGGCTTGACCTGAATGCGGACGTTGTAGTCCACCACGCGCTTGTACGCGACGAGGATTTTCATCTGGTACGGGGTCCTTCAGTAACGGGGAGAACGTCCGGTCCTGCAGCAGCAACCGGTTCGGGGGTGGGATCCCGATTCTAGCTGGCTTGGGACGACCATGCGAACGCGTATGGTCATGTTGCGATGCGGCATGGCTCGCGTGAGTATCGTGCGTCGTTCACGTCACGCAGGCAGTCGTGAAGACGAACCACATGTATCCTGTGCCGCTGTGTCGGGCGCTTCATAGCGCCCCTTGGATGAATTTCGATCAGGAGAACAGGTAGTGCCCACATGGCTTGTCACCGGCGGCGCCGGATTCATTGGCGGTAACTTCGTTCTCGAGGCCGTCGCGCGCGGCGTCAAAGTCATCAACCTCGATGCGCTGACCTACGCCGGCAATCTGAAGACCCTGTCCAGCCTGGACGGCAACCCGAATCACGTGTTCGTGCAGGGCGACATCGGCGATCAGGCGCTGGTCACCCGCCTGCTGGCCGAGCACCGGCCGGACGCCGTGCTCAACTTTGCTGCCGAGAGCCACGTGGATCGCTCCATCGACGGTCCGGGCGCCTTCATCCAGACCAACGTGGTGGGCACCCTTGGCCTGCTGGAGGCGGTCCGTGACTACTGGAAGGCGCTGCCGGCCGAACAGGGCGCGGCCTTCCGCTTCCTGCACGTATCCACTGACGAGGTGTACGGCACCCTGGGTGAGACCGGCAAGTTCAGCGAAATCACGCCGTATGCTCCGAATTCCCCGTACTCGGCGTCGAAGGCCGCCTCGGACCACCTGGTCCGTGCGTTCCACCACACCTACGGGTTGCCGGTACTGACCACCAACTGCTCCAACAACTATGGCCCGTACCACTTCCCGGAGAAGCTGATCCCGCTGGTGATCGCCAAGGCGCTGGCCGGGGAGCCGCTGCCGGTGTACGGCGACGGCAAGCAGGTGCGCGACTGGCTGTTCGTGTCCGATCACTGCGAGGCGATCCGCACCGTGCTGGCCAAGGGCCAGGTTGGCGAGACCTACAACGTCGGTGGCAATTCGGAAAAACAGAACATCGAAGTGGTGCAGGCCATCTGCGCACTGCTGGACCAGCGCCGCCCGCGCGCGGATGGCCAGCCGCGCAGCAGCCAGATCACCTACGTCACCGACCGCCCCGGGCATGACCGCCGTTACGCGATCGATGCGTCCAAGCTGAAGAACGACCTGGGCTGGGAACCGGCCTACACCTTCGAGCAGGGCATCACCTTTACCGTTGACTGGTACCTGGACAACCAGGAATGGGTCAACGGCGTGCTCGACGGCAGCTACCGTCTGCAGCGCATCGGCACCGCGGCCTGAACCCAGGAGACACCATGACCCAGCGCAAGGGCATCATCCTCGCCGGTGGCTCCGGCACCCGGCTGTATCCGATCACCAAGGGCGTCAGCAAACAGCTGTTGCCGGTGTATGACAAGCCAATGATCTACTACCCGCTCAGCGTGCTGATGCTGGCGGGCATCCGTGAAGTGCTCATCATCAATACCCCGCACGAACAGGCGTTGTTCCAGCAGTTGCTGGGCGATGGCTCGCAGTGGGGCATGGACATCCAGTACGCGGCGCAGCCCAGCCCCGATGGGCTGGCCCAGGCGTATCTGATCGGCCGCGACTTCGTGGCCGGCAAGCCGAGCTGCCTGGTGCTGGGTGACAACATCTTCCACGGCCACGGCCTGCGCGACGTGCTCAAGCGCGCCGATGAGCGCACCGACGGTGCCACCGTGTTCGGCTACTGGGTGAACGATCCGGAGCGCTATGGCGTCGCCGAGTTCGACAAGAGCGGCAAGGTCATCGACCTGGTGGAGAAGCCGGAAAACCCGCGTTCGAACTATGCGGTGACTGGCCTGTACTTCTATGACGGCAAGGCCAGCGATTACGCGTCCGAGCTGAAGCCGTCGCCGCGCGGCGAGCTGGAGATCACCGATCTCAACAAGCGCTATCTGGGCGAGAGCAACCTGCACCTGGAAGCGCTCGGCCGTGGCTATGCCTGGCTCGATACCGGCACCCACCAGTCGCTGCTGGAAGCCTCCAACTTCATCGAGACCATCCAGACCCGGCAGGGCCTGCAGGTCTGCTGCCCGGAAGAAATCGCGTTTGGCCAGGGCTGGATCACCGCCGAACAGCTGGAGGCACTCGCCGCGCCGCTGATCAAGAATGGCTACGGCCAGTACCTGCACAAGCTCGCCCTGCGTGGAGTTGTTCCGTGAAAGTGATTGAAACCAAGTTGCCTGGCTGCGTGGTGATCGAGCCGGCGGTGTTTGGCGATGCCCGCGGCTATTTCTTCGAGACCTGGAATGCCGAGCGCTTTGCCGCGCTGGGCCTGCCGGATCGCTTCGTGCAGAGCAACGTGTCGACGTCAGCGCAGGGTGTGCTGCGTGGCCTGCATTACCAGTGGCCGCGCCCGCAGGGCAAGCTGGTCAGCGTGCTGGAAGGCGAGGTCTATGACGTGGCCGTCGACATCCGTCGCGGCTCGCCGACCTTCGGCCAGTGGGAAGCGGTGGTGCTGAGCGCGGAGAACAAGAAGCAGTTCTGGATTCCGGAAGGCTTCGCCCACGGTTTCGCCGTCCTGTCCGAGCGAGCGGTGTTCAGCTATCTGTGCACCGAGGTCTACCTGAAGGACTTCGATGCCGGCGTGCGCTGGAACGATGCGGATATCGCCGTGGACTGGCCAGTCAGTGCACCGACGTTGTCGGCCAAGGACGAGAACGCGCCGTTCCTGAAGGACATCGCCGAAGACCGCCTGCCGGTCTACGTGCCATGACCGTTCTGGTCTTCGGTGGCAACGGCCAGGTCGGCCAGGAGCTGCTGCGCGCGCTGGCGCCGCTGGGCAAGGTGGTCGCGACCACCCGCAGCGGCACTCTGCCGGATGGCAGCGCCTGCGAAACCGCCGATTTCGGCCAACCTGAAAGCCTTCCGGCCCTGCTGGACCGTCTTCAGCCGTCGGTGGTGGTGAATGCTGCGGCCTATACCGCCGTTGATCGTGCCGAGCAGGATGTGGAAGCTGCGTTTGCGGCCAACGCGCAGGCGCCTGGCATGATCGCGCGTTGGTGTGCGGCCCATGGCGTGCCGTTCGTGCATTACTCCACCGACTACGTGTTCGATGGCCAGGGCACCGCGCCGTACCGCGAGGACGAGCCGACCGCGCCGCTGGGTGTGTATGGCACCAGCAAGCGCGATGGTGAGGATGCGGTACGCGCGGCCGGCGGTCGCCACCTGATCTTCCGCACGGCCTGGGTGTATGCCTCGCATGGGGCAAATTTCCTGCGCACCATGTTGCGCGTCGGCGCCGAGCGCGACCAGCTGCGTGTGGTGGCCGACCAGGTCGGTACGCCGACGCCGGCCGCGCTGATCGCTGATGTTACTGCGCAGGCGCTGCGGCATCCGGGCCAACTGTCCGGTACCTGGCACCTGACCGCCAGCGGCCAGACCAGCTGGCATGGGTTCGCCGAAGCGATCTTCGCCGAAGCGTTGGCCACCGGCGTGTTGGCGAAGGTGCCGGCGGTCGAGGCGATTCCCAGTTCCGAGTATCCGACCCCGGCCAAGCGCCCGGCCTGGTCGGTGCTGGACAACCGCAAGCTGCAGCAGGATTTCGGCATCGTACTGCCGAGTTGGCAGGATGGCCTGAAGCGGGTGATGGCGGAGATTGCCTGACCCGGCAGGCGGCGTGCCGACCAACGGTCGGCACCCACCCCGACCAACGGTCGGTCGCCTCCAGCGGGCGCCGGGTCAGCTGCGCCCGTAGGTATCCTCGAAGCGCACGATGTCGTCCTCGCCAAGGTAGCTGCCGGACTGCACTTCGATCAGTTCCAGCGGCAGCTTGCCCGGGTTGCGCAGGCGATGGGTCACGCCCAGCGGGATGTACGTGCTCTGGTTTTCGCTGAGCAGGATCACTTCGTCGCCGCGGGTCACTTCCGCGGTGCCGCTGACCACGATCCAGTGCTCGGCGCGGTGATGATGCATCTGCAGGCTGAGTGTGCCGCCGGGCTTGACCGTGATGCGCTTGACCTGGAAGCGTGCACCATTGTCGATTGAATCGTACGCGCCCCACGGGCGGTAGACCTTGCGATGCCACGTGGCCTCGCTGCGGCCTTCGGACTTCAGCTGACCGACAACGGTCTTGACCTCCTGCATGCGGTCGGCCCTGCCGACCAGCACCGCGTCGTCGGTCTCGACGACAATCACGTCATCCAGGCCGACCAGTGCCACCAGGCGCCGTGCATAGGCATAGGTGTTGCGGCAGTCGATGGCGATCACATCGCCCTGATGGGCGTTGCCATCGCCGTCCTGCTGCGAGACATCGCGCAGGGCTGTCCACGAGCCGACATCGTTCCAGCCGGCGTCCAACGGAATCACCACGGCGTCGGCGGTTTTTTCCATCACGGCATAGTCGATGGAATCAGAGGGAACGGCGGCGAAGGCGTCCTTGTCCAGGCGGGTGAAATCCGAATCGCGGCGGGCCTGCTGCCAGGCCTGGCGGCTGCCGGCCAGCATGCCGGGCTGGAAGCGCTCCAGTTCCTGCAGGTAGCGCGAGGCCTTGAACAGGAACATGCCGCTGTTCCAGTAATACTGGCCGCTGCTGACGTAACCGCTGGCGGTCTCGAGGTCGGGCTTTTCGACAAAGCGCTCGACCGCACGCAGACCCTGCCCATCGGCGGCCTTGATATAGCCGTAGCCGGTTTCCGGACCGGTCGGCACGATGCCGAAGGTCACCAGCTTGCCGGCCTCGGCAGCGCCCGCTGCAGCCTGCACGACTGCGCGGAACGCGGCTTCATCGGTGATCACATGGTCCGAGGGCAGCACCAGCAGCAGCGCATCGGCGCCGTCGCGGGTGGCTTCCAGGGCTGCGACCGCGATTGCCGGCGCCGTGTTGCGGCCAACCGGTTCCAGGATGATGGCCGCCGGCTCGGCGCCGACCTGCTGCAGCTGCTCGGCAGCGACAAAGCGGTGCTCCTCGTTGGCGATCACCAGCGGGCCATGCGCGGCGATCGGCGCCACCCGTTTCCAAGTGGCCTGCAGCATCGTCAGTTCGCCCGCCAACGGCAGGAACTGCTTCGGGTACGCCTCGCGCGACAGCGGCCACAGGCGGGTCCCGGAGCCACCGGACAGAATGACGGGCTGGATGATGCTCATGGTCGTCCTTGATTACTGCTGGATTAGGCGGGAAATTTCGTCGGTACGCGCCTGCATCAGCGCGGCGTCACCACGGGCTTCGACATTCAGGCGCAGCAGCGGTTCGGTGTTGGAGCTGCGCAGGTTGAAGCGCCAGCCGCCGAAGTCGGCACTGATGCCGTCGGTGTGATCCAGTACCGGTGATTGCGCCGCGAAGTGCTCCATCACGCGGGCCACGGCAGCCTTGGCATCGGCCACCTTGAAGTTGATCTCGCCACTGCACGGATAGGCCGCCATGCGGTCTTCGACCCACTCGGCCAGTGAGCGGCCGCTCTCGGAGATCAGCTGCGCGATCAGCAGCCACGGGATCATGCCGGAGTCGGCATAGGCGAACTCGCGGAAATAGTGGTGGGCGCTCATCTCGCCACCGTACACGGCGTCTTCGGCGCGCATCTTTTCCTTGATGAAGGCATGGCCGCTCTTGCACTGCACCGGCACACCGCCCGCCTGTTCGACCATATCCACGGTGTTCCAGACCAGGCGCGGGTCATGCACGACCTTGCCGCCGGGATTGCGTGCCAGGATCGCCTTGGCCAGCAGACCGACCAGGTAGTAGCCCTCGATGAAGCGGCCGGTGTGGTCGAAGAAGAAGCAGCGGTCGAAGTCACCGTCCCAGGCAATGCCGAAATCGGCACCGTGTTCACGCACCGCATCGGCGGTGGCGGCGCGGTTCTCCGGCAGCAGCGGATTGGGAATGCCGTTGGGGAAGCTGCCGTCCGGTTCGTGGCAGATGCGGATGAACTCGAACGGCAGGGGGGGGGCCAGCAGGTCGACGATCGCGCCCGCGCCGCCGTTACCGGCATTCACCACCAGCTTCAGCGGCTTGAGCCTGCTGGCATCGACATAGCTGAGCAGGTGCTGGATGTAGGCGCTCTTGTCGTGCTGGGCAACCTGCCCGGCACGCGGCGGCTGGGCCTCGGACGTATCGGCGGAAACCGCGTCGGAGATTGCGAACAGGCCGGTATCGGAGCTGATCGGCCGGGCATTCTCCTTGACCAGCTTCATGCCGTTGTAATCCATCGGGTTGTGGCTGGGGGTGACCATCACGCCGCCTGCCGCGCCCAGATGGTCGGTCTGGAAATAGACTTCTTCCGTGCCGCACAGGCCGATGTCGATCACCTCGCGCCCGGTACCACGCAGGCCGGTGGCCAGTGCATCCTGCAGCGCCGGGCTGGTCAGGCGCACATCGTGGCCGAGGACCACTGGACCGGGAGCGAGCTGCGCGGCCAAGGCGACGCCGATGCGGCGGGCCAGGTCTTCGTTCAGTTCTTCCGGCACACGGCCGCGGATATCGTAGGCCTTGAAGGCGGGCAGGGGCATCGATCAGTTCCTTTGTGAGCTCAGTCCCCAATTGTAGTCCCAGTCATGTATGGGAATCGTTTCCATCGGGGAACGCCACCTGACTGGCGTCCGGAGGTCAGCTTCGTGTCGACCGCTTGCCCGCTTTGCGCAAACGCTTGCCGGGCAGGCCCGGCAACGGCGCCAGCAGCGCCTGCACGTCTTCTTCGCTGAAGCGTGGCCCCGTAGCGCCGCCGCCTTCGAGAATCGAGTCGGCCAGCGTGGCCTTGCGCTCCTGCAGCTCGGCAATCCGTTCTTCGATGCTGCCTGCGGCGATCAGCCGGTAAACGAACACCGGCTGCTGCTGGCCGATGCGATGGGCGCGATCGCTGGCCTGGTTTTCGGCCGCCGGATTCCACCACGGGTCGAAGTGGATGACGGTATCGGCGGCGGTCAGGTTCAACCCGACGCCACCTGCCTTCAGGCTGATCAGGAATACCGGCACCTCGCCCTGCATGAAGCGCTGCACCGGCGTGGCCCGGTCCTGGGTGTCGCCGGTCAGGGTCACATAGGCCAAGCCCAGCTGATCCAGTGCCTGCGCGATCAGCGAAAGCATGCCGGTGAACTGCGAGAACACCAGGACGCGCCGGCCTTCCTCGACCATCGAAGGCAACATGTCGCGCAGCAGCTCGAGCTTTGCCGAACCGGCATTGCGGGCCGGGGTGTCGCCCGGCAGCAGGCGCGGATCGCAGCAGACCTGGCGCAGCTTCAGCAACGCATCCAGTACCACGATGTGGCTGCGCGCCAGCCCGCTGCCGCTGATGGCTTCGCGCACCTGCTTTTCCATCGCTGCGCGCACGGTTTCATAGAGATCACGCTGGCCGCCTTCCATTTCCACCGCGCGGGTAATGACGGTCTTGGGCGGAAGCTCTGACGCCACCTGGTCCTTGCGCCGGCGCAGTATGAACGGACGCAGCCGTTGCGCCAGCAAGGTGGCGCGGCGGTGGTCGCTGCCACGTTCGATCGGATGGCGCCAATGCTGGTTGAACTGTTTCTCGCTGCCTAGCAGGCCGGGCAGCAGGAAGTCGAACTGCGTCCACAGCTCGCCCAGGTGGTTTTCCAGCGGCGTGCCGGTCAGGCACAGCCGGTGGCGCGCCTGCAGCGTGCGCAGGGCGATGGCCGCGCGTGACTTCGGATTCTTCACCTGCTGGGCTTCATCCAGAATCAGCAGATGGTAGGTATGTGCCTGCAGCGCCTGCTCGTCGCGCCACAGCAGAGGGTAGGTGGTCAGTACAAGGTCGTGCCCGGCAATCGCCTCGAACAGCGTTTCACGTGCCGGCCCGTGCAGGGTCAGCACGCGCAGGCCCGGGGTGAAGCGTGCCGCTTCGCTCTGCCAGTTGTGCAGCAGCGAAGTGGGCACCACCAGCAGCGCCGGACGGTCCAGGCGACCGGCTTCCTTCTCGACCAGCACATGCGCCAGCGTCTGCACGGTTTTGCCCAGGCCCATGTCATCGGCCAGTACGCCCCCCAGGCCCTGCTGGCGCAGGTACTGCAGCCACGACAGGCCTTCGCGCTGATAGGCACGCAGCGTTGCCACCAGCCCTGCCGGCGGCGGCACTTCGCCCACTGCGGGTGCCTGCATCAGCCGCTGCACCAGAGCCTGGGTGTCCTTGCGCCCCCGGAACTGAAGGCGCGCCGTGTCCTGCAGCGCCTGCAGGCGGCCACGGTCAAGCGCAGACAGGCGCAGCGGCGCGCCACGCTGGGCGAACAGGTCCGCCAACAGGGCCATGATCGGTTTCAGTCGTGCGGCCCGCAATGCCAGGCGCGCGTTGTCGCCCGTCGTCAACAGGATGTTCTCATCGTCGCCGATGGCGTCCAGCTGGCCACGCATCCATCGGGGATCGGACTGCAGCACCTGCTGCAGCAGCGGAACCATCGACACGTTGCGGCCTTCCACCTGGATGTCCAGGCCCAGGTTGAACCAGCCCGCATCCGCCGGGTCCGCCTGGATGTCCAGGTCGATCTCCTCCACCCGGGTGATGCGATGGCGGAAATCCTCGTCCGCCTCCACCTTCCAGCCCAAGGCTTCCAGGCGCGGTACGTCGTCCAGCAGGAACCGTGTCCAGTCATGGGTGCGCAGCTGGAACTGAGGTCCTGCGCCCTCCAGTGGCGCCCGCGGCGCCGTGTCGCGATGCAGCCCCACCGTGCGCAGCTCGGCCTCGCGCCGTGATTCCTCGGCCAGGTCGCGGGGCAGCAGCGCAAGCTGGCCCTCCGGATCGTGGGCGAACAGGCTCGGATCATCCAGGAACCGCACGTGCTCGTCGTATTCGAAGGCCACGGTGGCGATATCGGCCCATTGCGAAGGGTCGCGTGGGCCGAGCCACGGCGGACGGAACTCGACCGTATGCAGGCGCAGCACGGGGGTCATGGCGCTGATCTGCAGCGTAGGCAGTGTGTCGCCTGCACCGGGGCGCGGCAGCGCGGGGTCGATCTGTTGCAGCAGTTGCGCCACGATCGGTTCCTCATCGGGGAGCAGGTGGGGAAGGGCGAGGAACGCGTCCGCGTCCTCTGGCTTGACGTCCAGCAGGAGAAGGCCGACTTCACCGGAGACCGGATCCAGGTAACCGGCACTAGATCCCAGTACGAGGCCTTCCGCATCGCCTTCCACGCTCAGTGCCGGCGCCAGCAGCAACCTGCCGTGAGTCGTCTCTGCGCTCCACCCCAACGTACCGCGACGTGGTGTGCCGGGCCTGGCCGGCACGCGATCATGCATGCCACATGACACCCAGCCATGCCCGCTGGACACGATCGACTGCAGGATCGTGCCGACGTCGAACCACTCCGGCGGTTTCACCGACTGATGCAGGGCCCACAGCTGCGCCACCGCGGCCAGGTCGGCCTGCGTCAGGTAGGCGGGCGGTTCCAGCAACAGCTGAGGGGTGATTTCCTGCCACTTGTCGAACTCGATCGTGTCATCGAGGGCGTACTTGACGCGACGGAGCAGGATGGAAGGCCGGTGATTGAACGTGGACAGCTCGAAGATGATGCCGTTTCTACGTGACCGGGGAGGCTGGGCTCTGGCGGACTGCCAGCGTGACAGCTGTTCCAGCAGTTCGCGGCGTGGCGACTGGACCGGTTCGTGCTCCGACGCTGGATCGTCATCGCCCAGGTCTGCTGCATCCAGCATGTGGGCGACCAGCACGGCCGCCACGTGCTTGCAGTGATGGCCGACAGGGCACGAGCATTCACTTTTCAGGCGGCTGCGAGGATGGCGCAGGCTGGCTTCCAGATCGATTTCCACCCTGTAGGGATATCTGGCCGAGCCTTTCACTTCGGCGATGAGCATTCCACTGGTCAGATGCATGTTGCGGACGCCGGACAGGCAACGTTCGCTCTTTTCCAGTGTCCACGCGTCCATCCAGCGGAGCAGGTCTTCTTCGGTGTAGGTATGGGCCATCAACGAGGGTGGGCCGGGCATGGGGCCGGCCATTGGCAGGGGAACCAAGCATTCTACGGAACCCAGTGCGATGCCCGTGCAATGCTGCGGCGCATCCAGGCCCTTCGCCGCCCTCCAGCTAGAATGCGGTCATCCTCAACGTGCAGGGTAGTACAGCAATGCAGCAATCGACTTCCACCGGCAAGCGCAGCAAGCGCTTCGCCAGTGCGGCGGAGGCCCTGCAAGGGGTGGTCGCCGATGGCCAGACGCTGGCCGTGGGCGGCTTCGGCCTGTGTGGCATTCCCGAGGCATTGATCGCGGCGCTGCGCGACAGTGGCGTCAAGGGCCTGACCGTGATCTCCAACAATGCCGGCGTCGATGGTTTCGGCCTGGGCCAGCTGCTGGAAACGCGGCAGATCAAGAAGATGATTTCGTCCTACGTGGGCGAGAACAAGGAGTTCGAACGGCAGTTCCTGGCCGGCGAGCTGGAGCTGGAGTTCAACCCGCAGGGCACCCTGGCCGAGCGGCTGCGTGCCGGTGGCGCAGGTATTCCGGCGTTCTTCACTGCCACCGGCTACGGTACGGTGGTGGCCGAGGGCAAGGAGACCCGCGAGTTCGACGGCAAGCACTACGTGATGGAAACTGCGCTGCGCGCCGACGTGGCGCTGGTCAAGGCCTGGAAGGCCGACGAGGCTGGCAACCTGGTGTTCCGCAAGACCGCGCGCAACTTCAACCCGGCCTGCGCGATGGCCGGCAAGGTCTGCATCGTGGAAGTGGAGGACGTGGTGCCGGTCGGTGCGATTGATCCCGACCAGGTTCACCTGCCGGGCATCTATGTGCACCGCATCGTGCACAACGCGCATCCTGAGAAGCGAATCGAACAGCGCACCAGCCGCGCGGAGGGCAACTGACATGGCGTGGACCCGCGATGAAATGGCGGCCCGTGCCGCCCAGGAACTGACCGATGGCGCCTACGTGAACCTTGGCATCGGCCTGCCGACCCTGGTCGCCAACCACATTCCCGACGGCGTGGATGTGTGGCTGCAGTCGGAGAACGGCCTGCTCGGCATTGGCCCGTTCCCGACCGACGCCGAGGTCGACGCCGACCTGATCAACGCCGGCAAGCAGACGGTCACCGCACGTGCGGGCGCCAGCTACTTCGGCAGCCACGACAGCTTCGCGATGATCCGCGGTGGCCACGTCAACCTGGCCATCCTCGGCGCCATGCAGGTCACCGACAAGGGCGATCTGGCCAACTGGATGGTGCCCGGCAAGATGGTCAAGGGCATGGGCGGCGCGATGGACCTGGTCGCCGGCGTGCAGCGCGTGGTGGTACTGATGGAGCACACCGCCAAGAACGGCGAGCACAAGATCCTGGCCGAATGCACGCTGCCGCTGACCGGCGTGGGCGTGGTCGACCGCATCATCACCGACCTGGCGGTGTTCGACGTCACCGATGCTGGTCTGGTGCTGGTGGAAGCGGCGCCGGGTGTCAGCAATGACGAACTGAAGGAAAAAACGGGCGTGGCGTTCGCGCGCCGCTGACGTTCCGGGGCGGCCTTCGGTCGCCCCCCCTTTCCCTTGGGGCGCCCATGCTGTTCCCCCACGACCTTCCCGATGCCGACGTCCGCCACCTCCCGGCCTGGCTGTCTCCCGCCGAGGCCGATGCCTTGCAGCGCGATCTGCAAGCCGGCGTGCCGTGGGAGGTCCATCGCATCCGCATGTTCGGCAACTGGGTGGATTCGCCAAGGCTGAGCTGCTGGATTGGCGATCCGCAGGCGCGCTACCGCTATTCCGGGGCTGAATTCGTTCCGCACCCATGGCCACCCGCGTTGCAGGCCGTGCGTGAGCGCTTGCAGGCAGAAGGCTTCGGCCACTTCAACAGCGTACTGCTGAACCGCTATCGCGGCGGCGGCGACTACATGGGATGGCACAGCGATGACGAGCCGGAGTTGGGTCCGGCCCCGGTGATTGCGTCGCTGAGTCTGGGCGCATCGCGTCGATTCCTGCTGCGCCGGCGCGATGATCCGGCGCGCAAGGCCGAGTACCTGCTCGGCCATGGCGATCTGCTGGTAATGGCGGGGCAGACGCAGAGGTTCTACCAGCACGCGCTTCCGAAGATGGCGCGGGTGCAGGGTGAGCGGATCAACCTGACGTTCCGCTGGATTGCGCCGCGCTGATCGATCAGCGCGCGACGTTAGGCTGGTCGGCCTGCCCGCTCACCAGTGTCCACCCCACCACATCCTGCGCCAGTTGCTGCAGGCCACGTTCGAACGCCGCGGTCACCGCCGGTACGTCGGTGCTGCCGACCGGCTGCGCCTGGCGGAACGTACGGTCGGCCACCACGCGCTGGTCGGCGACGTGGATCAGCTTGGCGTTGACCTCGATCACCACGGTCGGCGTGGCCTGGCCCTGGTAATCCGATTCGAAGCGGCGCACGTCGGTGGACAGCTTGTAGTCGGCACGGATGCCGGCGGTGCTGCGCGCCACGCCGCGGATGCGCCCGGAATCCTCGAAGCCGCGCAGCAGGGTGTCCTCGATCATGTCGGTGGCCGGCTGTGCCCAGCTGGCGCCCTTGTAGATTTCCATCTGCGAAGGCGTCGGCCGCACATTGATGCGCGGGCTGTCGACCAGGCGCGCGGCGCTCGGCTTGGCCAGTACCAGCTGCCAGCTGGCCTGTGGCCACGCCGGGTCGGCCTTCACCTGCACCGAGGGCGAGTACAGCGTCACTGCGGTTTTCTCGCTGCTGCCAAGGATGGAGCAGCCGCCCAGCAGGGCGACCATCGAAGCGGCCAGCAGCAGGCGCGGAAGGGGGGGCGGGCTCATTTGGGTTCGAACTCCTTCGGTGCGTCGCGGCCCAGCAGGTAGCGCGCGGGGTTGTTCTCGAGGCGGTCGCTGACCCGGCGCAGGTCGCGGATCAGACCGCGCAGTTCGGTCAGCGTCGGACCCAGCTGGCCAAGGCCATCGTTGGCAAAGCTGTTGATCGCGGCGCGGTTCTCGCCAAGGATCGAATCGGCGTTGCCGGCGGCCGAGTCGAGCTTGGCCAGGGTGGCATCGAGCTTGTCGATGATGCCCGGCAGCTGCTGCACCAGGTTCCTGTCCAGGCGCTCGATGGTGCCGTTGGTGGTCTTCAGCGTGGTGTCCAGGCTACGGGCGGCATCGCGCGCGCTGAGCAGCAGCGCCTGGGTACCCTGGTCGCGGTCGGCCAGGCCACCGCTGATGGTCTCCAGGTTGGCCAGCGTTGCATTGATCGAGGCTACATTGCGGTCGCTGAGGATCTGGTCCATGCGCTCGACGATGCGGTTGGCAACATCGGTGATGTTCTGCAGCGCCGACGGCGTGGTCGGTATGATCGGTGCCGGGTCCTTGTTGACTGTGGTCAGCGCCGGCGACTGCGGCGTACCGCCGCTGAGCTGGATGATCGACGGGCCGGTGAGGCTGGTGATCGCCAGCTTGGCGCGGGTATCGGTCTTGACCGGCGTGGTCGAGTTCAGGCGGATGCGTGCGACCACCTGGCGCGGGTCGTCCGGCACCAGGTTCAGTTCGACGATCGACCCGACCGCGATGCCGTTGTACTGCACCGGGCTGCCCACCGACAGGCCGGTCACCGCCTCGCGGAACACCACGCGGTATTCCTGCCAGGTGCGGTCGGAAGAGTACTTGGCCGCCCACAGGCCGAACGCCAGCAGGGCCAGGCCGGTGATCAGGGTGAACGCGCCGATCAGCACGTAGTTGGCTTTGGTTTCCATGGCTCAGGCACTCTCGATCTGTTCGCCACGCGCGGCGCGCGCGCGGGGTCCGTGGAAGTATTCCTGGATCCACGGATGATCCAGTTTCTCGATTTCCGGGAGGGGGGCGTTGGCAACGACCCTGCGGTCGGCCAGCACGGCCACGCGGTCGCAGATGGCGTACAGGGTGTCCAGGTCGTGGGTGATCAGGAACACGGTCAGCCCCAGCGCTTCCTGCAGGGTCTTGATCAGTCGGTCGAACGCGGCCGCGCCGATCGGGTCGAGGCCGGCGGTGGGTTCGTCCAGGAACAGCAGCGGCGGGTCCAGCGCCAGCGCCCGGGCCAGGCCGGCGCGCTTGCGCATGCCGCCGGACAGCTGCGAGGGCAGCTTGTTGATCGCGTCGGCGGGCAGGCCGGCCAGCTTCACCTTCAGCAGTGCCAGCTCGTAATGCCAGCGCTCGGGCAGTTCGCGGTGGTGTTCCTTCAGCGGCACCTGCACGTTCTCGCCCACGGTCAGTGACGAAAACAGTGCGCCGTCCTGGAACAGCACGCCGGTGTTGCGTTCGATGTGCAGGCGGCTCTCGGCGTCGTCGGCACGCGCGTCGCGGCCCAGCACTTCGATCTGGCCTTCGTCGGGCGTGCGCAGGCCCAGGATGGAGCGCATCAGCACCGACTTGCCGGTGCCGGAGCCACCGACCACGCCCAGGATCTCGCCGCGACGCACGTCCAGGTCCAGGTCTTCGTGCACGGTCTGGCTGCCGAAACGGTTGACCAGGCCGCGCACGCGGATGGCCAGCTCGTGGCCGTCGTCGTCCTGCATGGGAATGTCTTCGGGCGTCGGATGCGTGCTCATGTCACCAGCCCATGTGCATGAACCACAACGCCGCGAAGGCGTCGATGATGATCACCAGCGAGATCGTCTGCACCACGCTGGAAGTAGTGCGTTCGCCTACCGACTGTGCCGTGCCTTCGACCTTCAGGCCTTCCAGGCAGCCGATCAGGCCGATCACCAGCGCGAACACCGGCGCCTTCGACAGGCCGACCAGCATGTGCCGCACCTCCATGGTCTCGTGCATGCGCGCGATGTACATCTGCGGCGGGATGTCGAGGTCGAACGCACCGACGGTGATGCCGCCGGCCAGGCCGGCGATCATCGCGATGAAGGTCAGCAGGGGCAGGGTGACCAGCAACGCCAGCAAGCGAGGCAGCACCAGCAGGTCGACCGGGTCCAGGCCCAGCGTGCGCATCGCATCGATTTCCTCGCGCGCCTTCATCGCGCCGATCTGTGCGGTGAAGGCGCTGGCGGTACGGCCGGCCAGCACGATCGCGGTCAGCAGCACCGCGAACTCCCGCAGGAAGGCGATGTTGACCAGTTCGACCACGTAGATCTCGGCGCCGAAGTCGCGCAGGATGGTCGAGCCGAGGAAGGCGATCACCGCACCGACCAGGTAGGACAGCAGTGCCACCAGCGGCACCGCATCCAGCCCGACCTGCTCCATCTGGTGCACGGTGGCGGTAAGGCGGAAGCGGCGCGGTTCCTTGACCAGGCGGGCCGCCTTGACCAGGTTCTCGCCGAGGAAACTGCACAGCGCCTTGATGTTGTGGCCGGTGGCATGGACGCTGACACCCAGCCGCTCCAGTGCCGCCAGCACGCCGAAGTCGCGCTTGGGCTTGGGCCGGTCGTCGGCGACTTCCTCGATGGTGCACACCAGCGCCTGGTGATCCGCGCGGAACTTCAGTGCGTCTTCGCCGAGGTCGGCGCGATGGGCCACGCGCAGCACCTGCAGCACGCCGGCCGAATCCATCTTCTCGATGGCGGTGGCATCGATGCCGGTCAGCGTGTCAGGAACGCCACGCAGGACCTCGGCCGCGGCCAGCGCGGTCTTCAAGGTCCAGGTGCCGGACAGGCGGATCACGCCCGGATCATGGGCGTCCTGTTCGAGCTGGGGGGCGTGGTTCGGGGTCACTTGGGCCATTCCGGTCGCAGCATAACGTTCTGTATTGGCCATCGCGTCGAACTCGGATGAATTTCTCCGGTCAGGCCCCGCCTAGGTAATACTACGGCGCATGTCCGCAGATGCTCACACGATCCCCACGCCCCAGGCCACCTACGCGCAGCGGGTGGCCTTCGTTTCCGAGATCGCCGGACGCCTGCACAGCTATGGCACCACGGCCCAGCGCCTGGAAACGGCGGTGGTGGCACTGGCTCGCCAGCTCGACCTGGATTGTGAACCGTGGTCGAACCCCACCGGCATCATCCTCAGCTTCAGCGATCCGGCGCAGGCGATCGGCTCCAGTGACATCACCCGCGTGATCCGCCTGGCGCCCGGCGAGAACGACCTGCACAAGCTCAGCGTCGCCGACCATATTGCCGAAGAAGTGGCCAACGGCCGGATGAGCATCGCCCAGGGCCACACCGCGCTGCGCCAGCTGGACAAGGATCCGGGCCGGCGCGGCAAGCTGCGCACGATCCTCTCGTTCACCCTTGGCGCGGCCGGCGTGGCCGGCATGTGGAAGCTGCCGTGGCTGGACATTGCGACCGCCGGTGTCATCGGCCTGATGATCGGCCTGCTCGGCATGGTCACCGACCGTCGCCCGGCCACCCGCGAAGCCGCCGAGGCACTGGCCGCGCTGTTGGCCGGCCTGGTCGCCACCCTGGTTGCGTCCTTTATTGGTGCGCTCAACCTCAACACGGTGATCATCGCCTCGCTGGTAGTGCTGCTGCCCGGCATGTCGCTGACCAATGCGGTCAACGAACTGGCCAGCCAGCACTGGGTATCGGGCACCGCGCGCTTTGCCGGCGCGCTGACCACCATCATGAAGCTCAGCGTCGGCGCGATGATCGCGGTGACCCTGGCCGACGTGCTCGGCCTCGACCCGGTGATCCGCGCGGCTCGGCCGCAGGGGCCGTGGGTGGAGTGGGGCTCGCTGCTGACCGCGGCATTCGCGTTCGCGATGCTGTTCAAGGCCAATCGTCGCGACTATCCGTGGGTGATTGCCGCCTCGGTGGCCGGTTATGCGATCTCCAAGTTTGGCGGCCACGCCTGGGGCGCGCCGGCCGGCATCTTCCTGTCGGCGATGCTGCTGACCGCCGGTGGCAATCTGTTCGGTCGTCTGGTCGGGCGTCCGGGCGCGATCATCCGCCTGCCCGGCATCATCATGATGGTGCCCGGCAGCACCAGCCTGCGCGGCGTGCTGACCCTGGTCCAGCAGCAGGACGTGGGCGCCGGCCAGAGCGTGTTCCTTACCGTGCTCAACGTGGTGATGGCACTGGTGGCCGGCCTGCTGTTCGGCAATCTGCTGATGCCCGCCCGCAAGACTCTGTAGAGCCGAGCCCATGCTCGGCTTCGGATATGGATAGCCGAGCGTGGGCTCGGCTCTACAAACAAAAAACGCCGGCTTTCGCCGGCGTTTTTCATTGCATCCCGATCCGGCCTCAGGCCTTCTTGATCAGGAAATCTTCCGGCTTCTTGTTGCCCTTGGCAGTCAGCTCAGCCATCCAGCGCGGCTGCTTGCCACGGCCGGTCCAGGTTTCCTTGGGGTTGGCCGGGTTGCGGTACTTCGGGGCAACCTTGCCCAGCTTGCGGCCGGCGGTCTTCGACGGGGCCTTGGCGGCCGGAGCGGCCTTGCGGGCACGCGTGGCCGGGGCGCTGCCGAAAAGTTCTTCGATGGTGTAACCCTCGGTCTTGGCCAGCTTGGTCAGCTGGGCCCGGACCTTGGTGATCGGCCGGCGCTTGGCGACGATGGTCTGCTGCTTCTTGGCGGTACGGATCAGGGCGCCCAGCTCGCGTGCTGACAGGCCGGTCAGGTCAATGCTCATTTACGGTTACTCCGGAAACTAATGTGTGGACGGGACAAGCCAGTCCATGGCGTCGGCGGACAGAATAGAGATGAATTAATCACAGCACAAATGCAGGCGGGTCATGGCGTGGCGGCATGCAGGCGCCGTCGCGGTGATTTTGACCGGATTATGTCCGCTGCAATATCGGGGAAGACCGCGGCAGAAAAAAAGACCGGGGCAGGGCCCGGTCTTTTTCCTGATCAGCCCTGCAGACGCTGCAGCAGGGAGGCCTTGTCCAGGCTTTCCGCTTCGCTGGCGCGGCGCGAGCGGTATTCGTAGGTACCGGCGGCCAGGCCGCGTTCGCTGACCACCACGCGGTGCGGGATGCCGATCAGTTCCATGTCGGCGAACATCGCGCCCGGGCGCAGGCCGCGATCGTCAAGCGCCGCGTCCAGGCCGGCATCGCGCAGTTCCTGCAGCAGGTTGGCCGCAGCGTCGGCCACGGCAGCATCGCCCTTCGGGTTGATCACGCACACCACCACCTGCCACGGCGCCATCGCGTCCGGCCAGATGATGCCGGCATCGTCATGGTTCTGTTCGATCGCGGCAGCTACCACGCGCGAGATACCGATGCCATAGCAGCCCATCGCCATCACCGCCGCCTTGCCGTTTTCATCCAGCACGGTGGCATCCAGCGCTTCGGCGTACTTGCGACCGAGCTGAAACACGTGGCCGACTTCGATGCCACGGGCGATCTTCAGTTCGCCACCGTCCAGTGCGCGGTCACCGGCACGCACGTTGCGGATGTCCGCCACTTCCGGTTCCGGCAGGTCGCGGCCCCAGTTGACGCCGGCCAGGTGGAAGCCGGTTTCGTTGGCGCCGACGACGAAGTCCGACATCGCCGCCACTTCGCGATCGGCGACCACGCGAATGGGCTTGGCCGGGGCGACCGGGCCAAGGAAGCCCGGCACGCTGCCCAGGTGCTCGGCGATCTCCGCCTCGCTGGCGAAGCGCTGCTCGTCCAGGCCGGCAACCTTGGCCAGCTTGATCTCGTTGACTTCATGGTCACCGCGCACCAGTACCAGCACGAACTGCTGTGCCTTTCCTTCACCCGCGATCAGCGCCACCGACTTCACCGTGCGCTGCAGGTCGATGCCGAGCAGGGCCGCGACCTCCTCGCAGGTCTTCTGGGTGGGGGTGTCGACCTTGCGCATGGCTTCGCTGGCGGCCGCACGCGGCGCCGGATCGGCGGCAATCGCCGCTTCCATGTTGGCCGCGTAGTCCGAGCCGGTGGAGAACACCAGCGCGTCTTCACCGGAATCGGCGATCACGTGGAATTCCTGCGACGCATCGCCGCCGATTGCGCCGGAGTCGGCCTGCACCATGCGGAAGTCCAGGCCGAGGCGGGTGAAGATGCGGCTGTAGGCCGACTTCATGTTCTCGTATTCGCGCACCAGGCACTCGTCGTGCAGGTGGAACGAATAGGCGTCCTTCATCAGGAACTCACGCGAACGCATCACGCCGAATCGCGGGCGGATCTCGTCGCGGAACTTGGTCTGTACCTGGTAGAAGTTCACCGGCAGTTGCTTGTAGCTGGACAGCTCGCTGCGCGCGAAGTCGCAGGCTGCTTCCTCGGCGGTCGGGCTGTAGCAGAACACCTGGTCCTTGCGGTCCTTGATCTTCAGCAGCTGCGGGCCGAACTTCTGCCAGCGCCCGGTCTGCTCCCACAGTTCCTTCGGCTGGATGGTCGGGATCTGGAATTCCACGGCACCGGCGCGGTCCATTTCCTCGCGCACGATGCGCTCGACCTTGCGCAGCACGCGCAGGCCCAGCGGCGACCAGGTGTACAGGCCCGATGCCAGCTTGCGGATCATGCCCGCGCGCAGCATCAGCCGGTGGCTGGTGAGCTCGGCGTCGCTGGGGGTTTCCTTGGTGGTGTGCAGGTGGAACTGGGAGAGGCGCATCGTCGGCTTCGGATAACGGCAGAGACGCCTATTCTGCCAGCCCGGCCGGGGGGGGGGGTATCGGCAGGGCTGCGCCCTGCACCCGCCGTAGTGCCGGCCGCTGGCCGGCAACCTCAGAAGCAACAGTCGAAGCAACAGCGGGCTTCCCGTGGGATGGCGGGGTGGGTCAGGTTGCGGGGGACGCCGTAAACCCATCCCT
>NZ_CVIW01000019.1:0-61210 GCF_001499715.1 Stenotrophomonas thermophila | reverse complement strand
GGGCCAGCACCCGCCGCATCGGCAGGCGCAGGCTGGCCAGGTCGGCGGCAGCGGGCTCTTCGTCGGCCGCCAGCGCCAACAGCGCCGAGCCAGTGGCCGCCGCCCGGCGTTCCCCGCCGCGCTCGCTCAGCAGTCGCTGCGCGCCTTCCTGAGGATCCAGTTCGTAGCGCGCCGCCGGGTCGATCGGCTGGCCATCGCTGGCGCTGTCCAGATCGAAACCCAGGCCCAGCGCGGACAGCAGCTCGCGTTCGAAGCGACGCAGGGTCCAGGCCAGGCCGGCGCCCACGGCCAGACGCGCACGCGCCTCGCCGTAGGCCAGGTACAACCCGGGCAGCGGGTCCTGGCGCGGAGCCAGGCGCAGGGTCAGTTCACTCAGGTAGAAGCCGGCCAGCATCGCCTGGCCGACCAGCCTGGGTGCCGCATCCAGCGCCTCAGCGCCGCGCAGCTGGGCCAGTTCACCGCGCTGCTGGGCACTGAAGCGGATCCATTGCAATGGCTGCAGGGCAGCGCGCAGCACCTGGCCCTTGGCGGTTGACACACCACGCGCGAGCAGGCCGATACGGCCATGCTGCGCGCTCAGCACTTCGACCAGCAGGCTGGTCTCGCGGTAGGCCCGTGCATGCAGCACGAAGCCGGTGTCGTCCTCGATCAGCATCGAAGCGACCGCAACGACTTACTCGTAACCGAAGGCCTTCAGTGCGGCCTCGTCGTCGGACCAGCCTTCACGCACGCGCACCCAGGTCTCCAGGAACACCTTGGCCCCGAACAGACGTTCCATCTGCAGGCGGGACTTGGCGCCGATCTCCTTCAGCCGGGTGCCACCCTTGCCGATCACGATCGCCTTCTGGCCTTCACGTTCGACCCAGATAACCGCACCGATGCGCAGCAGGTTGCCATCTTCGGTGAAACGCTCGATTTCCACCGTGGTGGCATACGGCAGTTCCTCGCCGAGCTGGCGCATCAGCTGCTCGCGCACCAGTTCACCGGCCAGGAAACGCTGGCTGCGGTCGGTGATCTCGTCCTCGCCGAACATTGGCGGGGCTTCCGGCAGCAGCTTCAGCACATCGCGCACCAATGCTTCCAGGCCGTTGCGCTTCTGCGCGGAGATCGGATGCACGGCGGCGAAGTCGCGACCTTCGGTCACCTGCTGCAGGAACGGCAGCAGCGCGCCCTTTTCCTTCAGGCGATCGATCTTGTTGACCACCAGCACCACCGGGATGCCGGCGTCGCGCAGCACGTTGAACGCCAGGCTGTCCTCTTCATCCCAGCGACCGGCTTCGATCACCAGCAGGCCGGCATCGACGCCTTCCAGCGAGCCACGCGCGGCGCGGTTCATCACCCGGTTCATCGCCCGCTTCTGCACCTTGTGCAGGCCGGGGGTGTCGACCAGGACCAGCTGGCCTTCCGGATAGGTGGCGATGCCCAGCAGGCGATGGCGCGTGGTCTGCGGGCGGTTGGAAACGATGCTGACCTTGGCGCCGACCAGGGCATTGGTCAGGGTCGATTTGCCCACGTTCGGGCGGCCGATGACGGCCACGCTGCCGCAATGATGGGAAGTTTGTTCGCTCACTTGGAATCCAGTTGTTCTAGGACGGCCGCAGCCGCCTGTTGTTCGGCAAGCCGCCGCGAGGCGCCTTCGCCCTCGGTGCTGGCGGCCGGGTCGGCTACGTTGCAGCGTACCCGGAAGTGCTTGGCGTGGTCGTCACCGGATTCTGACACCAGCTCGTACTGCGGCAACGCCTTCTGTCGGGCCTGCAGCCATTCCTGCAGGCGGGTCTTGGGATCCTTCTCGGGCCGGCCCGAGGCCGGCAGCGCCTCGATCGAAGCACTGAACCAGGGCAGCACCACTGCCCGGCAGGCCTCGAAGCCGGCATCCAGGTAGATCGCAGCCACCACGGCTTCCACCGCATCGGCCAGGATCGAGTCGCGGCGATGACCACCAGACTTCATTTCGCCCGGGCCCAAGGTCAGCCGCTCGCCCAGTTCCAGGCTGCGCCCGATCACCGCAAGCGCGCCTTCACGCACCAGCTCTGCGCGGGCACGGGTCATCGCCCCTTCGTCGGCCTTGGGCCAGCGCCGGTACAACGCCTCGGCCGCCATCATGTTGACGATGCTGTCGCCAAGGAACTCCAGCCGCTCATTGTGCGGCGCACCGGCACTGCGATGCGTCAGCGCCTGCTTGAGCAGCGCCGGGTCGCTGAAGGCATGACCGATCAGGTCGCCACGTTGGATGAATTTACTGGGCACCGCTTCGTGTCAGGTCCTGGGAAGAATCGAATTTGCCAACCACATCGAGGTTGCCGATCAGCTGACGGCGCACTTCGTAGTTGACCTTGAGGGTCCAGCCATTGTCGCGACGGTCGAACTTCACGTTGGCCGGCTTCACGTTGTCCGAGTAGTTGATGTACAGGCGCTTGAAGAACAGGTCCTGGATGCGCGCCGGCTCCATGCTGCCCACGCCCGGCTCGTTGGCCAGGCTCTTCATCGCCGAGCGCACAGCGTAGTACTCCTGATACATCGGGAACAGCTTCATGCCGATGTAGAGGAAGAAGCCCACCACGATCAGGACCGTCAGGAACGAGGTCAAGGTCATGCCACGCTGCGTGTTCATCGTCTTCATTGCGTTCTCCCCAGATACGCGTTGGATGTGAAGGTACTCAGTTGATGCTCGAGCCGATCCGCGACGGCTCGAAGCCATCCTTGCACAACCAGCCCTGGCAGTTCAGCCAGATCAGGAACGCCTTGCCGCGCAGGTTTTCTTCCGGCAGCAGGCCCCAGAACCGGCCATCATCGCTGTTATCGCGGTTGTCGCCCATCACCAGGTACTTGCCGGCCGGCACGGTCCACTGGCCCTGGCCGCGCGGATAGTCGGTCTCCAGCACCGTGTGGGTGCGGCCCGGCAGGTGCTCGAGCAGCAGGTTGGCGCCCTCGCCCTGGCCCTTGTGGCCGGCGTAGATACCCTTGTTGTCATACTTCAGCGGCTCGCCGTTGAGGATCACGCCGTCGCCTTCAAAGACCACGGTGTCACCCGGCACGCCGATCACGCGCTTGATGAAGTTCTCGCCCTTGGCCGGATCGTTCTCGCCATGGCCGGGGAAGTGGAACACCACCACGTCACCACGCGACGGCTCGCCAAACGGCACGATCTTGGTGTTGCTGATCGGCAGGCGCAGGCCATAGGAGAACTTGTTGACCAGGATGAAATCGCCGATCAGCAGGTTCGGCATCATCGAACTGGATGGAATCTTGTACGGCTCCGCAATGAAGCTGCGCACGACCAGCACGATCGCCAGCACCGGGAAGAACGCACGCGAGTAATCCACCAGCACCGGCTCGGAATCGAGCAGGCCCGCGCGCTGGGCGCGACGCTTGGCGAGGTACAGCTTGTCCGCAAGCAGGATCAGGCCCGAGGCCAGGGTCAGCACGACCAGGAGGATCTCAAACAGTTTCATTCAGGGTCCTTTGCAACGTCACCGGACGACCGGCCCCGCAGGGCCGGTGCGGGCTTACTTGTTGTCCATCTGCAGCACGGCCAGGAACGCTTCCTGCGGGATCTCCACGCGGCCGACCTGCTTCATGCGCTTCTTGCCTTCCTTCTGCTTTTCCAGAAGCTTCTTCTTGCGCGAAACGTCGCCACCATAGCACTTGGCCAGCACGTTCTTGCGCATGGCCTTGACCGTGGTGCGGGCGATGATCTGCGAGCCAACGGCGGCCTGGATGGCCACGTCGAACATCTGGCGCGGGATCAGGTCCTTCATCTTTTCGCACAGCTCGCGGCCGCGGCGGTCGGCATGGCTGCGGTGCACGATCAGCGACAGGGCATCGACCTTGTCACCGTTGATCAGCACGTCCACGCGCACGAACGGGCCCGCGTCGAAGCGCACGAAGTGGTAGTCCAGCGAGGCATAGCCACGGCTGACCGACTTCAGCTTGTCGAAGAAGTCCAGCACCACCTCGGCCATCGGCAATTCATAGCTGATCTGCACCTGGCTGCCCAGGTAATTGATGCCGATCTGGCTGCCGCGCTTTTCTTCGCACAGCTTGATGATGTTGCCGATGTACTCTTCGGGAGTGAGCACGTTGGCACGGATGATCGGCTCGCGGATCTCCTCGACCTGGTTCACCGGCGGCAGCTTGGCCGGATTGTCCATGTTGATGATCGAGCCATCGGTCTTCAGGACCTCGTACACCACCGTCGGCGCGGTGCTAATCAGGTCCAGGTTGTATTCGCGCTCCAGGCGCTCCTGCACGATCTCCATGTGCAGCATGCCCAGGAAGCCGCAGCGGAAGCCGAAGCCCATCGCCTCGGAGCTTTCCGGCTCGAAACGCAGCGCGGCGTCGTTCAGGCGCAGCTTGTCCAGCGCTTCGCGCAGGTCCGGGTAGTCCTCGGCGTCGACCGGGAACAGGCCGGCGAACACGCGCGGCTGCATTTCCTGGAAGCCCGGCAGCGGCTTCGGGGCCGGGTCGCCGGCCAGGGTCAGCGTGTCGCCGACCGGCGCACCGTGCACGTCCTTGATGCTGGCGGTGACCCAACCCACTTCACCGGCCTTCAGCGCCGGCAGCACCTTGCGCTTCGGGGTGAACACGCCAACGTTGTCGACCTGGTGGTTGCGGCCGGTGGACATCACCTGCAGCTTGTCACCGGCCTTGATCTCGCCCTGCATCACGCGCACCAGCGACACCACACCCAGGTAATTGTCGAACCACGAATCGATGATCAGCGCCTGCAGCTTGTCGGTGTCGCGCGGCGCCGGCGGCGGGATGCGGTGCACGATCGCTTCCAGCACATCCTGCACGTTCAAGCCGGTCTTGGCGCTGACCGGCACCGCGTCGGAGGCGTCGATGCCGATCACGGCCTCGATCTCGGCCTTGGCGCGCTCGATGTCGGCGGTGGGCAGGTCGATCTTGTTGATCACCGGCACCACTTCTAGGCCCTGCTCCACCGCGGTGTAGCAGTTGGCCACCGACTGCGCTTCCACGCCCTGGGCGGCATCGACCACCAGCAGCGCGCCTTCGCAGGCGGCCAGCGAGCGGCTGACTTCATAGGAGAAGTCGACGTGGCCGGGGGTGTCGATGAAGTTCAGGTGGTAGGTCTGCCCGTCCTTGGCCAGGTACGGCAGCGACACCGACTGCGCCTTGATCGTGATGCCACGCTCGCGCTCGATCGGGTTGGAGTCGAGCACCTGCGCTTCCATCTCGCGGGCCTGCAGGCCACCACAGAGCTGGATGATGCGGTCGGCCAGCGTGGACTTGCCGTGGTCGACATGGGCGATGATGGAGAAGTTGCGGATGTTCCGCATCGAATCAGAAGACATAGGTGGCGGCGGCGCGCGGCGTCGTCAGGGTAACGGTCGATTATCGCATGCCCGGCGCCCGCCCGCGAAAACGGCCTCATCGAGCCGGGCCCGGAATGGCCGAAGCCCCGCCGGGGCGGGGCTTCGGGGGAACCACGTGGCCGCCGGGGCGGCCTTGCACCGGCCTTATTGGCCAGCCTTGACCGCTACGAACGCGCTGTTGCCGCTGCCGGTGCGCACCAGCAGCATCACCACGTCGCCCTTCTTGTAGCTGGACAGCGCACGGTTCAGCGCGTCCACGCTGCCGACCTGGGTGCTGGCTACCTGCAGGATCACCATGCCCGGAGACAGGCCCGCATCGCGCGCGCCCTGGCCCTTGACCCCGGTGATGCGCACGCCCTCGCCCGATTCCAGGCCCAGCTGCTTGCGCTGCGGCGCGGTCAGGTCACTGACGTCCAGCCCCAGCAGGGCGTTGGCGCCGGCCTGTGGAGCCGCATCGCTGTTGCCGGCAGCCGGGCCACGCGAACTGGCCTGCGCATCTTCGGTCAGTGCGGTCAGGGTGGCGCTGAGGTCGCGCGGCTTGCCATCGCGGATCACGCCCAGGGTGACCCGGCTGCCCGGTGCCATCGCGCCGATCAGCGGGGGCAGGTCGGACCAGCTGTTGACCGGCGCGCCGTTCACCGAACGGATCACATCGCCGATCTTCACCCCGGCCCGGGCTGCAGCCGAGTCCGGCACGATCTGGTTGACCAGGGCGCCGCGGCTGTCCGGCAGGCCCATCGCCTGCGCTTTCAGGCCGTCGATTTCCTGCACCACCGCGCCGAGCTGGCCACGGGTGACTTTGCCGGTCTTCTTGATCTGCTCGACCGCGCTCATCGCCAGGTCGATCGGGATCGCGAAGCTGATGCCCATGTAGCCGCCCGAAGCAGAGAAGATCTGCGAGTTGATGCCGACCACTTCGCCACGCGTGTTCAGCAGCGGGCCACCGGAGTTGCCCTGGTTGATCGCCACGTCGGTCTGGATGAAGGGCACGTAGCGCTGGTCCGGCCCGCCGGTGCTGCGGCCAAGGGCGCTGACCACGCCGGCAGTGACCGAGTGATCGAGGCCGAACGGCGAGCCGATCGCGACCACCCATTGGCCCGGCTTGAGGGAGTTGGAGTCGCCAACGCGCACGGTCGGCAGGTTCTTGCCGTCGATCTTCAACAACGCGACGTCGTACTGCTGGTCGCTGCCCACCACTTTCGCGGTGAACTCACGGCGGTCGCCCAGCTTGACCTTCACCTCGCTGGCATCGGCCACCACGTGGTAGTTGGTCAGTACATAGCCATCGGGCGAGATGATGAAGCCCGAGCCCATGCCACGGCCCTTGATGCTGGGGCCGCCATCCGGCCCACCCGGCCCCTGCCCGGGCATCGGGAAGTCCGGGCCGAAGAAGCGGCGGAAGAACTCCGGCATGTCATCGTCGCCCATCGGGCCGCGGGCGACCTGGCGGTTGTTGCGGACGATGGTGGTGTCGACGTTGACCACGCCCGGGCCGACCTGTTCGACCAGATTGGTGAAGTCGGGCAGGCCGCTGACCAGCGGCTGCGCCGGTGCCCGCGCTGCTGCAGCTGGCGCAGGCTGGGTCTGCGCGGCAGGCGCGGTGGCCTGTGCGCAGGCCACCAGGGGAAGGGTCAGGGCCAGCAGACCCATGGCCTGCGTGCGGAGTCGGGGAGTCATCGGACGGCAACCTCCGGATCGGATGGAAAGAGGAATACGGACCCCGCCGGCGGCGGGGCGTGAAAGCGCCCGGCTCAGTCGCGCGGGCGCTGCGGCACCGGCAGGTCGTCCTGCAGGCGCGGCTCGAACGGATAGAACGCCGCGCCGCCGGCATGGGCCGGGAAGCTGGCATTGAGTGCGCCACCGGCAGCGGGCGCCAGGCTGGAGCGCGGCCACGGCCGGGCCTGCAGTCCGCCCACCTCGCCGAACGGCAGGTTGCGGCTGGCGTTGGCCGGCACGGTCGGGGTCAACGGCGCCGGCGCTGCGGCGACGGCCCGTTGCGGGGCCTCGTCGCGCTGGGCGGCACGCGCAGCCTGCTGGGTACGCGTGGCGCTGGCACGGCGGGCGTCCTGACGACGGCTGGAAGCGGCCATCGCCACAGCCGGCGCAGCAGCCACGGCCATCGCGGCCGTATCCACCGAAGCCTCGGTCACCGGGGCCGGCGCGGTTGGCGCCGGCGCCAGCTCCGCCTGGCTGGCGATCACCTGCGGCGCCAGCGGTTCACCCGGCGTGGCCTCCTTCAGCTTCTCGCCGCCGATGAACAGCGCGACGGCGGCCACCGACGCGGCCAGGGCGGCGCCGCCGCCCCAGGCCCGCCAGCCACTGCGGCGTACCTGGCGACGCGGCTCGACCTGCGGCGCCGGTTCGGCCGCGATGGCGGCGGCCACGGCCGCGCTGAAGCCGACCGGCGCCAGCGCCGACGCCTGCCCGCGCATCACGTCGCCCAGCAGCTGCCAGCGTTCCTGGCATCCGGCCAGCTCGGGGTCGTGCTCCATCCGGCGCAGCAGGAAGCGCGCTTCATCGGCGCCCAGCTCACCATCGACCAGGGCCGACAGCTGCTCGCGATGGCGCTGGTCCAGGCGCTGTCCGGCGGGCGATTGGTGGTTCTGCGATTCGTTGAACGGTTTACTGGTCATACGCGGCTCTTCTCACGGGTGGCGCTGCCGATGTCCAGCAGCGGCCGGAGTTCGGTGTCGATCGCCTCGCGCGCCCGGAAGATCCGTGAACGCACCGTGCCGATCGGGCACCCCATCTTCTGCGCGATATCCTCGTAGCTCAGGCCTTCCACCTCGCGCAGGGTGATTGCCGACCGGAGTTCTTCCGGCAGCGCGTTGACGGCCTTCATTACCGTCTGTTCCAGCTCCTGGCGCATCAACTCGCGTTCGGGCGTGTCGGTGTCGCGCAGGCGGGTACCGGTGTCGAACTGTTCGGCGTCGCCGATGTCGATGTCATCGGTCGGCGGCCGTCTATTGTGTGAAGCCAGGTAGTTTTTGGCGGTATTCACGGCGATTCGATGCAACCAGGTTGAGAACTGGGCGTCGCCACGGAAACTCCCGATCGCGCGGTAGGCGCGGATGAAAGTGTCCTGGGCGACGTCCTGACATTCGCTCCAGTCGGCGATGTAGCGACCGACCAGGGCCACCACCCGATGCTGGTACTTGCGCACCAGGACATCGAAGGCGGCACTCTCGCCGTGCTGCACGCGCCGGACCAGTTCCAGATCCAGCTCCTGTGGTGTATCAACCTCGGCCATGAGGGGCCGCACTCCTGTCAGCCCAACCGACGTCGGGCAATGAGACTGCCAATCCCGGGAAAAGTTCAGTCGCCGATCACCTGGCGCCGCACCAGCTTTTAACCACCGTTCCGTTAGCGTCCCGGTCCACGGCCATGGATCCGGGGGCGCCACTCCCCTGCTATTGGGATTTGACGCGGGGGAAACAACCTCTGGATCATAGCCTCTTCTCCATACACAACCGGATGGAACGTCCATGCTCTCAGGCTTCGATGGTCTCCGCTTCAGCCACTGGCACCCCGAGATCCGCGACGACGGCGTGGTGGTTCTCTCCCTGGATCGTCAGGACAGCAGCGTCAACGCCATGTCGCAGGACGTGCTGCTGGAGCTGGGCGACCTGCTTGAGCGCATCGCGCTGGATCCGCCCAAGGGCGTGGTGATCCAGTCGCTGAAGAAGGCCGGCTTCATTGCCGGTGCCGACCTGAAGGAGTTCCAGGAGTTCGACCGTCGCGGCACTGTCAACGACGCGATCCGGCGTGGCCAGGCCACCTACCAGAAGCTGGCCGAACTGCCCTGCCCGACCGTGGCGGCGATCCATGGCCACTGCCTGGGAGGCGGCACCGAACTGGCGCTGGCCTGCCGCTACCGCGTGGCCTCCAACGACAGCAGCACCCGCATCGGCCTGCCGGAAACCCAGCTGGGCATCTTCCCGGGCTGGGGCGGCAGCGCCCGCCTGCCGCAACTGGTGGGTGCACCGGCGGCGATGGACATGATGCTGACCGGACGCACCCTGTCGGCGTCGGCCGCGCGTGGCATCGGGCTGGTCGACAAGGTGGTGGCACCGGCCGTGGTGCTCGACACAGCCGTGGCGCTGGCGCTGTCCGGCACCACGCGCCCGTTCAAGCAGCGCGCGACGGCCTGGGCCACCAACACCTGGCTGGCACGCACGCTGCTGGCGCCGCAGATGTTCAAGCAGGTCGCACGCAAGGCGAAGAAGGACCAGTACCCGGCGCCGTACGCGCTGATCAGCACCTGGCAGCGCAGTGGCGGCAAGCCGATCCAGGCGCGTTTGGACGCCGAGCGGCGCGCCGTGGTGAAGCTGGCCAGTACACCGACCGCGCGCAACCTGATCCGCATCTTCTTCCTGACCGAGCGACTGAAGGGCCTGGGCGGTGGTGATTCCGGCATCCGTCACGTGCACGTGGTCGGCGCCGGCGTGATGGGCGGCGACATCGCCGCATGGGCCGCTTACAAGGGCTTCGAGGTGACCCTGCAGGACCGTGAGCAGCGCTTCATCGACCCGGCCATGGAACGCGCGCAGTCGCTGTTCGCCAAGAAGGTGCGTGACGAGAGCAAGCGCCCTGCCGTGGCCGCGCGCCTGCGTGCCGATCTGGAAGGCAACGGCGTGGCCGAAGCCGATCTGGTGATCGAGGCCATCATCGAGAACCCCGAGGCCAAGCGTGCGCTGTACCAGACGCTGGAACCGAAGATGAAGCAGGACGCGCTGCTGACCACCAACACTTCGTCGATCCCGCTGGTGGAACTGCGCGATCACATCCAGCGCCCGGCGCAGTTCGCCGGCCTGCACTATTTCAACCCGGTCGCGCAGATGCCGTTGGTGGAGATCATCCATCACGACGGCATGGCGCCGGAAACCGAACGCCGCCTGGCCGCGTTCTGCAAGGCACTGGGCAAGTTCCCGGTGCCGGTGGCCGGCAGCCCGGGCTTCCTGGTCAACCGCGTGCTGTTCCCTTACATGCTGGAAGCGGCCACCGCGTATGCCGAAGGCATTCCGGGCCCGGTGATCGACAAGGCCGCCGTGAAGTTCGGCATGCCGATGGGACCGATCGAACTGATCGACACCGTGGGGCTGGACGTGGCTGCGGGCGTGGGCCGCGAACTGGCGCCGTTCCTCGGCCTGCAGATTCCGGCGGCCCTGCAGACGGTGGAACAGGACAAGCGCGGCAAGAAGGATGGCCAGGGCATCTACACCTGGGAGAACGGCAAGCCGAAGAAGCCGGACGTGGCCAGCGATTACCAGGCCCCGGCCGATCTGGAGGACCGCATGATCCTGCCGCTGTTGAACGAGGCGGTTGCGTGCCTGCACGAAGGTGTAGTGGCCGATGCGGACCTGTTGGATGCGGGCGTGATCTTCGGTACCGGTTTCGCGCCGTTCCGTGGCGGCCCGATCCAGCACATCCGTGCGGTGGGTGCCGATGCGATCGTCGAGCGGTTGAAGGCGCTGCAGCAGCGCCACGGCGACCGCTTTGCCCCGCGCCCCGGCTGGGACAACCCCGCCCTGCGCGAACCAGTGGTTTGAGTTTATCGGCCGGGCCTGCGGCCCGGCACCCGCAGAGGCAACCGCCGAAGCCAGAGCCGGAGCAACAGCCGGCTCTGGCTTTTCTGTTTGTTGGGCGGGGCGGTGTCGGTTGGTGAACTGCGATGACTGGTAGGTGTCGACCTTGGTCGACACGCTTGATCCACGTCATGCGTGGATGCGGGCGAAGCGACGTTTGCTTTTGATTTTCTTTTTCTTCTCCGTGGCTGGACAGCACACGGAAACTGTCAGAGGCCGGGCGGGTGGGTTGCGCAGGGGCGTGAGCCGCATGGATGCGGCGATCGAGCTTACATGGGTGAGGGCGCTTTGCTTGCGAAGCACTGCTTCGCGAGCGACCGAACGCACAGCCGCCAGCGGCTGGGGTGGGCCCCGGGGGGGGGCTTGCAGCGTCCCCTGCGCCACCCACCCGCCCGGCCAATCGCGGCTTTTGATCTTGCTTCTGCCTTCAGCGACCAACCCCACAGCCACGAGGGGCTGCGCCGTTGGCTGGAACAACCTGTTACCCATACGGGGCATGTGCCCGTCACAGCTGCATGCGATGCTGACCACCTGATCCCTGCCAGCGAGAACGCCCGCATGACCACCATCATCGCCCCGCGCGTGCACGACATCGGCGGCCTCGAAGTCCGTCGCGCCGTCCCCACCCTGCAGGCGCGCAGCATCGGCTCGTTCGTGTTCGTCGACCAGATGGGCCCGGCACTCATGCACCCCGGCACCGCCATCGACGTGCGCCCGCATCCACATATCGGCCTGGCCACCGTGACCTACCTGTGGTCGGGCGCGATCGGCCACCGCGACACGCTGGGGTCGGACCAGGTGATCCGTCCCGGCGACGTCAACTGGATGACCGCTGGTCGCGGCATTGCCCATTCCGAGCGGACACCGCAACCGGACCGCGCCCACGACAACCCGATCCACGGCATGCAGACCTGGGTGGCGCTGCCGAAATCGCACGAGGAAATCGAACCGGCCTTCTACCACCATGCGGCGGCTACGCTGCCCGAGCGGCGCCGCAACGGTGCCTGGCTGCGGGTGATCGCCGGCCGCGCCTATGGCGAGGAATCGCCGGTGAAGGTGTTCGCCGATACCCTCAACGTGGCGATCGATCTCGACCCGGATGCGGAGATCGATATCGATGACGGCCACCGCGAGCGCGCGCTGTACATCCTCGAAGGCGACGCACAGCTGGATGGCGTGGACATCCCTGCACAGCATCTGGTGATTCCCGAGGCCGGCGCACGCGGCCGCCTGCGCGCGAAGACGCCGGTGAAGGCGATGCTGTTCGGTGGCGAGCCGCTGGATGGCCCGCGCCACCTCTGGTGGAACTTCGTATCCAGCTCGAAGGAGCGCATCGAGCAGGCCAAGCACGATTGGGAGGCCGGCCGATTCGGCACCATTCCGGGCGACGACAAGGAGTTCATTCCGCTGCCGCAGTATTGAACATCGCGTGTTGCACACATCCGAGGGTGTATCCCTGCACCCGGCGTTGACGCTACAGTCACCCGCTGATCACTGAAATGTGACATAAATCACACTTTCGCCCTCAAAGGAGTGCAACACATGAGCATGGGTAAACGCTTGTCCGCCGAATTCCTCGGCACGTTCTGGCTGGTGTTGGGCGGCTGTGGCGGCGCGGTGCTGGCCGCCAAGTTCGGTGGCGACGGCAATCCGCTGGGTATCGGGTTCCTCGGCGTCGCCCTGGCCTTTGGCCTGACCGTGGTGACCGGCGCCTATGCGTTCGGCCATATCTCCGGCGCGCACTTCAATCCGGCAGTCAGCGTCGGCCTGTGGGCCGGCGGCCGCTTCCCGACCAAGGACCTCGTGCCGTACATCATCGCCCAGGTGGCTGGCGGCCTGCTGGCCGGCTTCATCCTGCTGCAGATCGCGTCGGGGGCCAGCGGCTTCGCCATCGATGGCAGCCAGGCCGGTGCGTTCGCCAGCAATGGGTATGGCGCGCTGTCGCCTGGCGGTTACAGCGTGGCAGCGGCCTTCCTGTGCGAAGTGGTGCTGACCGCCGTGTTCCTGATCGTGATCATGGGCGCCACCCATGGCAAGGCGCCGGCTGGCTTTGCGCCACTGGCGATCGGCCTGTCGCTGACCCTGATCCACCTGATCAGCATCCCGGTCACCAACACCTCGGTGAACCCGGCCCGTTCCACCGCCGTGGCCTTCTTCGCCGGCAGCGGCGCAGTAAGCCAGTTGTGGCTGTTCTGGGTCGCCCCGCTGCTGGGCGGCGCGATCGGCGGCATCATCTACAAGTGGATCGGCAACGACCGCTGAGGCCTGTGCGCACCATTGCGGCCGACCATCGGCCGCAATGGTTACGTCTGCAACTTCGATTTGTGCGATCGCTCACGTTCCGTTAAGGTTGAGTTGACCGTCCGTGCACACGCCGGGCGGGGCGGCATCCGGGGATGGGATGCCACGGCCGCCAGTCCATCTGGTGGAGCCACACGACCGACCACCTTGGGGGATGCATGAAGTTCGCGCCTGTAGTGTTGTCGAGCCTGCTGTTCGCCGCGGCCCAGGCTGCCGCGCAGGCTCCCGCGGAATGTCCTTCGTTGCCGGCCAGCAGTGGCCTGCAGTGGCAGCAGCAGGTGTTGGCCGACCTTCTGGTCTGCCGCGCCAGCACCGGGGATGGACGCGAGGTACTGAGCCTGATGCTCAGCGCGCGTGACCCTGATATTCCGTTGAACCGGGCACTGCGCCAGGAAAAAGGCAGCTTCGGCGGTGAACCGCTTTACTGGTACCAGCCCGATCTCGGTGGCCAGCAGCCGCCCGGCTATGCCGAGCGCCGCATCAGCGTGGTCAAGCTGGACAAGAAGCGCTACGCGCAGATTTCGCTGTACCCGGACAGCGCCCAGGAGCTGGGCTCGCTGCAGCAGTTGGCGCAGGGCATGAGCCTGACCCCGTCAGCCGTGGCCGCGGGGCGCTGAAGGTGACGGGGATGACTGCCTGGCAGCATCCCCGCAGGATCCGACTCGCGGGACGTCCGCCGGGCGTGGCCCGGCGGCGTTGCCGGCTTCTTTCGACGGGCCATGCCCGGCGCAATCCATCAGAACTTGCCTTCCTGGAAGTCGACGAAGGCCTGCATCAGTTCCTGCCGCGTGTTCATCACGAAGGGGCCATGGCGCATCACCGGTTCGCGCAGCGGACGGCCGGCAACCAGGATCAACCGCGCGCCTTCACTGCCCGCCGAGAGGTGCAGTTGCTCGCCTCCGCCCAACACCGCCAGTTCCTGGCGTGCAACGTCGCGCGCAGCGTCCTGCTCGCCCACCGTCAGCCCGCCCTCGAACACGTAGGCAAAGGCGTTGTGCCCTTCCGGCAGCGTGTAGGTCCAGACCCGATCAGGCACCAAGGTGATGTCGAGGTAGAGCGGATTGGTGGCCGGTTGCACGATCGGACCCCGGGTGCCGTCCACGCTGCCGGCAATCACCTTCACTGTCACACCCGGCTCCGGCTGCACCACCGGAATCCGCTCGGGCGCGAATTCCTGGTACTTCGGGTCAGTCATCTTCTCCTTTGCCGGCAGGTTCACCCACAGCTGGAAGCCGCGCATCTGCCCGCTTTCCTGCTCGGGCATCTCCGAATGCACCAGGCCACGCCCAGCGGTCATCCACTGCACGCTGCCCGGGGTCAGCAGGCCTTCGTTGCCGTGGTTGTCGCGATGCCGCATGCGCCCGTCGAGCATGTAGGTGACGGTCTCGAAACCGCGGTGCGGATGTTCCGGGAAGCCGGCGATGTAATCCTCGGCGCGGTCGGTTCCGAATTCATCGAGCAGCAGGAACGGATCCAGATCGGGCAGCGTGGGGCCGCCGATGACGCGGGTCAGGCGCACGCCAGCACCGTCGGAGGTGGGCAGGCCGCGGATGGTGCGCAGCACGCGGGCCGGTTCGGGAAGGCTCATGGCGACTCCTGTTGGATGGATGCCAGTGAAGATGGACGCCATACGGCCGTACGCCAATGGATGGCGCCGCAACCGATTGTTCCATCCCTGATGTTCGCTGCACGTCAGCACAACGAACGTACGACCAAAGTACTACCGCCGATTCGTCCTGCGCCAATTGACCCTGTCGAAGGCAAGCGGGACTCTTTGACTGTCTTTCCGGGAGAGAGCACCTCATGAAAGGGTTTGCAAAACTGGGCTGGGCGGTACTCGCCCTGCTCGGCGCATTCTGTCTGGGCACCGTGGCACTGCGCCGCGGCGAGCACATCAATGCGCTGTGGATCGTCGTCGCCGCGGTTTCGCTGTACCTGGTCGCCTACCGCTTCTACAGCCTGTTCATCGCCAACAAGGTGATGCAGCTGGATCCGACCCGGGCCACCCCGGCGGTGATCAACAACGATGGCCTGGACTACGTGCCGACCAACAAGCACGTGCTGTTCGGCCACCACTTCGCCGCCATTGCCGGCGCCGGCCCGTTGGTCGGCCCGGTGCTGGCCGCGCAGATGGGCTACCTGCCCGGCCTGCTGTGGCTGGTGGTGGGCGTGGTGCTGGCCGGCGCAGTGCAGGACTTCATGGTGCTGTTCCTGTCCAGCCGTCGCAACGGCCGCTCGCTGGGTGACCTGGTGCGCGAGGAGATGGGCCAGGTACCCGGCACCATCGCCCTGTTCGGTGCGTTCCTGATCATGATCATCATCCTGGCGGTGCTGGCGATGGTGGTGGTCAAGGCGCTGGCCGAAAGCCCGTGGGGCATGTTCACAGTGATCGCGACGATGCCCATCGCGATCCTGATGGGCGTCTACATGCGCTATATCCGCCCTGGCAGGATCGGCGAGATCTCGGTGGTCGGCCTGATCCTGCTGCTGGCCGCAATCTGGTACGGCGGCAAGGTCGCCGCCGACCCGGTGTGGGGCCCGGCGTTCACCTTCACCGGC
Organism: Stenotrophomonas thermophila; assembly: GCF_001499715.1. Classification (NCBI taxonomy): domain Bacteria; kingdom Pseudomonadati; phylum Pseudomonadota; class Gammaproteobacteria; order Lysobacterales; family Lysobacteraceae; genus Stenotrophomonas; species Stenotrophomonas thermophila. The sequence continues at coordinate 45,429 of NZ_CVIW01000019.1, read as the reverse complement.
ACCCAGATCACCTGGATGCTGATCGGCTACGGCTTCGTCGCCTCGGTGCTGCCGGTGTGGCTGCTGCTGGCCCCGCGCGACTACCTGTCGACCTTCCTCAAGATCGGTACCATCATCGCGCTGGCCGTCGGCATCCTGATCGTGATGCCGGAACTGAAGATGCCGGCGCTGACCCAGTTCGCCGCCAGCGGTGATGGCCCAGTGTGGAAGGGCGGCATGTTCCCGTTCCTGTTCATCACCATCGCCTGCGGTGCGGTGTCGGGCTTCCATGCGCTGATTTCGTCCGGCACCACGCCGAAGCTGCTGGCCAATGAAGCGCACATGCGCTACATCGGCTACGGCGGCATGCTGATGGAATCGTTCGTGGCGGTGATGGCGCTGGTCGCGGCCTCGATCATCGATCCGGGCATCTACTTCGCGATGAACAGCCCGGCGGCGGTGATCGGTGCCGATGCGGCCTCGGCGGCGCACTACATCACCAACACCTGGGGCTTCACCATCACGCCCGAACAACTGACCGCGACCGCGGCGGCGATCGGTGAACCGACCATCCTGCATCGCGCCGGTGGTGCGCCAACGCTGGCGGTGGGCATCGCGCAGATCCTGCACGAAGCGATTCCCAGTGGCAGCGACGCGATGATGGCGTTCTGGTACCACTTCGCGATCCTGTTCGAAGCACTGTTCATCCTGACCGCAGTGGACGCCGGCACCCGTGCCGGACGCTTCATGCTGCAGGACCTGCTGGGCAATTTCGTGCCTGCCCTGAAGAAGACCGAATCGTGGACCGCCAACATCATCGGCACTGCGGGTTGCGTGGCACTGTGGGGCTACCTGCTCTATACCGGCGTGGTCGATCCGTTCGGCGGCATCCAGACGCTGTGGCCGCTGTTCGGCATCTCCAACCAGATGCTGGCGGGTATCGCACTGATGCTGGGCACCGTGGTGCTGTTCAAGATGAAGCGTGACCGCTACGCATGGGTCACTGCGGTACCGGCAGTGTGGCTGCTGATCTGCACCACCTATGCCGGCTTCATCAAGATCTTCGACAGCAACCCGGCACAGGGGTTCCTGGCCCAGGCACACAAGTTCCAGGCTGCCATTGCCAGCGACACCATCACCGCACCGGCCAAATCGGTGGCGCAGATGAAGCAGATCGTGGTCAACGCCTACGTCAACACCGGCCTGACCGCGCTGTTCCTGCTGGTGGTGGGCGCTGTGCTGGTGTATTCGATCAAGACCATCCTGGCGGCACGCCGCAATCCGCAGCGCAGCGACCGCGAGACCCCTTACGTGGCACTGAAGCCGCACGAAATGGTGGATCTGTGATGAGCACGCAACTGGTTCCCGCCGGCCAGTACCAGGCGCACCGCCGCATCTGGCGGCGCCTGGTGCAGACCGCACGTCTGTGCTGTGGCATTCCCGATTACGACAACTATGTCCGGCACATGCTGGAAAAGCACCCGGACCAGGAGCCAATGGACTACAAGACGTTCTTCCGCGAACGCCAGGAAGCGCGCTACGGTGGGCGCAATGGTGGCCGCTGCTGTTGAGGGTTGGGTGCCGGGCTTGCAGCCCTGCACCCGCAGAGGCAACTGCAACTGCAACGGCAAAAGCGTCGGCTCTGGTTTTCCGTGAATTTGGCGGGGTGGTGTCGGATGGCGGGGACGCCGTAAACCCGTCCTTGGGGGCTTGGCCGCGGCATCCATGCCGCGGACACCCCGCCATCCGACACCACCCCACCTTCGACAGATTTCCGTTGACGGCAAGAAGCATCAGGGGGCAGATCCGTTTCCGCGGGGAAACGGATCTGTCCTTTCTTTGTTCATGGATACCCATGAAGTGCATCCACGCATGACGTGGATCTATCCGGTGGCAGGCAAAAAGAAAGCCGAGCGTGGGCTCGGCTCTGCACGGGGAAGCGTGTCCACGGCAATTGCCGTGAACACGCAACATGATCGTCAGCTCAGGACTCAGGCCCCGGCCATCCACTTCAGCATCAGGCCGGTGACATAGGCAAGCCCGGTGCCGGTGGCATAGCCCACCGTACCAAGCAGCACGCCCACCGGCGCCAGCGTCGGGTGGAACGCTGCTGCCACCACGGGAGCCGAAGCGGCTGCGCCGATGTTGCCCTGCGAACCAATGGCGAAGAAGAACAGCGGCGCGCGCAGCAGCTTGGCCACCACCCACAGCACCAGCACGTGGGTGGCCATCCAGATCGCGCCGAGCAGGAACAGCCAAGGCCTGTCCAGCAGCGACAGCAGGTTCATCTGCATGCCGATGCAGGCAATCAGGAAGTAAAGGAACACCGTGCCCAGCCGCGAAGCGCCTGCCGCTTCCAGCCGGCGCGCACGGGTGAAGCTCAGGCCCAAGCCCATCGCCGTGGACAGCAGGATCACCCACACGAACTGGCTGTCCAGGCTGAACTGGCTGGCCCAGCTGATATTGGCCTTGAACCAGCCCGACAGCGGCGCGGCGATGGCGTGGGCCAGGCCGACGCCACCCAGTGCCACGCCGACGATCACCATCAGGTCGGTCATGCTGGGAATGCGCGCGTTCTGTGCCTCGTAGGCGCTGATTCGTGCCTTCATCTCGTCGATGGCGCGGGTGTCGGCCCCGTTGCGGGTATCGATCTGCTGCGCGCGGTTGGCCAGGAACAGCAGGATCGCCATCCACAGGCTGGCACAGGCCACGTCGACCACGGCGAACTGGCCGAAGGTGGTGGCGTCGGTGCCGAACACCTCGCGCATGGCCACCATGTTGGCGCCGCCACCGATCCAGCTGCCTGCCAGCGCGGCCATGCCGGCCCAGGTATCACCGGCCACGGTTTCCGGGTGGATCAGCTTCATCAGCTGGAACGAGACGATTGCGCCGAGCATGATGCCAGCGGTACCGGCACAGAACACGAGCAACAGCTTCGGGCCGAGCTTGATGACGCCTTTCAGATCGATCGACAGGGTCAGCAGGACCAGTGCAGCCGGCAGCAGCACGTCACGCGCGACCGGGTTGTACAGCGAGGTGTTGTGGCCATCGATGACACCGGCGGTGTTGTAGATGGCGGGAATGAAGTAGCACAGCAGCAGCGCCGGCACCCAGGCGAAGATCTTCTTCAACAAGGGGGTCGGACCACTGGCAGCCCAGAAGATCAGGGCCAGGGTGGCGGCGATCAGGCCCAGTCCAACGATATCGTTGCTGATCAGGGCGGTAGCGGGTTCGGTCGGCATGGGATCCTCTGTCGATCGAAAGAGCGGAAAAAAAAGCGCCGCATAAAGCGGCGCAGGTCCAGATTAACACTGTCTTCACGCCGGGTCATGCCGCAGCGCGGAGCAGGTCGGCCGCTTGATCAGGCGGGGCGCGAAGCGCCAAAGTCCAGGGTGACGCGTGTCCCGCGCGGCTCGCAGGGCTGCAACTGCAGTGTCCAGCCCAGGTGTTCACACAGCCGCGCGATCAGGTCCAGGCCGATGCCGCTGCCACGGTCGGCACGCCCGCCGCGGGCCATGCGTGCATGGATCGCCGCGATCTCCTCCGGGCTCATGCCGTGCCCGGGGTCCTGCAGGGTCAGCACCGCCGACGGACTCAGCTGCAGTTCGATATGGCCGCGACCGCTGTTCTCGATGGCATTGCGCAGCAGGTTGCCGATCGCCGCCTGCACCACCGCCATCGGCGCGACGATATCCACCGGCGCGGCCTGGATACCGATGCTCAGGTCCTTGTCGCCGAGGAGGTGGCGATGGTCGTCGACGATCTCCGGCAGCAGCTGGTCCAGCGCGATGCGCTCGGCACGCGCCGCCAGGCGCGCCGGATCGCGCGCCAGCACCAACAGCAGCTCGATCAACTGCTCCACGCTCTGCGCCGTGCGCAACACCCGCTGCATCTGCTGGCGGGCGCGCTCGGGCAGGCCCGGTTGCTCCAGTGCCAGTTCGGCGGCACCGGTCATCACGGCGATCGGCGTGCGCAGTTCGTGGCTGGCGGTGCTGATGAAGACCCGCTCACGCTCGACGAACTGCTCATTGCGGTCAAGGTAATCGTTCAGTGCATCGGCGATGGTATGCAGTTCGGAACTGCCGCGTGGATCGACCTCGATGCGCTGGCCCTGCACGCCCGGCCGCAACGCGGCGATGTGCTGTGCCAGCAGGCTCAGCGGGCGCACCATGCGTTCCATGCCGAACGACGCCATCAGTACGGTGACGAAGATCATGATCACCCCGGCCAGCATCACCCAGCGCGTGGCGAACTGTTCCAGATCATGAAAATCGGAAATGTCCAGAACCAGCGCGACCCGGCCCATCGACTCGGTTTCGCGCACCATCACCGCCGTCTCACGGCCCTTGATCATTACGCCGTCATGCAGCCCCGGATGCAACGTACGCAAAGCGTCGGGCAGGTTGACCGCATCGAAGCGATACAGGCTGAGCGTGTCCGAATCCTGCCAGCGGTAATGCGGCTCATGCTCGACGTGCTCGACGATGCTGTCCAGTTCGGAGTTGAGCAGTGCGCGCCAGGCGGCGTGCTCGGCATGCTCGTGCACATAGTTGCCAACGCTGAACACCGCCAGTGAAAGCAGCGCCAGATAGCCCAGCAACCACCACACGACCCGACGGTACAACGGGCCCGGCTTACGCGCCTTCATCGTCATCCTTGCCGGCATCGCTGGTGGAACTCACCGCCAACCGGTAGCCCACCCGCGGCAGCGTGTGGATCAGTTTCTTGGCGAACGGGCCGTCGACGCTGCGACGCAACTCGTAGACGTGCGAGCGCAGCAGGTCACCATCCGGCGGCTCATCGCCCCACAGGGCGAACTCCAGCTGCTGTCGTGTCACCGCCCCCGGGCTGGCCCGCATCAGCACTTCCAGCAATTTGCGGCAGGCCGGGTACAGGTGCAGCAGCTGGCCCCCACGCTGGGCCTCCAGCGTTGCCAGATCCAGTACCAGGTCGCCCACCTGCAGGCGCTTGCGCGGGTTGCGGCCCTGCGCACGCAGCAACAGCGCCTCCAGCCGCACCTCCAGTTCTGGCAGCGCGAACGGCTTGGTCAGGTAGTCGTCGGCACCGGCGCGGAAGCCGGCAATCTTGTCCGGCAGCTCGTCACGCGCGGTCAGCATGATCACCGGCACTTCCGATGCTCGCTCGGCGCGCAGCCGGCGCAGCACCTCCGGGCCCTCCATGCGCGGCAGCATCCAGTCCAGGATCACGGCGTCGTAAGGGTGGCTGCCGGCCAGGTGCAGGCCGGTGATGCCATCCGGGGCCACGTCAAGCACATGCCCGCGCGACTCGAAATAGTCGAACAGGTTGGCTACCAGCTGGCGGTTGTCCTCGATCACCAACAGACGCATGCACGAAACACCCACGGAAGTTCGTACCATGGTAGCGCCGCGCATGTCGGAATGCGGTCGCCCCGGCCCCGCTCTGACGCTTTTCCCACCCCTGCCACCTCAGAATGGCCGTTTTGCTCCCGGAGCCTGCCGTGCCCGTAGCCCTGCCCCGCCGTTGGCGCCTGCCCCTGTTGTGGCTGTTGATCGTTGCTGCGCTGGCAGCGGGGATCGGCCTTCGGCAGCCGCAGCCACCGGACGAGCCGCGCTTCGTGCTGGCGGCCCGGACCATGGTCGAAAGCGGGCAATGGCTGCTGCCGCACCGGGGCGTGGAGCTGTATGCGGAGAAGCCGCCGGTCTTCATGTGGCTGCAGGCGGCGGCCTACGAGATCGTCGGCAGCTGGCAGTGGTCGTTCCTGCTGCCGTCGCTGCTGGGCGCCCTGCTCAGCCTGTGGCTGGCGTCGGATCTCGCACGCCGGCTGTGGTCACCACGGCATTCCCTGTATGCCTTGGCGGCGCTGTTCTGCACCCTGCAGTTCGGGCTGATGGCCAAGCGCGCGCAGATCGACATGGTGCTGGTGGGCATGACCACGGTGGCCCTGTGGGGCCTGATGCGCCATCTCTGCGAGCGCTGCAACCTGCCCGCACTGTGGCTGGCGGGTTTCGCGGCCGGCCTGGGGACAGTGACCAAGGGTGTGGGTTTCCTGCCGCTGTTGATGGTGCTGCCATGGTTCGGCTGGTGGCTGTACCAGCGTTGCCGCGGCCTCAGGGGGGATGGTCCGCACCCGGCAACGCTGCTGTGGCTGATCCCGGCCTTCCTGCTGGGCGTGTCGGTGTGGCTTGCGCCGCTGGGCTGGGCCCTGCTGCACACGCCCAGCGCCGAACTGCAGGCCTACGCGCATGAGCTGTTGTTCAAGCAGACCGGTACCCGCTATGCCAACGCCTGGCACCACCGCCAACCGGTCTGGTACTACCTGCAGGTGATCCTGACCCTGTGGCTGGCCGGCAGCCTGTTGCTGCCGATGCTGTTCAGACCCTGGTGGCGCCGCCTCCGCCGAGGCGACCGCCGGCAGTGGCTGCTGCTCGGCTGGGCCATTCTGGTGCTGGTGTTCTTCAGCGCCAGCCCGGGCAAGCGCGAGGTGTATGTGCTGCCGATGCTGCCGGCAATGGCACTGGCGGCGGCGCCACTGCTGCCGGGCCTGCTGCGCCGGCTGTGCGTGCGCCGCTACCTGTTCGGCTACAGCGTGGTGCTGATGCTGGCCACCGGCGTGCTCGGCGTCATGCTGTTGACCGAGCACCCCTGGGCCCTTGCGCAGCTTGAGCGCCGGGCAATGCCCGATACGCTGCTGCCGGTGCTGGGCGATGGCCTGCTGACCTTCGCCATCGCCCTGGCCACGCTGATCGTGTGGCTGCGGGTAAGCCGCGCCGCAACGCTGGTGCTGCTGACCCACGGCATGCTGTGGATGCTCTACGGCCTGGTGTTGATTCCGGCGCTGGATCCCTACGCTTCGGCGTCGGCGCTGATGCGCCGGGTCGGCGCACGGATCGGGCCGGACGCCGAACTGGCGCTGGTCGCCTGGCGCGAGCAGAACCTGCTGCAGGCCGACCGCGCGGTGCGCGAGTTCGGCTTCAAGCGGCCTTGGGCCGAGCAATGGCACGATGCCGGCCCTTGGCTCGCCGAAGCGCCGGACAAGCGCTGGCTGCTGGTGCTGGACGATGCAATGAGTCCCTGCGTGGACCCGGCCAAAGTGATCGACATCGGCATGGCCAACAGGAATCGTTGGCAACTGCTTCCCGGTACGGCCTGGGACCCGCAATGCCACGCCGAACGGGCCGGCTCGACCGCCGAAGAAGACTGAACGTTGACTCGTGCCGGGGAATCATTAACCCGGTGCGAACGGGCGTCCGACCCTTCTCCGACATGCAGGTGACGAGCATGACTGCGGATTCCCAAACCGCCCTCCCCCAGCATGCCCGTCCGTCCCCTTGATGCGGTAGCGCCGCTTGCGACACCACTGGCGTCTCGATTTGCCGTAACTCACCTCTGGCTGCCTGTCGCAATCGGTCTGCCATTGTTTACGCTGCTGATGGACTTCGGCGGTGATCAATGGGTGGCCGATCACCTGTTCCGTCTTGAAGGCAGCCACTGGGCGCTGCAGGACGCCTGGATCACCCGCAGCGTCGTGCACAAGGCCGGCAAATGGTTGAGCACGGCGGCGGCGCTGGTCGTGATCCTGCTGTGCTTCCACCACTGGCGTAAGGGTCGCGATCGCACCCTGCAATGGGCGCTGCTTTATGTCGTGATTGCCATGGCACTGGGCACCGGCGCGATCTCCCTGCTGAAGTCGCTGGTGCCGATGGAATGCCCGTGGGACCTGCTGCGCTACGGTGGCCACCAGCCTTTTATCGGGCTTTTCACGGCGCGCCCCGCTGGCATGGCCGCGCAGGCCTGCTTCCCGGCCGGTCACGCCAGTGCTGGCTACGCCTGGCTGTGTCTGTACTATTTCGCCCTGCTATGGCGCCCGTCGTGGCGCTGGACCGGGTTGTGGATCGGCCTCGGCGCCGGCCTGGTGTTCGGCATCAGCCAGCAGCTGCGCGGTGCACATTTCCTTTCGCATGACGTTGCCACTGCATTGATCTGCTGGTTGCTTTCGCTGGGCCTGTATCTCATCGTCAAGTGCGTCCTGACACACCGTCAACCGAACCATGCCAACCGCCAGGAGGCAAACGCATGAGCGCATCGGTCCAACGGCCCGCCCGCCTCCCCGCCCTTGCGGGTCTACGCCACTGGCGGCCGCAGCTGTCCACCGAAGCGCTGATCGCGCTGACCAGCCTGTTCTTCGCGGTGGCCGGCAATGGCCTGTTCTGGCACAGCGCGATGGCCAGCCATCCAGGCAGCCTGCGCTACGCGCTTTCACTGCTGCTGTTGCTGCTGGGCGCTCACGGCGTGCTGCTGGGCATCCTGGTCTGGCGCTGGAACGCCAAGGTGGTGATCAGCCTGTTGCTGCTGGTGACCGCATTCGCCGCGCACTACATGAGCCGCTACCACATCTACCTGGATGCTGACATGCTGCGCAACGTGCTGGCGACCGACCCCAAGGAAAGCCGCGAGCTGATGACCGTGTCGCTGCTGTGGCCGGTGCTGTTGCTTGCGGTGCTGCCGATGATCGTGCTGTGGCGCGTGCAGCTGCGCCGCCGCAGCTGGGGCCGCAGCCTGATGTCGCGGCTGGGCTTCCTGGCGGTGGCCGCAGTGACCGCCATCGGCGGTGCCCTGATCTCGTTCCAGGATGTCTCGGCACTGATGCGCAACCAGCGTGAAGTGCGCTATCTCGCGACACCGGCCAATGTCCTGTTGGGCATGCCGCGTGCATTGCGTGGCGACAATCCGGTGCAGCGCGCGCCGAAGCTGCCGATCGGTAACGATGCCAAGGCCACCCCGCGCGCGCCGGCCAGCAAGCCGCGCCTGCTGGTGATCGTCATGGGCGAGACCGTGCGTGCGCAGAACTGGGGGCTCAACGGTGGCCGCAACACCACCCCGGAACTGGCGCAGGCCAGCGTGATCAATTTCCCGGACATGCACTCGTGCGGCACCAGCACCGAGGTTTCGCTACCGTGCCTGTTCTCGCCATGGGGCCGTCACGACTACGACGAAAAGAAGATCCGTGCGCACCAGTCGCTGCTGCACGTCCTGGACCGCGCCGGCATCGTGCCGTTGTGGCGTGACAACCAGTCCGGCTGCAAGGGCGTGTGCGAAGGCCTGGACTTCCAGTCGCTGTCCGATGCCACCACGCCGGGCCTGTGCGCCGATGGCCGCTGCATGGATGAGATCCTGCTGCAGGACCTGGCCACCCAGGTGCGGGCCAGGCCCGGGGACCGGGTGGTGGTGCTGCACCAGCTGGGCAACCACGGACCGGCCTACTTCGAGCGCTATCCGGCCGCCTTCGCCCGCTTCAAGCCAACCTGCGATACCCGTGACATCGGCCGCTGCTCGCGCGAAGAGATCACCAACAGTTACGACAACGCCGTGCTGTACACCGATCACTTCCTGACCAAGACCATCGGCACGCTGCAGGGCATGCAGGACTACGACACGGCGATGATCTACCTGTCCGACCATGGCGAGTCGCTGGGCGAAAAAGGCCTGTTCCTGCATGGCGTGCCGTATGCGATCGCTCCGGCCGAGCAGACCCGCGTACCGATGACGATGTGGTTCTCGCCGGGCTTCGCCAGCAGCCGTGGCTTGGACCTGCAGTGCGTGCGCAAGCGTTCGGCGGCGTATACCGACCACGACAACCTGTTCCCGTCGGTGCTGGGCCTGATGCAGGTGAAGACCTCGCTGTACGAGCGCGACCGCGACGTGTTCGCCAACTGCGAAGGTTGAGGGTTGTTCGGCAGGGCTTGCAGCCCTGCACCCGCGGTAGTGCCGGCCGCTGGCCGGCAGCCTCGACAGCAACAGCAACAACAAAAGCTGGCATTCCGTGGATTGGCGGGGTGGGTCCGGTTGCGGGGGACGCTGCAAGTACGTCCATGTAAGCTCGGTCGCCGCATCCATGCGGCTCACGCCCCCGCAACCGGACCCCGCCTTCGACAGATTTCCGCGATCTGTCGGAACGACGCATTGCCTGGTGGGTGTCGACCTTGGTCGACACAGTAGATCCACGCCATGCGTGGATGACTCATTCGATATCTGACAGATGTGTCGACCAAGGTCGACACCTACCGACAGCACACGGAATCTGTCAGAGGGGGGGGGGTGTGGGAGTGCGGGGTGTCAGCCGCATGGATGCGGCTGCCAAGCCTACACGGACGTACTTGCGGCGCCCCGCACTCCGACACCGCCCCGCCAAACCAAGAATAGTCCGCTGTTGCTGTTGCTTCTGCCTTTGCCCTTGCTTGAAAGCCTCTGCGGGTGCCGGGCGCCGCCCGGCCGACTTCCGCCACTTGCGGTCGCAGCCACTGCCCACTAGCCTTCGGCCGTCGTTCACCACCCAAGGACCGCCCGTGAAACACCGTCATCTCCTGCTGGCCTCGGCAATCGCCGCCGCCACGCTGGCCCTGGCCGCCTGCAAGAAGGAAGCTGCCCCAGGCACCGATACCGCCAGCAGCAGCGCCCCGGCCGGCGAAACCGCCGACCAGTTCGTGGCCCGCATCAATGCCGAGTTCAAGGCCGCCTACCCGGAGATGACCTCGGCGCAGTGGCTGTCCTCCACCTACATCAACAGTGATTCGGAACGCATCGCGGCCAAGGCCAACGAGCGCTCGCTGACCCAGCTCAACAGCTGGATCGAACAGGCCGCCAAGTTCGACGGCCAGCCGATGAGCGAGAACAGCAAGCGCGCGATCCACCTGCTGAAGCTGATGTCGTCGATGCCGGCGCCGCGCGACCCGGCCAAACTGGCCGAGCTGACCCAGATCGCCACCCGCATGGAAGGCAGCTATGGCGCCGGCAAGTACTGCACCGATGCCAACGACCCGAACTCCTGCCGCCAGCTGGGCGAGCTGGAGCAGGTGCTGGCACGCAGCCGCGACTACGACAAGCAGCTCGACGCCTGGCAGGGCTGGCACAGCACCACCAAGAACATGCGCGGCGACTATCAGAAGTTCGTCGGCCTGGTGAACGAAGGCGCCAAGGGCATGGGCTTCACCGATGCCGGCCAGATGTGGCGCAGCGGCTATGACATGCCGCCGGAGCAGATCGGCCCGGAAACCGATCGCCTGTGGGAACAGGTCAAGCCGATGTACGAACAGCTGCACTGCTATGCGCGCGCCAAGCTGGACAAGACCTACGGCAAGGACAAGGCCGAAGTGGGCAATGGCCTGATCGCCGCGCACCTGCTGGGCAACATGTGGCAGCAGGACTGGTCCAACCTGTGGGACCAGCTGGAACCATACCCGGGTGCCGGCAGCCTGGACATCACCGCTGCACTGGAAAAGCAGTACCAGACCAACCTGAGCGCGGCGCTGGCCAAGGCCGGCAAGGACGCCAGTGTGGCGGCCCAGTACAAGGCGCAGCGCGAAGCCGAACTGCGCACCGCCAAGCAGATGACTGAGCGCGCGCAGGACTTCTACGTGTCGCTGGGCATGCCGTCACTGCCGCAGTCGTATTGGGAAAAAACCCAGTTCATCAAGCCTGACGACCGCGACGTGGTCTGCCACGCCAGCGCCTGGGACATGAACATGGAAGGCGACGTGCGCACAAAGATGTGCATCAAGCCGAACGAAGAGAATTTCACCACCATCTACCACGAGCTGGGCCACATCTATTACGACCTGGCCTACAACCCGCTGCCGCCGCTGTTCCAGGGCGGTGCCAACGACGGCTTCCATGAAGCGATCGGCGACACCATCGTGCTGGCGATGACGCCCAAGTACCTCAGCTCGATCGGCCTGGTCGATGCGCCGACCGAAAGCCGCGAAGCAGTCATCAACAACCAGATGCGCATGGCGCTGTCGGGCGTGTCGTTCCTGCCGTTCGGGCTGATGATCGACCGCTGGCGCTGGGGCGTGTTCGATGGCTCGATCACCGCCGACAACTACAACAAGGCATGGTGGGACCTGAAGGCCAAGTACCAGGGCGTAGCCCCGGCCAGCACCCGTGGTGAAGAATTCTTCGATCCGGGCGCGAAGTACCACGTGCCGGGCAACACCCCGTACACCCGTTACTTCCTGGCGCGCATCCTGCAGTTCCAGTTCTACAAGGGCCTGTGCGACGCCTCGGGGTACAAGGGCCCGCTGCATGAGTGCACCTTCTACGGCAACAAGGAAGCCGGCCAGAAGTACTGGGCGATGCTGAGCAAGGGTGCCAGCCAGCCGTGGCAGGCCACGCTGAAGGAGCTGACCGGCACCGACAAGCTCGATGCCGGCCCGATGATCGAGTACTTCACCCCGGTCAACGAGTGGCTGAAGCAGCAGAACGAAGGCCAGATGTGCGGCTGGCAGGCCAACGCGGCCCCGGCGGCGAAATGAGAAAAGGGGCGGGTCCGCGAGGATCCGCCCCTTTCTGGTAGTGCCGGCCGCTGGCCGGCAACTGCACGGTGGAAATCCGTCTGGCAGCCGGCCAGCGGCCGGCTCTACCGCAACAGCGATCAGCTGTTCTTCTTCGCTGCCATCGCTGCAGCCAGCTCGGCCTTGAACTCCTCGAAGGTCTGGCCCTTCTCCTTTGCTTCGGCCTGTGCGGCATCACGCAGCGCATCGGAGTACATCAGGCGCACCGGCGTGCCCTTGCGTTCGTGCAGCTCACCGGCCTGCATGATCAGCGCCAGCACCTGCGCAGCGCTCTCGCTGTGGCCGGCGATGCGGCCGTCCATGCCCAGCACCCATTCGCCGTCGCGGCGCACGACACCGGCCAGCAGGGTGCGCTGAGCATCGCGCAGTTCGGCATGCGGTTCCACCGGCGACGCCTGCGCGGCGGCCTTGTTGGCGGCCTGCTTTTCCTGGCGACGGCGCTGGTCGCGGCGGGTCTTGGAACTGGTGGACATGGTGCGGTACCGCTGCGAAGGGGGGCGCAAGGATAGCGCACCCCGCCCGCAGCGCTGCTTCACGCGTGCTCGATCCAGTCCGGTCAGTCCAGCACCTTGCCATGCCGCCAGTAGCCCATGAAGGTGATCGCGCGGCGGTCCAGCCCGCAATCGCGCACGAGGTGGCGGCGGATCGCCATGACCGCCCCCGCCTCACCCGCCACCCAGGCATACAGCGGACCGGCCACGCGGGTATGGGCCTGCTCCCAGAGGATCTGCGTATCGACGTCGATCTCCTCCAGCGCATCGTTGGCAGCCACGCTCGAGGTCGCTGCCAACCGCGCCTGGACCGCCTGCAGCAACGGCTGTCCGTAGGCGGCTTGCCCGCGCGGCAGCCAGACCAGCTCGGCGCTGGAGGGCGCCTTCAGGTGCACCGCATCACCGGCCTGCGCCACCTCCAGCAGCGCCAGCGTGCGCGGTGGGTCGACCATGGCCGCCAGTTCCTCAAGAATTCCGGCCACCGCCGGCAGCGCGGTTTCATCCGCCACCAGCAGCACCTGGCCGACTCCCGCCGGCGGTTTCCATTCCCAGCCTTCGCTGCTGTCAGCACAGTCGGCATCGGGGGCCAGCAGCACTACGCGGTCGCCCGGTCGCGCGTGGATGGCCCAGCGCGAGGCCGGCCCGGTCTCGCCATGAAGCACGAAATCAACGTCGACCTCGCCCTGCTCGGCGCGCAGGTGGCGGATGGTGTAGGTGCGCATGGGCGGGCGCTGGTCGTCCGGCAGCGCCCGGTAGCGCGGATACCAGTCCTCACCGCTGGGCACCTGCGGCACGTCCTGGCCGGGCAAGGGGAAGAACACCTTGATGCGCTGGTCCGGGCCTTCGGTCTTCATCCGCGCCACGTCGGCACCAGTGAACACCATGCGGTCCAGGGAAGGGGAAAGAACGCGGCGCTCCTTCAGCGCCACCTCGAACAGGCGATAGGTCTGCTGCGCAGCCATGGGGGAACCTCATGCAACGACATCGGATCGGCTGGCTGTCGTGCATCCACGCACCGGCTGGCTGGAGTGCCCAGCCTAGTCCGGTCGTTCCTCGCCGCAAGCGTTGCGGGCATCGCGGCCTGCCCTACCCCTGCGCGCTGCTCAATGGCCCGTGCAGGCTGCCTGCGCCGCGCGTTCACGCTGGTGTTCCCAGTACCAGAACACGAATCCGGCGCCGAAGAACGCGGCCTGGCCCAGCGCCAGGTGCAGCGGGCTGGCACTGAGCAGCGGCGACACCACGCCGGCCACCACGGTGCTGATCATCAGTTGCACAAAGGCCTGCAGCGACGAGGCCAGGCCGCGCTGGTGCGGGTACATGTCCAGCACCGCCAGCGCCAGGATCGGGAAGATCAGTGCCATGCCCATGCCGCCCAGGAAGATCGGCAGCACCGCCCACGGCAGCACGAACTGCGGCGACAGCGCCACGTAGCCGACATTCAGCAGCACCGACAGCGCACACAGGCCGAAACCAATGGACACCTGGCGGGTGGGCGTGGTGTGCCCGGCCATGCGCCCGGACAGGAACGAGCCGGTGGTCATGCCGCCGATGGTGGGGATGAACAACCAGGCGAAACCGCCCTCGCCCAGGTGCAGGTGCTGCATCACGAACACCGGTGCCGAGGAGATGTACAGGAAAATGCCGCCGAAACCGATGCTGCCGGCCAGCGCCAGGCGCAGGAACCGCGGGTTGAAACCGATGCGCACGTAATCACGCAGCAGCACGCGCGGCGACAACGGCACCCGTGCCTCCACCGGATGGGTTTCCGGCAGGTAGCGTGCGGTGGCCGCCAGCAGGAGCAGCGCAAACACCACCAGGAACCAGAAAATCAGTGGCCAGCCGGCGCCACTGAGCAGGATCCAGCCGCCAATGATCGGTGCGATGGCCGGAGCGATGCCGAACAGCATCGATACCTGGCTCATCAGGCGCTGCGCGTCGTGTCCGTGGTACAGGTCGCGGATCACCGCGCGGCCGACGATCATGCCGACACCCGCCGACAGGCCCTGCAGCGCGCGGAACGCCAGCAGCGTGGACAGGTCGGTGGACAGCGCGCAGCCGACCGAGGCGCCGACGAACACCACCAGACCGCCGAGGATCACCCGCTTGCGGCCCCAGGCATCGGACAGCGGGCCGTGCGCCAGACTCATCAGGCCGTAGAACAGCAGGTACACGCTGATGGTCTGCTGCACCGCCACCTCGTCCACCGCCAGGCGCTGGGCCAGCTGCGGGAACGCCGGGAAGATGGTGTCGATCGAGAACGGGCCGAACATGGCCAGGCCGGCGAGCAGCAGGGCCATGCGGCGGGTGGAGGGAGCAACGGCGGCGGTCATGAAGGAAGCGTCCGGCAGGGCCATGCGCGGCACGCACGGCGGGCGCCGGTCCCGCTGCAACGGGGACGGCGCCAGATGAATTCGGGTATCCGCCCATCATAGGTGGGGATTGCGCCCGATGCCATGCAGCGGTGCACAAAACGCACGGCCGGGCCATCGGCCATTCAGCCGCGGGCCCGCGCCGGGGCGCGGCCAGCGGGCCCGCAACGGGCTATAATCGGCGGGCAACACGGTGGGAGAAGCGGAACACCGCTGCCGAAGGCGCAACGCCCGTAATCGCTCAGGCCCGATACCACCCGTAACAGAACTCTGGAGAGACCGGTTCGATCCGGCGCCGAAGGGGCACGAAGCCGCGGTTTTCCGCGCTTCCAAACTCTCAGGCAAAAGGACAGAGGGGCGCCCCGCAGACCGCCGACCGGCGGCTTGTGCCCGTGCGTGTGCCCTTTCCTGACGGATCCTTCGCCATGTCCCAGAACACCCCTTCCCTGCGTGAGCTCGAGCACCACAATGCGTTCGTCGAGCGCCACATCGGCCCCAACGATGCCGAGATCGCGCAGATGCTCGACGTCGTCGGCCACGCGTCGCTGGATGCGATGACCGATGCCATCGTGCCGGCCAAGATCAAGTCGCCGGCGCCGCTGGCGCTGCCGGAGTCGATGACCGAAGTGCAGGCACTGGCGAAGATCCGTGCGATCGCCGACAAGAACACCGTGCTGCGCAGCTTCATCGGCCAGGGTTACTACGGTACCCACACGCCGAACGTGATCCTGCGCAACATCCTGGAAAACCCGGCCTGGTACACCGCCTACACCCCGTACCAGGCGGAAATCTCGCAGGGCCGCATGGAAGCGCTGATCAACTTCCAGACCCTGTGCGCCGACCTGACCGGCATGGAAATCGCCAACGCCTCGCTGCTGGACGAAGCCACCGCCGCCGCCGAAGCGATGACCCTGGCCAAGCGTTCGGCCAAGTCGAAGTCGGACACCTTCTTCGTGCACGATGCCGTGCACCCGCAGACCCTGGAACTGCTGCGCACCCGCGCCGAGCCCATGGGCATCGTGCTGCGCGTCGGCACCCCGGCCGAGGCACTGGAAGCAGAAGCCTTCGGCCTGCTGCTGCAGTACCCGGACACCTTCGGCCAGGTCGGCGACTACAAGGCGCTGGTCGATGCCGTGCACGCACGCGGCGGCCTGGTGGCCGTGGCCACCGACCTGCTGGCCCTGACCCTCCTGGCTGCCCCGGGCGAATGGGGCGCGGACATCGTGGTCGGCAACAGCCAGCGTTTCGGCGTGCCGTTCGGCTTCGGTGGCCCGCACGCCGCCTTCATGGCCTGCCGTGACGCCTACAAGCGCTCGATGCCGGGCCGCCTGATCGGCGTTTCGGTCGATGCCCAGGGCAACCCGGCATACCGCCTGACCCTGCAGACTCGTGAGCAGCACATCCGCCGCGAGAAGGCCACCTCCAACATCTGTACCGCACAGGTGCTGCTGGCAGTGATGGCCTCGATGTATGCGGTCTACCATGGCCCGGAAGGCCTGATCCGCATCGCCCGCCGCACCCACCGCCTGGCCGCCATCCTGGCAGCGGCACTGCGCAACGCCGGCGTACAGGTCGGTGGCGACTTCTTCGACACCCTGCACGTCACCGGCGTGCACGCCGATGAGATCCACGCCAAGGCACGCGCCGCCGGTTACAACCTGCGCGCGATCGACAGCGACTCGGTCGGCATCAGCCTGGACGAGACCGCCACCCGCGCCGACGTGGTCGCGCTGGCCGCCGTGTTCGGCGCGCAGGCCGACATCGATGCGCTGGACGCCAGCACCGCCGACGCGCTGCCGGCGGGCCTGCTGCGCCAGTCCGCGTTCCTGACCCACCCGGTGTTCAACACCCACCACAGCGAGCACGAACTGCTGCGCTACCTGCGTTCGCTGGCCGACAAGGACCTGGCGATGGACCGCACGATGATCCCGCTGGGCTCGTGCACCATGAAGCTCAACGCCACCGCCGAGATGATCCCGGTGACTTGGCCGGAGTTCTCGCAGATCCACCCGCTGGTGCCGGCCGACCAGGCGCTGGGCTACAAGGAACTGATCGACACGCTGGAAGCGATGCTGGTCGAATGCACCGGCTACGACGCGGTCAGCCTGCAGCCGAACTCCGGCGCGCAGGGTGAGTACGCCGGCCTGCTGGCGATCCGTGCCTACCACCGCTCGCGCGGCGAGGGCCATCGCGACATCTGCCTGATCCCGGATTCGGCGCACGGCACCAACCCGGCCTCGGCGCAGATGTGCGGCATGAAGGTCGTGGTGACCAAGACCGATGCCAACGGCAACGTCGACGTCGAGGACATCCGCCTCAACGCCGAAAAGTACAGCGACCGCCTGGCCGCGATCATGATGACCTACCCGTCCACGCACGGCGTGTTCGAGGAAGAGGTGGTCGAGATCTGCGAGATCATCCACAAGCACGGCGGCCAGGTGTACACCGACGGCGCCAACATGAACGCCCTGGTCGGCGTGGCCAAGCCGGGCAAGTGGGGTTCGGACGTTTCGCACCTGAACCTGCACAAGACCTTCTGCATCCCGCACGGCGGTGGCGGCCCGGGCGTCGGCCCGTGCGCGGTCAAGGAGCACCTGGCCCCGTTCCTGCCGGGCAAGCTGGGTGACAACGGCCCGGTCGGCATGGTCAGCGCGGCCAGCTTCGGCAGCGCCTCGATCCTGCCGATCAGCTGGATGTACATCGCGATGATGGGCCGCGAAGGCCTGCGCAAGGCCACCCAGGTCGCGCAGCTCAACGCCAACTACATCGCCAAGCGCCTGGCGCCGCACTTCAAGACGCTGTACACCGGCCGCAACGGCCTGGTGGCGCACGAGTGCATCCTCGACGTGCGCCCGCTGGAGAAGACCAGCGGCATCGGCGCCGAGGACGTGGCCAAGCGCCTGATCGACTTCGGATTCCACGCCCCGACCCTGAGCTTCCCGGTGGCCGGCACGCTGATGGTCGAGCCGACCGAGAGTGAGTCGCTGCACGAGCTGGACCGCTTCATCAACGCCATGATCCAGATCCGAGAGGAAATCAGCGCGATCGAAGACGGCCGCCTGGACCGCGAGGACAACCCGCTGAAGAACGCGCCGCACACTGCCACCGCAGTGACCGCCAGCGAGTGGACCCACGCCTACCCGCGCGAACTGGCTGCCTTCCCGCTGGCCAGCCTGAAGCAGAGCAAGTACTGGCCGCCGGTGGCACGCGTCGACAACGTGTACGGCGACAAGAACGTGATGTGCGCCTGCATCCCGGTCGATGCCTACAAGGACGATGAAGTCGAAGCGTGATTGACGGAACGGCCCGCGCAAGCGGGCCGTTTTCGTTTACGGTAGCGCCGGGCCATGCCCGGCGAGCGCAGCGGCTGAACCGATCACGGGTCCGGCATCTGCCCCAGGCTCAACTGCCACGACACCCCGAAGCGGTCCTGCACCCAGCCGTAGCGGTTGCTGAAATCGTACTCGCCCACCGGCATCAGCCAGTGGCCGCCCTCGCCCAGCACGCGTGCCGCGCGCTCGAACTGCTCTGCGCCGGAGCACTCGACGAACAGCGAGATCGACGGCGAGAAAGTGAAGTCGTGCACGTCCAGGCTGTCGAAGCACAGGTAGTGGGTGCCACCGAGCAGGAAGATGGCCTGGCGGACCTGCCCGGGCACGCCGGCACCGGCGCCGTCCGGATGGCGCTGCATTGCCAGCAGGCGGAAATCGGCGAAGGCCTCGGCGTACAGGGCCAGGGCGGCCTCGGCCTGGCCCGTGAACATCAGGAAGGGACGGCTGCGCAGCATGCGGTACTCCCGGTCGACGGGCCGCTGGCGGCCCACCTGCGCACAGTGCCACGCGGAGTGTGTGCCTGTTGTAGAGCCGAGCCCATGCTCGGCTGGCGATCGCGCAAACAGCAGCCTCGACCATAGGGTCGGCTCTACAGAATCACGCCTCGCGCATGCGCCGCGCGATGGCGCTGCCGGCGGCGATGGTGGCGGTCAGCGCCACCATCGACAGGAACTGCAGGCGGGTGTGCGACTCGCTCAGCAGCAGGCCGAAGATCAGCGCCAGGATCGCCAGCGCGCAGCAGGTCAGCCACGGGAAGCCCGCCATGCGGAACGGCAGCCGGATACCCAGGCGATCCGCGCGGCGGCGCAACACCAGTTGTGAGACCAGCGACAGCGTCCACACCAGCAGGCAGGTCGAACCGACGATGTTCAGCAGCACCGGCAGCACCCGGTCCGGGAACAGCAGTTCCATCACCGTGGCGGCGAAACCGAACAGCACGCTGGCCAGCACGGCAATCACCGGCACCTGGCGCGGATCGGTCCAGCCCAGCACGGCCGGGGCTTCACGTCGCTGCGCCAGTGAATACATCATGCGCGAGGCGCCGTAGAGGTTGGCATTGAGTGCCGACAGCAGCGCGATCACCGCGATCAGGGTGATGGCGGTGCCTGCACCCGGAATACGGGCAATGTCCAGCACCGCGGCGAAGGGCGACTTCAGCGCCTCGCTGGTCCACGGCACGACGGCGATGATCACGCTCAGCGAGCCGATGTAGAACACCAGGATGCGCCACGCCACGGTGCGGATGGCACGGGCGATGCTGCGCTCCGGATCTTCGGTCTCCGCCGCCGCAACGGCCACGATCTCGGTGCCACCGAAGGCAAAAACGACAACCAGCAGTGCAGCGCCAATACCGGCCAGGCCCTTCGGCGCGAAGCCACCATGCTCGGTGAAGTTGCTCAGGCCCGGCGAGGTCACCTGCGGCAGCCAGCCCATCAGCAGCGCCACGCCGATGGCGATGAAGGCCAGGATCGCCGCCACTTTCAGGATGGCGAACCAGAATTCGAACTCGCCGAAGTTCTTCACCCCGAGCAGGTTGATCGCAGTAAAGAACAGCATGAAGGCCAATGCAGCCATCGGCACCGGCACCGCGGGCCAGACCGTGGCCAACAGCCCGGCCGCGCCTACCGCTTCGGCGGCGATCACGATCACCAGCTGCACCCACCACAGCCAGCCGACCGTGGCACCGGCGGTGGCGCCCATGGCGTCGGCCGCGTACACCGAAAACGCGCCGCTGGTCGGTTTGGCCGCCGCCATCTCGCCCAGTGCGTTCATGACGATGATCACCAGCGCGCCAGCGACCAAGTACGAGACCAGAACGGCCGGACCGGCCGCCTGCACACCCACGCCCGAACCGAGGAACAGCCCGGCGCCGATGGCGCTGCCCAAGCCCATCATGATCAGCTGGCGGGGCTTGAGCGAATGTCCGAGGCGGGACGGCGAAGCGGTCGGAATCGAGTTGGGCATCGGCAGGGCTGGCGGCGGGCTACAGGGGCGACACCTTACCCTGTCCCATGCCCGCGCGGATAGGCACAGCGCAGCAGGCGGCTCAGGCCAGTGCCGGCTCGCCGACACCACCGCCGATACGGGCACGATAGGCACGCGGCGAGAAACCGGTTTCAGCCTTGAACTTGCGGGTAAAGGCGCTCTGGTCGCTGAAACCGCAGGCCTGGCCGATGCAGGTGATGCTGTCATCGCCATGCAGCAGGTGCATGGCCATCTGGATCCGCAGCCGGGTCAGCACCTGCTGCGGGGTCATCTGGAACACCTTGCGGAAGCTGCGCTCCAGCTTGGACAGCGAGAAGCCGGTGATGTCCAGCAGGGTCTGCATGCGCACGTTCTCGGCGTAGTGCGCGTTGAGGTGGGCCAGCGCCAGCCGCAGCTGCTCATACTGGGTGCCGAGGCTGTCCTTCTGGCCCAGGTCGCGGGAAATGCCGATCAGGCCCTCGATGGCGCCATCAACCAGCAGCGGACGCTTGCAGGTCAGGCACCAGCCCGGTTCGCGGTTGGCGAACAGGTGCAGCTCCATCAGGTTCTCGATCACCTCGCCGGACAGCACACGGGCATCCTGGTCGACATAGTCCGCGCTGAGGCCGGTCGGGTAGATCTCGGCCGCGGTCCGCCCGATGACGTCCTTGCGCGCGCGCAGGCCCAGCCGCCGCAGCATGGTCTGGTTGACGTGGGTATACCGTCCCTGGCGGTCCTTGATGAAGAACAGCACGTCCGGGATGGCGTCGAACAGGGCTTCGATGTCGGCGGGCTCGACTCGCATGCGGCAAGCATACCCGAGCCCGCTTTTGCCCGTACGTTCACCTTTGCCGGACCTCGGTTTAACGGGCCCGGTTCCAGTGTCGTGGTTCTCTTTGAGCATCCGGAGCCAACGTCAATGGCCGCCAGCAAGCCGACCGGCAAGCGCGCAACCACCCACGCCGAGAACCACCACCGCGGCAACGGCGATGAACTGCACCAGCAGGCCGGGGGCAGTCATCCGGCGATGACCACCGATCAGGGCATCCCGGTGGCAGACAACCAGAACTCCCTGCGGCAGGGACCTCGGGGGCCTACGCTGCTGGAGGACTTCATCCTGCGCGAGAAGATCACCCACTTCGACCATGAGCGCATTCCCGAGCGCATCGTGCACGCACGTGGCAGCGCGGCGCATGGCTACTTCGAGTTGACCCGGTCACTGGCCGCCCATACCCGCGCGCGCATCCTGACCGAGGTGGGGGTGAAAACACCCGTATTCACCCGTTTCTCGACCGTGGCCGGTGGCGCAGGCTCGGTGGATACCCCGCGCGACGTGCGCGGCTTCGCGGTCAAGTTCTATACCAGGGAGGGCAACTGGGACCTGGTCGGCAACAACATTCCGGTGTTCTTCATCCAGGACGCCATGAAATTCCCGGACCTGGTGCACGCAGTGAAGATGGAACCGGACCGTGCCTTCCCGCAGGCCGCCTCGGCCCACGACACCTTCTGGGACTTCATTTCGCTGATGCCCGAATCGATGCACATGATCATGTGGGCGATGAGCGACCGCGCCATACCGCGTTCGCTGCGGATGATCGAAGGCTTCGGTGTGCACAGCTTCCGCCTGCTGAACGAGGCCGGCGAGTCAACGTTCGTCAAGTTCCACTGGCGGCCCAAGCTGGGTATCCAGTCCACGGTCTGGGACGAAGCGCTGAAGCTGCAGTCGGCCGACAATGACTTCCATCGCCGTGACCTGTTCGAGGCCATCCAGCGCGGCGACTTCCCGGAATGGGAACTGGCGGTGCAGTTGTTCACCGAAGAAGACGCCGACGCATTCCCGTTCGATCATCTGGACCCGACCAAGATCATTCCCGAATCGCTGGTGCCGTTGCAGGTCATCGGGCGCATGGTGCTGGACCGCTGGCCGGACAACTTCTTCGCCGAGACCGAGCAGGTGGCTTTCTGCCCGGCCAACGTGCCACCGGGCATCGACTTCAGCAACGACCCGCTGCTGCAGGGGCGCCTGTTCTCCTACCTGGACACCCAGCTGCTGCGCCTGGGCGGCCCGAACTTCCACCAGATCCCGGTGAATGCGCCCAAGTGCCCGTTTGCCAATCATCAGCGCGACGGCCACATGCAGATGCAGGTTCCCAAGGGCCGGGTGGCCTACGATCCCAGTTCGCTGCAGGAGGACACCCCGCGCGAGACGCCTGCCGGATTCCGCAGCCATGCCAGCGCCGACGATGGCCGCAAGGGTCGCACCCGCGCGGAGAGTTTCGCCGACCACTACAGCCAGGCCCGCATGTTCTTCCGCAGCCTCGAAAAGCCGGAGCAGGCGCATCTGGCATCGGCGCTGGTGTTCGAGTTGTCCAAGGTGGAAACGCTGAAGGTGCGGGTACGCACCGTCAGTCACCTGCGCAACATCGATGACTCACTGGCGCAGCGCGTGGCCGATGGTCTGGCGTTGCCTGCACTGCCCGACCCGGCGCCGACCGCTACCCCAGTGCGGGACATGCCCCCCGCCCCCGAAGTGCGGGTGATCGGTCGCAACAAACCCACCCTGCAAGGGCGCTGCATCGGCATCCTGTTCGATGAGGGTTCTGATGCCCGGATCATTGCCAGCCTGAGCAAGGCAGCCAGGAAAGCAGGTGCGGATGTGAAGCTGGTCGCCCCCAGAGTGGGTGGCGCCACGCTCAGCGATGGCGCGCTGCAGGCGGCGGATGGGCAACTGGCGGGCACCCCGTCGGCCGTGTTCGATGCAGTAGCCGTGGTGCTCAGCCCGGAAGCGGCGAAGGCCTTGTCGAAAGAGAGTGCAGCCATCGAATTCGTCAGCCAGGCGTGGGCGCACCTGAAGGCCATCGCCAGCGATGCGGGCGGCCAGACGCTGCTGAAGGCGGCAAGGGTCGGCAACGACGCCGGCATCGTCGAAGCGGAAGACGCCAAGGCATTCCTGGCGGCGGCCGCCACCCGCCAGTGGGCGCGCGAACCCAAGCTGCGCCTGCTGGCCTGACTACAACAACAGGAGAACTGTCATGCCCCGTGGTGACAAATCCGCATACTCCGATAAACAGAAGCGCCAGGCCGAGCACATCGAGGAAAGCGAGCGCGAGCGCGGTGCCAGCGAAGGCACGGCCGAGCGCATTGCCTGGGCGACCGTGAACAAGCAGGATGGTGGTGGCAAGCGTAGCGGCAGCGCGCGCAAGGGTACGAAGAAGGCGACCACCAAGAAGGCTGCCAAGAAGGCGCCTGCCAGAAAGTCGGGCACAAAGAAGGCCACGACCAAGACGACGGCGGCGAAGAAGGCACCTGCGAAGAAGACGACAGCCAGGAAGGCGGCGGCAAAGAAGGCACCGGCTCGCAAGACAGCCACAAAGAAAACCGCAAAGAAGACAGCGGCCAAGAAGGCCGGTACAGCCGCCTCGCGCAGTGCTGCAGCGAAGAAGGCGGCGAAGACACGTGCGGCGAAGAAGACCGTGCGCAAGGTGGCGGCGAAGAAGGCCGCGCGTACCCGCGCGCGCGGCTGAGTCCTTCGATCAGGGCGACAGCGTCCTCATCCACGCGGCAACTTCGGCTGCGGCTGCGTCAGCGCGTGCCTGCAGCAGCAGATGCGGCCCTTCCAGCGAAACATGCCGGGCATCCGGCAAAAGGGCCTGCAGTTCTGCCACGCTGGGCGGCCACAGCAGGCGGTCATGGCACGCGTGCAGGCACAGCGTCGGCACGTCGATTGTCGGCAGCAATGCGCGTACGTCGACGCGCAGGGTCGCTGCGGCGCGTCGCCGCAGTGTGGCCGCCGGAATCCGGGCCAGCGCATCGCGCAGCATCGACAGGTGCTCGCGGGTGCGCCACCGCCCCAGCAGCAGGCGCGCCAGCAACGCCACGGGAGGCAGAGGCCAGGCCGGCGTCAGCAGGGCTGCGCTGGCTGCCGGCAATGGCACCGGCCGACGCGCAAAGGTCGCGGCAAGCACCAGTCCGCGCAGCCCGGCGGGCAGTCGCGTGGCCAGTTCAACCGCCAACGGGCCCGAGAAGGACTCGGCAAGCAGGATGAAGGGATGGCCGGGCAGCTGCGACCACAGCCGTTGGGCCAGCGTGGCGTGATCCTGCCCTCCCTGCGCAGGCAGCGTAATCGCCTGCGTCGTCAGCCCATGAGCCTGGAGTGCTGACAGAAACGGGATCGACAGCCTGCCGGAGCCATCCAGCCCGGGCAGCATCAGCACGTGCTGCGGCGGGGGTGATGCTGAATCACAGCCCGGCTTTTCCTCGCGCCCGATTCCCATGTCACCTCCTTTGCTGGCAAGCATCGCCCACATCGGCAGGCAACGGTAGCTCTGCTCCGGCTCTCCTGCTGCTTTGCCGGTCAAGGTTGAGCGATACTGCCCGCTCTGCCGTGGGACGCGGCTGCCAAGGAGAGCCTCTGATGCGATGGACCTACGCGCTGGCCATGATGGCCATGATGCTGCCACTGAACAGTTCCGCCAACGATGGCTGGATAAACGGGGCAGGCAAGGCGATGCCGGAGACCGATGCCATGAAATCCAGCGGTGGCTTTGCGGCATCGCTGCTGGTCACCTCCGATGCCGACTGGCAGGCCAAGTGGGAGACCCCGCCAGAGACCACTCCCGGTTTTACCCAGGCCGACGAAGTCCACCCGGGCGGTGAATTGTTCCTGCTGACATTCCTGTCCAACCCGCAACTGGATGAGAACCGCGTACCCAAGGTGCACTGCGATCTGCGCATGCTGCGCCCGGACGGCACTACCAGCATCGACGAACGCGATGTTCCCTGTTTCACCGCTGCCCTGCCCGGCCCGCCAACCCTGTTGTACATGACCAACCTGCACCTGAAGTTCGTGGCCGAGGCCAGTGATCCGAAAGGCACGTGGACTGCGCAGGTGGTGGTCAGGGATCTGCTGCGGAATGTGAGCCTGCCTCTGCAGGCTCACTTCGACGTCCGTTGAACGGAGGCATGCGGATGAAGATGCGGCGATTACTGAGCTGGACCGGTCTTGCGCTTTGCGTGGTCTACCTGCTGTTGACCGCATGGCTGGTTCACGGCGCGCAGTCGGATGCGGACCCGAAGGGGGCCTATATCCTGATGTCGCTCCCCATCACCCTGCAGTCTGCTGCACTCGATGCCATCGGCGCAGGCAGCCTGCTGTACGGCAAACCCTGGTCGACCGCGTATGCAGTACTGGTTCCGCCAACACTGCTGTTGCTGTACGCAGCCGGCTGGCTGATCGAACGCGCCGCGGGCGGCCGCTAGCCAGCGGCACCGACCGGTTGCGTGCATGCGGTGCCCTGCATGCGGGGCATCGCATGCAGGGCGTCATCCAACATCCAGTCGCAGGTTGCTTACGCCGCCTGCGCAGGCACGATGGGCATGCGCGCGCCCTGCTCCACCTTGAACACCGCCACCGACGTGGTCAGCGCATGCGCCTGTTCCTCCAGCGCGCGGCTGGCGGCAGTGGCTTCTTCCACCAGCGCAGCGTTCTGCTGGGTTACCTGGTCCATCTGCACCACCACCTGGTTGACCTGCTCGATACCGGCGGCCTGTTCCTTGCTGGCCGCTGCGATGTCGCTCATCAGCTGCGTGGTGCGCGAGCTGGCCTGGGCCACGCGGGCGATCGCGGCTTCCGATTCAACGGTCACCGCCAGGCCGCTCTTCACCTTGGCAGCGGCGTCTTCGATCAGTTCCTTGATCTCCTTGGCGGCGACACCGGCACGCTGTGCGAGCGTGCGTACCTCGCTGGCGACCACGGCAAAACCACGGCCCTGCTCACCTGCACGCGCGGCTTCAACCGCAGCATTCAGCGCCAGGATGTTGGTCTGGAACGCGATGCCGTCGATCACGGTGGAGATTTCCGAGATGCGTGCCGAGGACTGATCGATCTCACCCATCACCGACGCCATCTGCGCCATCGCCTGCTCGGTTTCGCGTACGGCGGCACCGGCGGCATGCGCTTCACTGTCGGCCTGACGAGCGAGCTCGGCATTCTGGCGCACAGTCGAGGTCAGTTCCTCCATCGATGCGGCGGCTTCTTCCAGGTTGGCGGCCTGCTGCTCGGTGCGGCGCGACAGGTCGTTGTTGCCGGCAGCCAGTTCCTGCGCCGCGTTGTTGATGCTGTCGGCGGCCACCTGGATGCCACGCACGATGCCGGTCAGCTGCGCGGTGGTGGTGTTGGCGTCGTCACGCATGCGGGCGAATACACCGTCGTACTCGCCGTCCATGCGTGCAGTCAGGTCGCCGTGCGAGATCGCACGCAGCACATCGGAGACATCAGCGATGCTGGCCTGCGAACTGGCCATCATGCCGTTGAGGTGCTCGACCATCGCCTTGAACTGGAACTGGAACGCAGCGGCGTCGCCACGCATGCTGAAATCACCGGCGCGCGCGGCCCGGGCCAGTGCATCGATCTGCGCGTTGATCGCCATCAGGCTCTGCTTCACTGCGGCCAGGGTGCGGGTCAGCGTACCCTTCTCGCCCGGGTAGTCCGGCAGGTCGCGGCTGAGGTCACCGATCGCGTAACGCTGCATCACTTCGGCCATCAGCAGTTCCACCTGCACGTGCGATTCGACCAGGCTGTTGGTGGCCTGCACCATGCGGCCGAAATCACCGGGGAAGGCGCTGGCGTCCATGCGGTAACGGATCGCACCCGCCTCGTGCTGTTCGGCCATCTGCAGCTGCGCGCCGATCGCCGCCTGCACACTCTGGCGCACGCTGGCCATGGCTTCACCCAGCTGGGTCAGTTCATCGCGGCCGCCAAGGCGGAACTCCTGGTCCAGCTGGCCCTTGGACAGGCGTTCGGCCAGGTTCACCGCGCGGGCCAGCGGGCCGGTCAGGCTGCGGCCGATCATCACCGAGGCACCGATGCCAGCAAGCAGCGCAACGCCGCCCAGCACCAGCAACTGCAGCAGGCTGCGCTCGCCCAGGCGGATCGCCTCGGCGGCCGCCTCACGGCTTTCCTTCTCCTCGAAGTCCACGCCATCGGACAGCGCCTTGTTCCAGCCGTTGGCGGCTTCCTGCACCGGGCCCAGGGTCAGCGCCACGGCGCCCGGGTAGTCGCCCTGCTCCATCAGTTCGCTGGTCTGCTTGTTGAGCGGGCGAGCAACGGCTCGCTTGGCGGCGATGGTTTCAGCGATGGCCTTGCCTTCGGCGTCACTGGGAAGCGCCTGGTAGGCGCTCCAGCTGGCCTCGTAGCGCTTGACCAGATCAGCAATGCGCTTCTCGTCGCCGGTGCGGTGATCACCCTGGCGGATCAGCATCTCGCGGCGCACCACCATCATCTGGTTGTTGGCATCAAGCATCTGCGACAACAGGCGCACCTTGGCCACGCTGACGTCGACCACCTGCTGCATCGCGCGCTTCTGCACGACACTGGCAGTGGCGCCGGTGGCCACCACGGCGGCAACCAGCAGCAGCAACAGGCCAAAGCCCAGCCCAAGACGCCAGGCAACCCTGACGTTCCTCAAGTAGTTCATGGGGGTATCCAAAACGGGGGGATGCGCCCGTATCGGCCGCGCTGCCGGCATTCTTTATCGGCAACACGCACGGGCGTCGGCAGCCGTTCACCTTGGTGGGGCCACGCACGGCGCTTCTGCGACAAGGGCCCGGGCCACGCCAGGGCTGCCCTGCTCATGCCGGCATCAGGTCGCTTTCACGGGGGCTGCGCAGCCTCTCCGGGCAGGGTAGAGCTGCCATCTGCCGGAGTCCTCCATGCCTGTATACCGCCCCGCCCTGCTCGCCCTGTCCTTGCTGGTGTCCCCCGCCTTCGCGCAGGTGCCGCCGCCGGCCCAGCTGCCGGAGCCCATTGCCGAGAAGGCCGGACCCGATACCGCGCCGCGCTCGCCGCTGCACGCCCAGGTGCTGCTGGATCGCGCGAATTTCTCGCCGGGCCAGATCGATGGTGAAGTGGGCAGCAACCAGCGCCGTGCGGTATCCGGCTTCCAGGCAGCGCGCGGGTTGACCGTGACCGGTGAACTGGACGACGCCACCTGGAAAGCGCTACAGGCCGATACAGTGGCCCCGTTGGTCAGTTACACCCTGACCGCAGAGGATGTGGCCGGCCCGTTCCAGACGATTCCCAAAGGGCCCGCCGCACAGGCCAAGCTGAAGTCGCTGGGCTTCAGCAGCGTGGAAGAAGGCCTGGGCGAGCGCTTCCACGCCTCCCCTGAGCTGCTGAAGGCACTCAATCCCGGCGTCGATCTGGCCAAGGCCGGCAGCCGCATCCAGGTGCCGAACATCGCCCCGGCCCCGCTGCCGAAGGCGGCCAAAGTGGTGGTCGACAAATCCGATTCCACGCTGCAGCTGCTGGATGCGCAGGGCAAGGTGATTGCGCAGGTACCAGTGTCCTCCGGCAGCCAGCATGACCCGCTGCCGATCGGTGAATGGAAGATCCTCGGCGTGTATCGCGATCCGCCCTTCCACTACAACCCGAAACTGTTCTGGGATGCGCGCAAGGGCGAGAAAAAGGCAACGCTGCCGCCGGGCCCGAACAATCCGGTGGGGCGGGTCTGGATCGACCTTTCCAAGCCGCACTATGGCCTGCACGGTACGCCTGAACCCGGCCATGTCGGCAAGACCGAATCGCATGGCTGCGTGCGCATGACCAACTGGGATGCGTTGCGCGTAGCCGATGCAGTGGATACCTCGGTACCCGTGGTGATGCAGGAGTGAGCCGATGCGTCTTTCGCAGCTGATTGTGCTGGGCGTGCTGCTGGGCCTGGGTGCAGGTTGGTGGTTGCGCCGGGATGTGGCTCAACCGGTGGCCGTTGCCCAGCCTGCCCCGCAACCCACAGTGGCTGCAACGCCGGTGAAGGCGCCTGCAGCTCCGCAGGTGGATGCAGCGCCTTCCGCATCGGTGGCACCGTCGGCCAACGCGAGCGGCACGCCAACCGGCCTGTTGCTGCCCGTACAGGGCATCGAAGCCTCGCAGCTGCGCGACACCTTCACCGATGCACGCAGCGAAGGGCGCGTACACGATGCCATCGACATCATGGCCGACGCCGGTACGCCGGTGCTGGCCGTGGCTGATGGCACCGTGGAAAAGCTGTTCGACAGCGAGCGCGGTGGCCTGACGATCTACCAGTTCGAACCCAGCGGACGCTGGTGCTACTACTACGCCCACCTGCAACGCTATGCCGATGGGCTGGCGGAAAAGAAGGTGATCAAGCGCGGGGAGGTGATCGGCTACGTCGGCAGCACCGGTAACGCCAGCGCCGACGCGCCGCACCTGCACTTCGAGGTGCACGTGCTGGGACCGGAAAAACAGTGGTGGAAGGGCGAATCCATCAACCCGTACCCGTTGCTGAAGCCGTCTGCTTCGCCGGCCGGCGCTGCCAGCGCCGCAAGGTGAAGGTGAACACCGCCAAGGCAGCCCCTGGGATCAGCACGAACAGAACCGTCTCGCCTTTCACGCTGGCATCCTGATCATCGCGTCGCGTCGCTTCCCCGCTGGCCTGCCCGCACGGTAACGAAGAAGCCCCGCTTTCGCGGGGCTTCTTCTTGCAGCGGTGCCAGGCATGGCCCGGCGCTACCGGTCTCTCACTCAGGCGAACGGATCCTGCAGCACCATCGTGTGGTCGCGGTCCGGGCCGGTGGAGACGATGCTGATCGGGCAGCCGGCCAGCTCTTCCAGCGAACGCAGGTAGGCGCGTGCGGCCGGCGGCAGGTCGTCCCACTGGGTGATGCCGTGGGTGTTCTCGCTCCAGCCCGGGAACTCCAGGTACACCGGGGTGCATTCTTCCCAGCCCTGCGCGTCCAGCGGCGCGTACTCGGTGCGCTTGCCGTTGTATTCGTAGGCGATGCAGACCTTCAGCTTTTCCATGCCGTCCAGCACGTCCAGCTTGGTGATGCACAGGCCGCTGATGCCGTTGATGGCCACGGCGCGCTTCAGCGCGACGATGTCCATCCAGCCGCAGCGACGCGGGCGGCCGGTCGAAGCGCCGTACTCGGCGCCGCGGTCACGGATGCCCTGGCCGACTTCGTCGTCCAGTTCGGTCGGGAACGGGCCGCCGCCGACGCGGGTGGCGTACGCCTTGGCAATGCCCAGCACGTAGTCGATCGAATCGGCGCCGACGCCGGAACCGGCCAGCGCACCACCGACGGTGGTGTTGGAGCTGGTGACGTACGGGTAGGTGCCATGATCGATGTCCAGCAGCGCACCCTGCGCGCCTTCGAACAGCACGCGCTTACCCTGCTTGCGCAGGTCGTGCAGGATGCCGGCCACGTCGGACTTCATCGGCTGCACGTATTCGCCGAAGGCCAGCGCCTCGTCGAAGGTCTTCTGGAAGTCGACCGCATCGGTGTTCAGATACTTGGTCAGCACGAAGTTGTGGTAGTCCAGCGCAGTGCGCAGCAGTTCTTCCAGCTGCTTCGGGTAGTGCAGGTCGGCGATGCGGATGCCGCGGCGCGCCACCTTGTCTTCGTAGGCCGGGCCGATGCCACGGCCGGTGGTGCCGATTGCCTTGCCACCGGCAGCGCGCTCGCGCGCCTGGTCCAGGGCGATGTGGTACGGCATGATCAGCGGCGCGGCCGGGGAGATCTTCAGGCGCGAACGCACTTCCACACCGGAGCCTTCCAGCTCGGCGATTTCCTTCTGCAGCGCGGCCGGCGAGATCACCACGCCATTGCCGATCAGGCACAGCGCGTCGTCACGCAGGATGCCCGACGGGATCAGGTGCAGGACGGTCTTCTTGCCGTTGATGACCAGGGTGTGGCCTGCATTGTGGCCGCCCTGGAAGCGCACGACGGCGCCGATTTCCTCAGTGAGCAGATCGACGATCTTGCCCTTGCCTTCATCGCCCCATTGGGCACCCAACACTACGACAGACTGACCCATGACGGGCTCCTCGATTTGTAGCGGCCATCGGGGCCGCGGACGGGTAAACCGTGGCGGGGCTGGCCAGCACCTGGAGGGCGGCTCCAAACGGGGAGCGGCCGGCGATGGAAGGCCCAGACACGGAAAAAGCCGAACGGGGAGGCCCGTCCGGCTTTTGTGCATTATCCGGGTTTCCGGGGTCGGGTGCCACCTTTCCGACGGACGGCTTCACCGGCCGGTCAGCCGCCCCGCCCGGTCGTGCCGGCCGCTCAGGCCCCGCCCGGTAGTGCCGGCCGCTGGCCGGCAATCCCAGGATGCCGGCCAGCGGCCGGCACTACCCTTTCAATGCCGCACCCACCACAGCAGGCTCAGGCCGGCCAGCAGCACCAGCCCGCCGAAGCTGCGCAGGGCCGGGCTGGGCAGGTCCAGCAGGCGTTCGGCCATGCGCTTCCAGGCGAACGGCGCCACGAACAGGAGCAGGCCTTCGAGCACCGCGACCAGGCAGACGGCGGCGAACAGATCTTTCATCGGGAACTCCGGAAAAAGCACGGGGCCCGGCGTCTGGCCGGGCCCCGTGGGGTACTGCCCTGCGACCTCAGCGGTCGTTCTTCAGGTACTGCAGGAACGGGTCGTTCTTGTCGAGCACGATCACGCCATTGCCGTCGGTCATGGAGCCACGGTAGGCCTCCAGGCTGCGGTAGAAGGCATAGAACGACGGATCGGCCGAGCCGGCCTTGCCATAGATGCGGGCCGCCTCGGCATCGCCTTCACCGCGCAGGCGCTGCGCATCACGCTCGGCCTCGGCGATCAGCACGGTGCTGTCGCGGTCGGCCTGGGCACGGATGGTCAGCGACTGCTCCTCGCCCTCCGCACGCAGCTTGGCCGCTTCCTGCTTGCGCTGGGCGCGCATGCGCTCGTACACGTCGTTGATCACCTGGCTGTCGGTCGGCAGGTCCACCTGCTTGATGCGCAGGTCGATCATCTGCATGCCCAGGCCAGCCACCGCTTCGTTGATGCCCTTCAGCTGCTCGGCGATCAGCTCGCTGCGGTCGCCGGACACCAGCTGCTGCAGGGTGCGCGAGTTGATCTGGTTGCGCAGCGAGTCGGTGATGATCGGCGCCAAGCGGGCGTTGGCCACACGCGGGTCGCCGCCGGTGGCACGGAAGTAGTCACCCACGTTGGAGATGTAGCCGATGGCGAAGAAGTCGACGCTGACGTCCTTCTGCTCGGCGGTGAAGTAGCGCGCCGGCGCAGTGTCGAGCACCTGGAAGCGGCGGTCGAAGACCTTCACCGTTTCCACCACCGGCACCTTGAAGTGCAGGCCCGGTTTGATGTCCGAACGCACCACCTTGCCCAGGTTCAGCACCATGGCGGTCTGGTCCTCACGGACCACGTACACCGAGCCGAGCAGGCCCAGCACCACCGCCACGATCACGGCGATCCAGATAGGACTCTTCATCGGCTGCCCTCCTCACGGCCGCTCGGTCGCCCGGTCGGGCGGCCCACCGGCCGGCCCGGATCACGGGAAGCTTCCGCCGCTGCACCCGGCAGCGACGGCATCACCACGTCCGGGTTGGCCACTGCGGCCGGAGCCGACGTGCTCGGACGGGTATCGCCGGTCATCGGCACGTAGATCAGCTGGCGGCCATCGCCACCGATCACCTTGCGGTTCTCGCTCAGCACCTGCTGCACGGTCTCCAGCCACAGACGCTTGCGGGTCACTTCCGGAGCGTCCTTGTACTGGGCCTGCAACAGGCTGAAGCGCTGCGCGTCACCCTCGGCCTTGGACACCACGGCCTGCTTGTAGCCTTCGGCAGTGGTACGGGCGCGCGAGGCCTGGCCCCGGGCTTCCGGCACGACCTTGGCGGCATAGGCCTGGGCCTCGTTGATCAGGCGTTCCTTGACCTGCTGGGCACCGTTGACCTCGTCGAAGGCCGGCTTCACTTCCTCCGGCGGACGGGCGTCCTGCAGGGTCAGGCCGGTCACGGTCAGGCCGGTCTTGAACGCCTTCAGCAGCGCCTGCAGGCGCTCCTCGGCGGCGACGGCCAGCGGACCACGGTTGTTCAGCACGGCGTTGAGGTCGGCGCGGCCAACTTCCTCGCGCACGGCGCTCTGCGCCGACTGCTCCAGCACCTGGTTGGCATCCACGGTGCCGAACAGGTATTGCTGCGGGTCGTCGATGCGGTACTGGACGTTCAGCGAGACGTTGACGATGTTCTCGTCGCGGGTCAGCACCGGCACCTGGATCGAGAACGTCTTGATCTCGGTGGCATTGACCTTGGTGACCGATTCGATCGGCCAGGGCAGCTTGAAGTTCGGGCCGGGCTGCAGGATGCGCGAGAACTGGCCGAAGCGCAGCACCACACCGCGCTGCTGTTCGCCGATCAGCTGGAAGCTGGAGAACAGCACCAGCAGCACCACGGCTGCCACCACCCAACGCACGATGCCGCCGTCGAACAGGTCCTTCAGCGGCCCGGGCAAACCGCCCCAGCCACCACCATTGCCACCGCCGCGTGACCCGAACGGCCCGCGTCGATTGTCCTCGGGGCCTTGTCCGCCCTTGTTGCCGCCGGGTGTATTCCAGGCCATGCACGCTCCATCAAGATGTGGGCTGCGGCGCGGGCCCTTCCCGCACCGCCAGCCGTGAAACCATCACCGATCATACAAGATGGGGCGGATCGGCAGGATCGAAAGGGGGGCAACGGGGTAAGGTGGCGTTTTCCTCGAAGTCAGGCAACGCCGATGGCCCCCACACCCCGTTCACCGCCTTCCGCATCGAAAACGACGACGCCGGCTATCGCAGCGGCCTGGTCCGGCTCGGGGTCGACGACCTCAACCCCGGCCAGGTGCTGATCCGCGCCCACTGGTCCTCGGTCAACTACAAGGACGCGCTGGCCGGTACTGGAAAAGGGAAGATCCTGCGCCGCTTCCCGCTGGTGGGCGGCATCGATGTGGCCGGCACCGTGGTCGCCAGCACCGACCCGGACTGGCGTGAAGGCGACGCGGTGCTGGCCACCGGCTGCGGCCTCAGCGAGACCCGCGACGGCGGCTACAGCCAGTACGTGCGGCTGGAATCGCGCGCGGTGATCGCCCAGCCGGCCGGGCTGACCCCACGCGAGGCGATGGTGCTGGGCACCGCCGGCTTCACTGCGGCGCTGGCCCTGCTGCGCATGCAGGACAACCGGCAGACCCCGGAACTCGGCCCGCTGGCGGTCACTGGTGCCAGCGGCGGTGTCGGTGCGCTGGCGCTGTCCATCTTCAGCCGTGCCGGCTACAGCGTGCACGCGGTCAGCGGCAAGCCGGACCAGGCAGGATTCCTGCGCAGCATCGGCGCCACCGAGGTACTGCCGCGCGACGCGCTGGCCGACACCGGCGCGCTGCAGTCGGCCCGCTTCGGGGGCGGCCTCGATAATGCCGGAGGCGACATGCTGGCCAGCCTGCTGGCGCAGACCGTGCCCTACGGCAGCGTGGTCAGTGCCGGCCTGGCAGCCAGTCCGGCGCTGGACATGACGGTGATGCCGTTCATCCTGCGCGGTGTCTCGCTGCTGGGCGTGTCCTCGGCCAATGCGCCACGCGGACTGCGTGAGGAAGTGTGGTCGCGGCTGGGTAGTGACTGGAAGCCGCAGCACCTGGACCGCATCTGCACCGCCGAAGTCGGCCTCGATGGCCTTCCTGCCGTATTCGAACGGATGCTGGCGGGCGGTTCGCTGGGTCGCACCGTGGTGCGGATCGACTGAACGTCGCAGGCAGGCGACGGACGGCAGACGCGGCCCTCCCGCCGGTAATGGGCCCGCACTACACTGCGGGCATTACATGGGGAACAACATGGCACGCATTCTGATCGTCGACGACTCACCGTCGCAGCTGTTGGGGATACAGCGCATCGTCGAGAAGCTCGGGCACCAGATCCTGACCGCCACCGATGGCGCCGCCGGGGTCGAAACCGCCAAGGCCGAGCTGCCCGACCTGGTCCTGATGGACGTGGTGATGCCCAACCTCAACGGCTTCCAGGCCACCCGTACCCTCGCCCGCGACGAGGCGACCCGGCATATCCCGGTGATCCTGGTGACCACCAAGGACCAGGACACCGACCGCATGTGGGGCATGCGCCAGGGCGCCAAGGCCTACATCACCAAGCCGTTCTCGGAGGACGAGCTGTCCGAGGTGCTGGAGCGCGTGTTCGCGGGCCAGGGCTGAGACGCGCGCGGTAGTGCCGGCCGCTGGCCGGCAATCACGCATCACCGTCCAGGGCAATGAAGTTGCCGGCCAGCGGCCGGCACCACCTTCAAATGGTCTCGCCGAACGCCTTGGCCAGATTGCGGTACGCCTTCTTCTGCGCCTCATCGGTCGCAGCCGGGGCCAAGATCTCGATCTCGACGATCTGGTCGCCATCCGGGTTGCCCGGCAGGCCACGCCCGCGCAGGCGCAGCTTGCGGCCGGCATCGGAATCGGCCGGAATCTTGAGTTCCACCGCACCACCCAGGGTCGGCACGCTGATGCTGGTGCCCAGCGCGGCCTGCCACGGCGTGAGCGGCAGCGTATAGAGGATGTTGCGACCATCGACCTCGAACTGCGGGTGGGCGGCGTATTCCACCTCCAGCAGCAGATTGCCGCCATGGTTGCCCTGCCCTGCCAAGCGGATCACCTGGCCCGGGCGGATGCCCTTGGGCACGCGCACGTCCAGCTGCTTGCCGTTGACGGTGATGCGCAGGCTGTCGCCGCTGTAGGCCGCTTCCAGTGGCACCGACAGCTTGGCGCGGGTATCGCGGTTGGGCGCATGGCCCTGGCTGCTGAAGCCCGGACCGGCCCCCGCGCCCGCTCCACCGCGCTGGCGCGCGAACAGGCTTTCGAAGAAGTCGCTGAAGCCGCCGTTGGGGCCGCCGCCGCCGAACACTTCCTCGAAATTGAAACCACCGGCGCCGCCGTAGTTCGGCGGCACGTTGAACTCCTCGCCCGGGCGATAGCCCTGCGCGCGCAGCTGGTCGTAGGCCGCGCGCTTTTCCGGATCACGCAGCGCCTCGTAGGCCTCGTTGACCGCCTTGAACTTGTCTTCGGCCCCAGCCTCCTTGCTGACGTCCGGGTGGTACTTGCGTGCCAGCCGGCGGTAGGCGGTCTTGATCTCCGCCTCGCCCGCGCTCGGTTCCACCCCCAGGGTGGCGTAGTAATCCTTGAATTCCATCCAGCTACCTCGATTCGCTTCGGCCGCGCCGGTGGCGCCGCCCCGGGTTCATTCTACGCGCCTGCGAGGCTACGCCGCCCCTCGTGCGGCCCCGGTGAGGCCGACTGATCCTGCGCAATGCGGTTGCCATCCCCATGCGTCACGCTGTGGCTGGAAGGCCTCGCCGCAAAACGTGAAGATGGGGCCTGCACACCGGGTTTCCAATGTCTTGACGCCCCTGTCCCATCCGGCCCACTAGCCTGCCCCAGCAAGGAGTTCCCATGACCATCCATGTCGGCGACCGCATCCCGGAAGTGACCCTCAAGCGCATCCGTGAGGGCATCGAAACACTCGACACGCATTCGCTGTTCGATGCGCGCAAGGTGGTGCTGTTCGCCGTGCCCGGCGCGTTCACCCCGACGTGCTCGGCGCGTCACCTTCCCGGCTACGTCGAAAAGTTCGAGGCCTTCCGCCAGCGCGGCATCGACGTCTACTGCATGGCCGTCAACGACCCATTCGTGATGAAGGCCTGGGCCGCCGACCAGAGCGTGCCCGACGGCCTTCTGATGCTGTCCGACGGCAATGCCGAGCTGACCCGCGCCTTGGGTCTGGAGCTTGATGCGAGCGCGTCGGGCATGGGAATCCGCTCGCGTCGTTTTGCCCTGTACGTCGACGACGGCGTAGTTCGAGAGGCCTGGGTTGAACAGCCCGGCCAGTTCGAAGTGTCTTCGGCCGAGTACGTGCTGGAGCATCTCCCCACCTGATTCCCCACCGCAGAAGGAAACGGCCAGCCATGTCCACGCAGCCAGCCAAAGCCAGCAAGCCCGCCGCGGAAATTGCCGGCATCAGCGACCGCAAGACCCTGCGCGAACGCGCCCGGCGCAACATCGAAGATGGTGCGATCACCGACAGCTACAATGCCGACCGCGAGGCAGTGATCAAGCTGCTCAACGACGCACTGGCCACCGAGTACGTCTGCGTTCTGCGCTACTACCGGCACTACTTCATGGCCAAGGGCATGCTGGCCGACGCGGTGAAAGCCGAGTTCCTCGAGCATGCACAGCAGGAGCAGGCGCATGCCGGCAAGCTGGCCGAGCGCATCGTCCAGCTGGGCGGCGAGCCGGATCTCAACCCGGATACGCTGACCGCGCGTTCGCACGCCGAATACAAGGAAGGCAGCGACCTGCGCGACATGGTGCGCGAGAACCTGGTGGCCGAGCGCATCGCCATCGACAGCTATCGCGAGATGATCAACTTCATCGGTGACCGCGATACCACCACCAAGCGCATCCTTGAAGAGATCCTGGCGCAGGAAGAAGAGCACGCCGACGAGTTCGCCGACCTGCTGGATGGGTGGATCGGGGAGTAGTCGCTACGCCACGCGATCGCTGCCATCTACGACGTTGTAGAGCCGAGCCCATGCTCGGCTGACCGCGGCACGCACGTCGCAGGAGCAGCCGAGCATGGGCTCGGCTCTACAGCAGCGTGACAACATGCGGGAAGTGCCATCCTAGGTCGGCATCTAGCGCAGGACGTTGAACCGCACCTGCGTCCAGGCGCCGTCGGCTGCCAACGCGGTCAGGGTGTGCGTGCCGGGTTCGGCGAACTCTCGCTGCATCAGCTGCGCGCCGTGGGTCTGCGCAATCCAGCGTCCATCCAGCAGCCACTCCACCGCCTGCTCGCTGCCCAGCGCGCGCAGCTGCAGGCGTACGCCATGTTCCGAATTCGGCGCGCGCGCCAGCGTGGCGCCATCGTTGAGCCCATCGATGTGTAGCGCAACGCTGGCCTCGCGGCCATCATCACGGCAGTCCGGCGACAGCGCCGGCAGCTGCGAGGCTTCGCGCGTGGCCTTGGACAGCCATGGCGACAGCAACGCTGGCCAGCGCGCGATCTCGCGCGCTACTTCTTCGTGCGGCAAGCGGCAATCGGCTGACACGCGCAGACCGGTACGCGCATCGGCAAGGTAGCGCTGCCGACCCGGTTGCCAGCGCCGTGCTTCGCGCTCGGGGAAGGTCGGCGGTGCGGCGCCATCAAGCAGGTAAGCCGGCATCCTGCGCTGGCAGAGTGCCGTGGGCAGCCCCTCGGCACGTTCGCCGGTGGGCCAGCAGACATCTTCCTGGCTGACACTGGCCGGCATCGGCGCGGCCGCCGAATCACCGCGCTGGCGCGGCAGGCTGTCCACCACCTCGAACATCAGCGGCAGCGCGGTCACCGCGCCGTACTGGCCCGGTAGCGGTGTGCCGTCCGGCCGGCCCACCCACACGCCCACGGTGTAGTGGCGGGTACTGCCGATCGCCCACGCATCGCGGTACCCGTAGCTGGTGCCGGTCTTCCACGCCACGCGCGGGCGGCCACCGACATCGAACGTCCCGACGCTGTACCCCGGCCGCGGATTCGATTCCAGCATCTCGCGCACGATCCAGCTGGCACCCGGCGAGGCCAGGCGCCGCTCGATCATCGGCTCGTCATCGGTGTAGCGCACGCGCCCGGCGATGCCATTGCGGTTGAGTGCAGCGAATGCGCCGACCAGGTCTTCCAGCCGCGCGCCGGTGCCGCCCAGGATCAGCGACAGATTGGGCGTACTGCCTGGCGGGAAACGCAGCTGGATGCCCGCGTGCGACAGACGTGCAGCGAAGCGCGCGGCGCCGACCCGCTGCAGCAGGTCCACCGAGGGCACGTTCAGTGACAACCGCAAAGCGCTTGACGCGCCGATCGGCCCGTTGAAGGCCATGTCGAAGTTGCCGGGGCGGTAGCTGCCGAAACTCTGCGGCGCATCGACCAGCAGGCTTTCCGAATGGATCAGGCCATCATCCAGCGCCATCGCATAAAGGAACGGCTTGAGCGTGGAGCCCGGCGAGCGCCAAGCCTGCACCATGTCCACGTGGCCGAGCCGCTGGCGGTCGCCGAAGGACAGGGTGCCGACATAGGCACGCGCCTGCAGGGTCTGGTTGTCGACCACCAGCAGCGCGGCCGAGGTGCGCTCGGGCAGCGTCGAGAAATAGCTGGCCACGCGTTCCTCCAGCGTGCGCTGCAGGCCGATGTCGATGCTGCTCTGGATGCGTGCCCGGCCCGGATGCGCCGAATGCAGGCGCTGCGCCAGCAACGCGGCGTGCAGCGGCGGCCGCAGCGAGCGCGCCACCACGTTCTCGATGCGCGCATCGTCCACCTCTTCGGCTGTCCACGCGCCCAGCTCGGCCATGCGTGACAACACCTTGTCGCGTGCCTTCTGTGCCGCTTCCGGGTGGCGGTCCGGGCGCAGCCGGCTCGGCGCCTGCGGCAGCACCGCCAGCAACGCGGCCTCGGCATGTGACAGCTGCGCCGCCGGCTTGCCCAGATAGGCCCAGCTGGCCGCTTCCACGCCTTCGATGGTGCCGCCGTAGGGCGCGCGCTCCAGATACAGGGCCAGGATCTGCTGCTTGCTCAGGTGCACTTCCAGCTGCACCGCGCGCAGCATCTGCTTGAGTTTGCCCCAAGGCGTGCGCGAGTGCGGGTCGAGAATGCGCGCCACCTGCATGGTCAGGGTCGAACCGCCGGACACGATGCGGCCGCCGCGCAGCAGCTGGCCGCTGGCACGCAGCATCGCCACCGGGTTGATCCCCGGATGGCGCCAGAACCAGCGGTCTTCGTAGGTCAGCAACGCCTGCAGGTACAGCGGCGAGACGCTGTCGATCGAGGCAGGATAACGCCACACGCCCTCGGCATCGGCGAACGCACGCAGTGGCGTGCCGTCGGCGGCCACCACCAGAGTGCTGGTTTCGCGCTGCTTCGGCAGCGGGGGCGGGAAGGCGAAATCCAGCACCAGCAGCAGCGCCAGCGTGGCGGCCATGCCCCAGCGCAGCCACGGCCACAGAGGCTGCAGCCGGCGGCGCAGGGCTGCCAGCCGGGTCGTCATCCTGTTCGTCATTGCAGCGTGCCGCATTGGAGCTTGCCAGCTGGACGGGCCGCGCCGTCGCGGCCCATCCGTGGGATCAAGGCTGCACCACCGTGATCGTGGTCGGGTTGCTGCGGCCAACGCCACGCAGCTGCGGCCGGTACATGTCCTCCACCAGCGGTGGCGGCACCGAGTAGGTACCCGGGGTCACCGCGCGCACCAGGTAGAACACGTTGGCCTTGCTGCCACGCGAGAGCTTCAGCGCGGCCACATAGCGGTCGTCGCGGAACTCTTCGTGCTTGGTATCGGCCGCTTCACCGCGGTCGCTGATGGTGATGCCATCGACCACCACATCGGCCCACTGCTTGGCGTCGCCCAGGTTGAAGTTCTCGATCTCCAGGCCCGCCGGCAGCAGGTCGGTCAGCAGCGCATCGGGCATCGTGGTGTCGGCGGTGACGGTGACGCGCACGATCAGTGCTTCGCCTTCCTTCAGCGGTCGCGGCGACCACGGTTTGCCATCGGTACCGAAGTAGCTCCGTTCAATACCCAGCACGCTGTTGTCCGGCGCCGGTGCGCTGCGCGGGATGCCGGCCACGTCGATGCTGGCG
This sequence comes from Stenotrophomonas thermophila, assembly GCF_001499715.1. Lineage (NCBI taxonomy): Bacteria > Pseudomonadati > Pseudomonadota > Gammaproteobacteria > Lysobacterales > Lysobacteraceae > Stenotrophomonas > Stenotrophomonas thermophila. Next base: position 4,514 of record NZ_CVIW01000019.1, on the reverse strand, counting down.
AACATCGGCGGCTGCCCCTGCGGAGTGAAGCGCACACCGCTGGCCAGCTCACTGGCGCTGAAGTTGCGGCCGAACAGCTTGCGCTCGCCGATGGCTTCGCTGTTGCCACCGATCACCAGTTCACCGGCCACCAGCGCCTTCTGGTTGGCGGCGAGCGCCTTGCCGAGACGTGCAATCGCCACCTGTTCCTGCGTGCTCAGCCACATCCAGCCGGCATTGCGGCGCGCATCCAGGCCGCGGCCGAGGTCAACCGCACGTGCATCCCAGGCCGGCTTGGCCAGCTTGTTTTCGTGGGTCAGCGCGATCATCAGCGCGTCATCACGGATCGCACTGCCGTAGTCGCCGAAGTACGAGGGGCGCTCGCTGCTGGACTTGGCAAAGGCCGCCGCCAGCGCGGCCTGGCCACGCTTGGCATCGCCCTGCAGTGACAGCGCCACGCCCAGGTGGACCAGCGACAGGCCGCCCACCGCCTTGCTGCGCTCGTTGTCGTACAGCGTGCGCAGGGTACCGAGCGGTGCACGGTTGACCCGGGCCAGCACGTAGCCCGAATAGGCCTGGTTGGCGAACTTCAGCTTCTCGCGGTCGTCCTGCCCGTAGAACTGGTTGCCGCCGGACAGCAGGTCCTCGCTAAGCCGGTTGAGCGCCTTCTGCAGCACGTTATCGGGCACCGCGAAACCGGCATCCTTGGCGTCGAGCAGGAACTCGGTGATGTACGGGGTCAGCCACGGGTTCACGTAGCCGTCGTCACCCCACATCGAGAAGTTGCCGTTGGCCACCTGCATCGACGCCAGGCGACCGAACGCACCTTCCATGCGCTCGCGACGGGTCTTGGCATCCAGGCCGTCGGCACCGAGCATCGACGACGTCGCCTGGTCCAGGATCAGCGCCGCGTAACCCTTGCTGGTGGTCTGCTCGGCACAGCCGTAGGGGTAGTTCAGCGCGCCCTGCAGTGCACTAGCGAACGGAATCGGCGGCAGCGGGCTGACCAGCAGGCGGGCATTGACCGACTCCGACATCAGGCCATCGGTCAGGCTGTTGTCGAGGCTGACCGCCGCCAGCGGATCGAGCGTACGCACCTGCGAACGCAGCACCTGCGGCCACGCCGCACGCACCGGCAGGTCGTAACGGCGATCGGCCTTGAAGCCGTTGCCGTCCACCCGCACCCGCACCTTGGCCACGCTGTGGCCCTCGCGTGCCGAAAGCGGGAAGCTCAACGTGGTCTTGGCGTCGGCATTCAACTGCACGCTGCGGCTGCCCTCGCCCAGGTTCAGCGGGCCCTCGCTTTCCACCTTCACGTTGAACTGGCCCGACTTGCCGGTGAAGTTCTGCACATCCAGGGTCACGGTGCTGCGGTCGCCCGGAGCGAGCACGCGCGGCATGCTGGCTTCAGCCAGGATCGGCGCGCGCACAACGGTTTCCACGTCGCGCTTGCCGTACTGGTCATCGCTGTAGACCAGTGCCGACACCCGCAGGGTACCGTTGAAGTCCGGCACCTTCAGGCGGATGCGGGCGATGCCCTTGGCATCGAGCTGCACCGGGCCGGAGAACAGGTCCACGGTCTGCACGCGCGCAGTCGGGCGCTTGGCCTGCGGCAACGCCTGCAGCGCCATGTCGCCACCGAACTTCAGCTTGCCGCTGCTGCCGTCGAAGCTCTCGATCACCCGGCTGTAGATGTCGTAGGCATCGATGCCGAGGCGACGCTGGGCGAAGAAGTGCGCACCGGCGTCGGGCACCGGGAAGCGGGTGATGTTGAGGATGCCCACGTCCACCGCCGAGACGGTGACGTGCGCCATCTTGCCGGCCAACTGTGGTGCGCTGACCGTCACCGGCAGGTCCTGCTCCGGGCGCATCTGCTTGGGCGCGGCCAGGCCGACGGCCACGGTGCGGCCCTTGCGGTCCATCGGCACATGCACCACGCCCACGGCACGGGCCGGAGTGATCTTGCTCGGCGCACTGCCGCCACGGAACACCAGCGCGGTGATGTAGACGTCGTGGCGTTCCCAGTCAGCGGTGACCGGAATCTTGAAGGTCGAACCCGGCTTGGCGTCGATGCCCTGCACGTACAGCATGCGGTCGGTCTCGACCATCAGGATGCCCTTGCCGGCATGCGGCGGGGTCACCGTCACTTCCAGGGTGTCGCCGGCCTTGTAGCCGGTCTTGTCCAGGCCCAGCTTGATCTTGTCCGGGCGCGCGTCCAGGCCGCGGTTGTCATCGCCCCAGCTCCAGCCGGCGCGGAACGGGTAGCGGCTGGTCAGGCCGGTGGACGGATCGAACACGTCCACGCGGTACTCGCCCCACTCCACCGGGAAATCGAAGGCGACCGCGCTGCCGCCGGCATCGACGGTGCGCGTTTCCTTGTTCTCGAAACGGCGGGTGAAATCGTAGTCCCAACGGTTGTCGTTGAAGGTCCAGTGGTAGTCGCGCAGTTCCCGCACCAGGGTGATCTTCAGGCCCTTGGCCGGCTGCGGCGCGCCGGTGGCATCCACGCGCATCAGCTCGAAGCGCGCGTTGCCGTTGGAGTCGGCACCGTCCTCGGGGTTGAACAGCGGGCGCACGCCGACCAGCGCATTGGCCGGCCACATCACCCGTTTCAGGGTACGGGTGACCGTGCGGCCACCGGTTTCATACAGGCTGCCGGACAGCACCACGGCAATCGGTGCCTTGGCCTTGGCCGCCTCTTCCGGCAATGCCACGTCCTCGCGCAGCTGGCCGTTGGCCGGCAGCGTGGTGTCGATCACGTCCTTGGCTTCGCGCGGCAGCTGCAGGGTCGGGTCACCGAAGAAGTAGCCCGGCAGGCCTTCCACCGGCTGCTGCTCGGCGGCCACCGCCATGCGCGCGGTGAAGCGGTTGCCATCGGCCGGTGCCCCGTACAGATAGGCACCATTGGCCTGCAGGCGCAGGTCCTCACCCGGCTTCAGCGTCTTCTGCGCGCTGTCCAGGTCCAGTTTCATGCGCTCGGGCAGGAACTCCTCGATGCGCAGGGTCATGCCCTGGATCGCTTCCTTGCTGGCCGGGTCGGTGCGGAACTCGACCTGCCAGCGCCCGGTCGGCGCCTCGGCGGGGATCACCTGCTCGAAATTGATGTAGCCCTGGTCACCCGGCTGCAGGCGGGTCTCGCGGAACGTCTTGCCGTCGGGCTGCTTCAGGCGCAGGAACACCGGTTGCGCCTTGACCGGCTTGCCATCGTTGTCACGCAGCAGCGCGGACAGGCGCACGGTCTCGCCCGGGCGGTACAGGTCGCGGCCGGACCAGGCATAGACATCGAACCACGCGTTGTCGCGGCCGGCCACGGCGAATTCGCTCAGGTCCAGCGCTGGCTGGTTGAACGGCAGGAAGCTGGTGTCCTTGCCGCTGCTGGCGACCAGCACGTGGGTGGCATCCAGGGTGTAGTTCAGCAGCGCATTGCCGTTGCCATCGGTGCTGCCCTTCAGCACCACCTCGCCCTTGGCGTCGAGCACGCGCAGGTCGATGCCCTTCAGCGGCGCGCCGTCCTTGAGACCGGCGGTATGCACGAACAGCTTGTCCTTGTAGGCGCGGGTGTGCAGGCCGATGTCACTGACCGAGAAGAACGCGGTATCGAATTCGCCCTCATAGTCGCCGGTGCGCTTGAGCAGGGCGAAGTACAGGCCCGGCTCCTGCAGTTCCTTGATGTCCTGGGTCGGCAGGTAGGTCAGCACCCGCTCGTTCTGCTTGCCGCCAAGGATGAAGCGGTTGACGTAGACCGGCTCGGCCAGCTTGTTGATCGGGCTGCGCTCGTAGTCGCTGCTGAGCTCCCAGCTGCCGCGGCGACCGCCGCGCTGGTACTGGCTGAAGAAGGTCGGCAGGTCCTTCTCGCGCACGCGCAGGAACTCGACGTCAACCTCCGGCACGTTCACCGAAACCACCGGCAGGCCACGGCTGTCCTTGGCCGGTAGTACGCTGCCCTGCGAGGCGAAGCCGACCACCGGCTTCAGCTCGCCGCTGAACACCTTCTGCTTCAGTTCCTTGCCCAGCCGGCTGCCGTCGGCGGCCAGCAGGTCCGGCGACACCACCAGGCTGAACTCCTTGCCGGCCTCGACGAACGGGTAGCGCAGGGTCAGGCCGTCATCGGACAGGGTCCAGCTGCTGTCGTCCGTGCCGACCTTCTCCTCGAAGCGCACCAGCGTGTCGAAATCCTGGGTGCCGACCAGCGGGCGCGAGAACTCCAGCGCCAGCGACAGGCCGTCATTCTTCTGGTCCGGGTAGGCGCGCAGAAGGGTGAATTCCTTCACCTGCTCGGCCTTGGTGGTGATCGCCTCGCCACTGGCCTTGGGCAACTGCCCGCTGTCGTTGCGGCAGCCGGCCAGGCCCAGCAACAGGCCTCCTGCCAGTACCGCCGCCGCCCATCCCCACCGCTTCCGCCGTGCCGGACCGCTCATGTCGTCACTCCTTGATCGAGGCGGCCATTATAGGCAGGCCACGTCAAGGTGTTGACGCGAATTCGGCAATCGCCCCGGTGCGGGCAGTGCCGGCGCTGGCCGGCATGGCAGGTTGGA
>NZ_CVIW01000018.1:0-61676 GCF_001499715.1 Stenotrophomonas thermophila | reverse complement strand
TCCTGCGCACACGGCAAGACCCGGGTTGGGCGTCCTGCCCAACCCGCCCGAGGCATGCCTCGGGCCCATGCGGCTCACGCCCCCGCAACCGGACCCACCCCGCCTTCGACAGTTTCCCGCGCGGTCCGTTGTAGAGCCGAGCCCATGCTCGGCTGCTTCTTGTTCAATCGTCGCGATATTCGATCTCGATGGAGATTCATCCACGCATGGCGTGGATCTACTATGGCTGCCGATTGGGTCCGGGGCAGATCCCTTACACTGGCCGCCTCTTCATCCCTGCCCACCCGATGAACCTTCCCCTGCACTTCGGCCTGCTCGGTACCCTGGAAGCCGGCGCCATCGCCATGCTGGTCGGGCTGCTGGTGTACTTCCTGTGGTCGCAGCTGTGCCGGCTCCTGCACTGGACAGCGGGGCATGCGATCGGGTGGTCCTGTGTCATCGCCGTGATCATCTCCGCCGGCATCGATGCATGGAAGCTGTTCTACATGGGCATCGTGCGGCTGGAGTCACCGCTGTACGCGCGCCTGTTCCTGGCAACCATCCACGATCCGAACGAACTCGGCAGTCGCGTGGTGCTGGAAATCGCCGGCGCGCTCGCTGGTGTTGCGCTCGGCTGGGTGTTGTTCAGTTCGCGGTCATCGAAAGAAACCGTCGACTGACGCAGGTTTTTCGTTGGTTGCCGGTTAAATCCTGCGGCGCTGAATGCGCATCTTATGAGCTGCTCACTTGCTGCTAACCACCACGCTAATGCATGGGTGGAGGCGAGTGGTTAATCGTGTGTGTGCACGCCGCTCGCGACGCAAAATCGATTCAGAAACGCGGTGGCAGGGTAGGTGCCGTGCGGAGACAACACGCCGCGCAACACCACCCAATTGGCAGGAGACACCCCTGATGACTATTCGCAACCGCAAGCCCCTGATCGCCCTGATCGTCGCCGCCGGCAGCGTGCTGGCCATCCCGGCGATGGCCCAGTCGGCCAAGCAGCAGGCCGCGCAGGCACAGAACGAGGCCGCCCAGGCGCAGCAGGCAGCGGCACAGGCGGGCCAGGCGGCTGACCAGGCAACCAATGCGGCCGCAGCGGCCTCGGCCCAGGCCAACGGCGGTGGCCAGACCTGGGCCAGCATCGATACCGATGGCAACGGCACCATCAGCAAGACCGAGGCGCAGGTGAACGCCGGCCTGGCCCAGGTGTTCGACCAGGCCGATACCAACAAGGACGGTGAGCTGAGCGCCGATGAGTACAAGGCCTATGTGGCCGCCCAGCAGGCCGGCGCCGGCGGCGCAGCGCAGGGTGCGCAGGGCAGGTAAGACCTGTATCGGGGCGTATGGGAACCCGGGCGGCTTCGGCCGCCCGGGTTTTTTTCGTCACCACGGCCCCTGTATCCTTGCGCGATGAACACCTCCACGCCTGCGCCGTCGCGCGCCATCGGCCTGGTCGGTTTTGACGGTGACGATACGCTGTGGAAGAGCGAGGACTACTACCGCAAGGCCGAGCAGGATTATCTTGACCTGCTGTCGCGCTACGTCGACGTGCATGACACCCAGACCGCGCGCCACCTGCTGGAAGTGCAGCAGCGCCACCTGGGCACCTTCGGCTACGGCGTGAAGAGCATGACCCTGTCGATGATCGAAGCGGCCATCGACATCACCGGCCAGCGCATCGAGGCCAAGGACATCCAGCGCATCCTGGAGATCGGCCACGACACCCTGCGCCACCCGGTCGAGCTGATCGACGGTGTGCGCGAAGCGGTGGCGGCCATCGCCGAGCACTACCCGGTGGTGCTGATCACCAAGGGCGACCTGTTCCACCAGGAAGCGAAGATCAAGGTCGCCAACCTGGCCGAGCTCTTCCCGCGCATCGAGATCGTTTCCGAGAAGGACCCGGAGACCTACGCCCGCGTGCTGGCCGAATTCGACCTGCCGATGCAGCGCTTCGTGATGGTCGGCAACTCGCTGCGCTCGGACATCGAGCCGGTGGTCACCCTGGGTGGCTGGGGCGTGCATACCCCGTACGCAGTGACCTGGGCCCACGAGACCCAGCATGGCGTGGCCGACGACGAACCGCGCATGGTCACTGCCGATACCGCCCACGACTGGCCGGCCGCACTGGCGGCGATCGAGGCCAAGGCCGCTGCGGCCTGACAGGGCCCGTCGGCTGCGGCAGAATCGGGGCATGAACCACCTACTGCGCGCGCTGATGTTGTCCCTGCTGCTGGCGCCGGCCACCGTGCTGGCCCAGCAGACCGCCGAGCGCTCAAGCGCCTACGAAGTGGACACCGGCGACAGCTGGGTCGATGCCCAGCTGCAGGACATCAACCATTACGCCGAACGCTACCCCGACGCCTTCCTCGACGAAGTGTCGCGCTATGCCGACGTGCCGCGCGGCTACATCAGCGCGCTGTTCACCACCCACGGCTGGCAGGCAGGAGACATCTATTTCGCCTGCTTCTGGGCCAAGGCCAGTGGCCAGACCTGCCGCGACAGCGTGCGTGCCTTCAGCCAGGACCCGGAGGGCGGCTGGGAGGCGGTGGTCAAGCGCATGCCCACCAAGCCGGACAATCTGCACTACCGGGCTGTGCGCCATGCCATCGTGGCCAGCTACCAGCACTGGGACCGGCCGATCACGCTGGATGCCACCCTGAAGCGGCAGTTGAAGCGGTAGTGCCGGCCGCTGGCCGGCAACTGCACCCTTCCAGGCATCAGGAGGTTGCCGGCCAGCGGCCGGCACTACCCGGCCATGTTGCTCTGCGTATCGCCGCCGCCGCGCGCTCCGGCGACAATACGGGTCCGAGCTGTTCCCCGTTCCCGTAATCGAGTGACTGATGAGCGCCTCTTTCGTTTCGCCTGATGTGATCCGCCGCCTGTTCGCGCAGGCCATGTCCCGCATGTACCGCACCGAAGTGCCGCTGTACGGCACGCTGGTGGAACTGGTGGAGCGGATCAACGCGCAGGTGCTTGCCCAGGACCCGGCGCTGGCCGCGCAGCTGCAGCGCAACGACGAGCGTGCGCGCCTGGACGAAGAGCGCCATGGCGCGATCCGCGTCGGCACCGCGCAGGAGCTGGCGACGCTGCGCCGCCTGTTCGCGGTGATGGGCATGTACCCCGTCGGCTACTACGACCTGTCGGTGGCCGGCGTGCCGGTGCACTCCACCGCGTTCCGCCCACTCACCGGCGCGGCGCTGGCACAGAATCCGTTCCGCGTGTTCACCTCGCTGCTGCGCCTGGAACTGATCGAAGATGAAGCGCTGCGTGCCGAGTCGGCGAAGATCCTGGCACGCCGCCGCATCTTTACCGACGGCGCACTGGCACTGATCGAGCAGGCCGAGCGTGACGGCGGCCTGTCGCAGGCCGATGCCGAGCGCTTCGTTGATGAAGCACTGGGAACCTTCCGCTGGCACGGCGATGCCACGGTCGATCTGCCGACCTACCGCGCGCTGCACAACGCGCACCGGCTGGTGGCCGACGTGGTCAGCTTCCGTGGCCCGCACATCAACCACCTGACCCCGCGCACGCTGGACATCGACGCTGCACAGGCGGCAATGATCGAGCACGGCATGGCGGCCAAGGCGGTCATCGAAGGTCCGCCGCGCCGCGCCTGCCCGATCCTGCTGCGTCAGACCAGCTTCAAGGCGCTGGAAGAAGCCGTTCATTTCCCGGATGCCGAAGGTGGTGACGCCGGCACGCATACCGCGCGCTTCGGCGAGATCGAACAACGCGGCCTGGCGCTGACCCCGAAGGGCCGCGCGCTGTACGACCAACTGTTGTCGCAGGCCCGCGACGCCGGTGGCGAAGGCAGCACCGGCGGCGACTACGGCCGGCGCCTGCAGGCGGTGTTCGCCAGCTTCCCGGATGACCATGACACGCTGCGCCAGGAAGGCCTGGGGTATTACCGCTACCAGCTGACCGACGCCGGCCGCGCCGCGCCGGAGCGCGTGGCCGATCTGCCCGCTGAAGTGCTGGTGGCCGCCGGCCTGGCGACGGCTGACCCGATCGTCTACGAGGATTTCCTGCCGGTCAGCGCCGCAGGCATTTTCCAGTCGAACCTGGGTGGCGAAGAACAGCGCGCCTATGCCGCGCATGCCAACCGCGAGGCCTTCGAGCAGGCATTGGGCGTGGCGGTGAACGACGAGTTCGAGATCTACGAGCGGCTGCAGGCCGAATCGCTGGCGAGCCTGCGCACCGCGTGAAGGTAGAGCCGGCCGCTGGCCGGCTGTAGGGGAAGCCGGCCAGCGGCCGGCTCTACCCGATGTCCGGACCCGGGGTCAGCCCTTCATCGTGCCGGTATCCAGCCAGCGCTGGTGCCACGACAGCGCTTCCGGCAGCAGGTGCGGGGTGTGCTTGCCGTAGCTCTCGCGGCTGGCACGGTCGAAGTAGTCCTGCAGCTGCGGACGGAAATCCGGATGCGCGCAGTTGTCGATCAGCACCTGCGCGCGCTTGCGCGGGGTCAGCCCGCGCAGGTCGGCCAGGCCCTGTTCGGTGACGATCACCGACACATCGTGCTCGGTGTGATCGACATGGCTGGCCATCGGCACGATCGCCGAGATGGTGCCGTTCTTGGCGGTGGACGGGCTCAGGAACGCTGACAGGAAACCATTGCGGGCAAAGTCACCCGAACCGCCGATGCCGTTCATGATGCGCGTGCCCATCACGTGCGTCGAATTGACGTTGCCGTAGATGTCCACCTCGATCATGCCGTTCATGCCGATGCAGCCCAGGCGGCGCACCAGTTCCGGATGGTTGGAGATTTCCTGCGTGCGCATGATGATGCGCTCGCGGTAGAAATCGATGTTCTCCTTGAACGTCTCGTTGGCCTGCGGGCTCAGCGCGAAGCCGGTGCACGAGGCGTAGCTCAGCACGCCATCGCGCAGCAGGTCGAGCATGCCGTCCTGGATCACTTCGGTGAACGCGGCCAGGTCGCGGAAACCGCTCTTGGCCAGGCCGGCCAGCACGGCATTGGGGATGTTACCCACGCCCGACTGCAGCGGCAGCAGGTTCGGCGGCAGGCGGCCCTTCTTCACCTCGTGCTTGAGGAACTCGATCAGGTGCGAAGCGATCTGTTCGCTGGTCGCATCGATCGGGCTGAACGGGCTGTTGCGGTCCGGGCCGTTGGTACGCACCACGGCCACGATCTTGTCCGGGTCGCAGCGCAGCGCGGTATCGCCGATGCGGTCGTTGGCGTTCACCAGCGGAATCGGCTTGCGATGCGGCGGCAGCGCGGTGCCGTAGTAGATGTCATGCATGCCGTCGACGCCGGCCGGCTGCCACTCGTTGACCTCGACGATCACCTTCCTGGCCAGGTCCAGCCAGGTCTTGTTGTTGCCGACCGAAGTGGAGGGCACCAGCGAACCGTCCTCGCGAATGGCCGAGACTTCGATCACGGCGGTGTCGATCTCGCCGTAGAAACCGAACCACACGTGCTGGGCAACGTGGCTGAGGTGGATGTCGATGTAATCCAGCTTGCCCTCGTTGATGCGGTTGCGCGCGTCCGGGTCGCTCTGGAACGGCATGCGCATGGCGATGCCATCGGCCTTGGCCAGCGCGCCATCGAGTTCCGGCGCGGTCGACGCGCCGGTCATCAGCTTGATCTGGAAGGGATTGCCCTGGGCGTGCACCGCTTCGATGCGGCGGGCCAGTTCGACGGGAACGGCCTTGGGATACCCGGAGCCGGTAAAGCCGCTCATGGCCACGGTTTCACCGGGCTGGATCAGCGCGGCTGCGGCCTCGGCGGAGACCACGCGGTCACGGAGACGCGCGTTGGCGATGCGATCAACAGACATGACGACAGTGTTTCTGGGGGGAATCCCGATTATCGGCCATCCTCATCCGTACGGGGGGTTCTACCTTCGTGGAATGGCTTTTCCCCCAGGGGCTCACCCATACCCGCCGGTTCTGTTTTGCAGTGCAGCGTGCAAAGTGCTTTCGTAGCCCGCACGATGGCCCTGCATCCCGACGTGGGGGAGGGAGCAGAGCCCGCTGGCAGTTCGCTGCAAGCGGGCTTTTTTATTGCCTGTCGCCCAGTATGAATGCGCGGCCTCCATTATCGGTAGTGCCGGCCGCTGGCCGGCAACTGCGGCAACCTTCGGCAGGATCATGGGATCTGCCGGCCAGCGGCCGGCACTACCGGGTCCGTCGCGTCCCGACCGGGTCGATACAATCCGCCCATGACCCTCGCCCCCGCTGACCTGCCCGCCTCCCTGCAGCCCCTTGTCGACCGCGCCCTGGCGCGCCTGGCCCAGGTCCTGCCCGAGCCCGTTCCTGCCGAACTGCTGCCGCTGCTGACCCGACTGGCGGGGGCCAGCGACTTCGCGCTGGACACCCTGGTGCGGCAACCGGCGCTGCTGGCGCAGCTGGCTACCCCCGGCTGTCCGCCGATCCCACCACCGGTGCTCGATCCGCTGCAGCCCAGCGACTGGCCGGCGCAGATCCGGCGCTGGCGTACTGCCATGTCGACGCGGCTGATCTGGCGCGACCTGGCTGGGCTGGACGACGTGGCGCAGACGCTGGCTGGCGCCACCACCCTGGCCGAGGACTGCCTGCGGCTGGCGCTGGACGCGCTGCAGCAGGAATTCGCCCAGCGCCACGGTGTGGTCCGCGATGGCGAAGGCGCCGCGCAGCAGCTGGTGGTGTTCGGCCTCGGCAAGCTCGGCGGCGGCGAGCTCAACTTCAGTTCCGATATCGACCTGGTCTACGCCTACCCGCACGGCGGCGAATCCGACGGTCCGCGCGCGCTGGCCGCCGAGGAGTATTTCGCCCGCCTCGGCCAGCGCCTGGCCAAGCTGCTGGACGAAACCACCGTCGATGGCTTCAGCCACCGCGTCGACCTGCGCCTGCGGCCGTTCGGCAGCGCCGGTCGCGTCGCGCTGTCGTTCGCGGCGATGGACCAGTATTTCCAGCGCGAAGGCCGCGACTGGGAGCGCTACGCATGGCTGAAGGCGCGCGCGGTAGCCGGCGACATCGCCGCCGGTGAGGCGTGGCTGCAGACCCTGCGCCCGTTCGTGTACCGCCGCTACCTCGATTTCACCGCGCTCGACGGCCTGCGCGAGATGAAGGCGGCGATCACCGCCGAAGTCGCGCGCCGCGAGCTGCACGAAGACATCAAACGCGGCGCCGGTGGCATCCGCGAAATCGAGTTCCTGTGCCAGGCGCTGCAGCTGATCCGCGGTGGCCGTGAGCCGGCGCTGCGCGAGCGCCGCCTGCTGGTGGCACTGGACGCGCTGGTTGCCGCAGGGCAGATCGCGCCCGAGGATGGCAGCGCGCTGCGCGAGGCCTACCTGTTCCTGCGCCGCCTGGAAAACCGCCTGCAGATGCTGCGCGACGCGCAGACCCACGTGCTGCCCAGCGACGCGCTGGACCGCGCGCGCATTGCCATCGGCCTCGGCTACCCGGATTGGGAGGTACTGCGCGCGGCACTGGCCGAACAGCAGCAGCGGGTCAGCACCGAATTCGCCGCGCTGCTGGCCCCGCGCAAGGGCCAGGCCGCGCCCGACGCGCTGGCCAACTACTGGCGCAGCCTGCCCGAGGGCAGCAACGCGCCGTTGCTGGCCGAAGCCGGTTTCCTCGATGCCAATGGCGCCGATCAGTCGCTGCGCGATTTCGCCCAGGGCACCGGCGTGAAGTCCCTGTCCGACGCCGCGCGTGCACGGCTGGATCGCGTACTGCCGGCGCTGCTGCATGCGGCCACGCGCTCGCCGCAACCCGATGCCGCGCTCAAGCGCGTGCTTGGCCTGCTGCAGGCGGTGCTGCGCCGGACCAGCTATCTCGCGCTGCTGGACGAACAACCGAGCGCGTTGGCGCGGCTGGTCGATGTGCTGGCGCGCAGCGCGCTGCTGGCTGAGCGGCTGGCGGCGTACCCGCTGCTGCTGGACGAACTGCTGGACGTGCGCGTGTCCGGGCCGATGCCCGATGCGGCCGGCATGCTGGCCGAGTGCCAGCAGGTGCTGGCGGTGGAAGACCCCGAATCCGCACTGCGCTGGCTCAACGAGACGCGGCTGGCGCTCAGCTTCCGCATGGCGATGGCCACGCTGGACGGTCGCCAGGGCGCAGTGGACAGCACGCGGCAACTGGCCGAGCTGGCACAGGCGGTGGTCACCACCGTGCTGGCGATGGCCGAAGCGGACATGCGCGCGGCACACGGCGTGATTCCCGGTGGGCGCTTCGCGATCATCGGCTACGGCAGCCTCGGCGGCCTTGAACTGGGCTTCGGTTCCGACCTGGACCTGGTATTCCTGCACGACAATCCTGCCGGCGTGGAGGCCAGCGATGGCGCACGTCCGCTGGAACCAGGGCGCTGGTATGCGCGGCTGGCGCAGAAGGTGATGGCGCTGCTCGGTGCGGTCACCGCCGCCGGCCGCCTGTACGACATCGACGTGCGCCTGCGCCCGGATGGCGGCAAGGGTTCACTGGTGTCTTCGTTGGCCAGCTACACCGAATACCAGCGCGAACGCGCGTGGACCTGGGAACACCAGGCCCTGGTACGTGCACGCGGCGTGGCCGGTGATGCCAGCCTGCTGGCCGACTTCGAGCAGGTGCGTGCACAGACGCTGGGTCGTGAGCGCGATCTGGCCACGCTGTATGCCGATGTGTTGAAGATGCGTGGCCGCATGCGCACCGAACTGGACCGCAGCGATGCTGCGCGACTGGACCTGAAGCAGGGTGCCGGTGGCGTGGTGGACCTGGAGTTCCTGCTGCAGACCGGCGTGCTGGCGCGTAGTGCGCAGCATCCCGCGCTGCTGCATCCGCGCGCTACACCGTCGTTGATCGATGCGCTGGCGGTTGCGGGCTTCCTGCCGGGTGCCACCGCGCAGGCACTGCATACCGCGCATGCCACGCTGCTCGACGTAGGCCTGGCCTGCACGCTGGACCGGCGCCCGCGGCTGGCACCGACCACGCCCGCGATTGAAGACGCGTGTGCGGCGATTACGGCGGCGTGCCGAGCGGCGGCGTTGCCGTTCGGGTGATGGGTGCACCCATTAGAACAATTGCCCGGGGATGATCCGCTGTTGGTAGGTGCCGACCGTTGGTCGGCACAATCTGTCAGCGGTGATGAACTCTGATGGAGCGTGCCGACCAACGGTCGGCACCTACCGTGCTCATGTGCCATCCAAGGTTGGCACCTACCAGAGCATGTGCGGTCAGCTGGTGGCGCGCAGCGGCGCCATCTTCCACAGCAGCGCGCGGAACGGAGCCAGCAGGCACACGCCGATCGCCAGCTTCACTGCCAGGTCGCCAGCGGCCCAGCTCACCCACGGCAGCGCGGAGCCGGCGAACGCGATCGACCAGAAAATGGTGGTGTCCACCGTCGCGCTGCAGGTGGTGGCCACCATCGGTGCGCGCCACCAGCTGCCACGGCGCAGGCGGTCGAACACGGTGATGTCCAGCAGCTGGGCCACGATGAACGCCGAGCAGGAGGCAATGGCGATGCGCGGGGTGGCCACCCAGATCGACAACAACACCGCCACCGCGAAGCCGATCCACGCCACGCGGCGCGCCGGGCCCGGACCGAAGCGGCGGTTGATCAGGTTGCTGACCAGGAACGCGACCGGATAGCTGAAGGCGCCCCAGGTCAGCCAGTCGTTGATCGGGTACTGCACCAGTACGTTGGACAGCAGCACCACTGCACCCATGGCCAGTACCGCCAGCACCAGGGCGCGCGGGGTCAGCGGGGCAAACAGAGGGGCAGGACGCACGGACATGGCGAGCCAGGGGGACAAAGGGGATCGCCCATTATCCGCCCGGCCTGCGGCAAAGCCAAAACCGGTCGTTCAGCTTTACAGCGCTTCACTCATCACGTCACCGGCGGCATAGGCCGTCGGCACATAGGCCAGGGTCTGGCCCTGCGCGCTCTTCACGTTCCAGCCGGCACCGGCCTCGGTGGGGTCGAAATGCACCCGTTGCCCGACCACGAAGGCCGCCGTCGGGTTCTCGCCCTGCGGCTGCACCGGCCAGCGCAGGGTGGCGGTGTGGTCGGCCTTGTCCGGTACCTGCAACTGCACCTGGCGCTCGCCCGTAGGCGTGGTCTCCACCTTCTTCACTTCCATCGGCGGCAGCGGCACCGCCTTGGTGCGGGTCGCCCTGGCGTTGCGCTCGCTGGCCTTGAACGGTGCCTTGGACAGTTCGGACAGGCCCATCGACGCCGCCAGCGGCAGCGACAGCACCACGAACGAGGTCACGATCACGCTGGCCTCGCTGCTGTTCAACTGCGGCGCGGCGCCGGCATGGACGGTAGGGACCAGCAGCGCCGAGAGCAGCAATGCAGTGGCGGGAACGCGCAGGCAACGGAGCATGGAGACCTCCTGGTCAGCGTGGGGCAGCGGCTCAGCGCCGGGTGTCAAAGATGTCGCGCGGGCCGGTGGCCTCGGGCAGGTATTCCAGCGGGCGGCCCTGGTTGTCCTTCAGCTGCCAGCCCTGGTCGTTGCCGGTCGGCTCGAAGTTCACGGTCTGGCCCACGGTGAACTGCACAGCAGGATCGCCGATGCCGCGCGGGTACTGCATCGATGCCGTGTTCTGCGGGTCATTGGCATCACGCAGCAGCACTTCGCGGCGGCCGTCGACGGTGGTGGCGATGGCGCTCACCTCCATCTGCGGCAGCTTGATCTGCTGCGGGCGGGCCAGCGGCCGGCCGGCGTCGGCCGCATCCTGGGCTTCCTTCGCGGCGGCGGCGCGGGCCGAGGCCACCATCTGCGTGGACATTTCCAGGCTCGGTCCCTGCGGGCCCGGGTCATGGATGATCACGATGCGGCGTTCGGCGTGGGCGGCCGTGGACCAGGCCAGGCCGGTGACGATCACCGTCGACAGTACAGAGGCAAGCAGCGGACGCATGTCGTTCTCCTCGGGGAAATCAGGGGGCGGCGGCGGTGGCACCGGCCACCGGCACATGGGGGATCACCAGTTCCTGCTGCAGCTGGCTGCGCTGGTGCAGGAAGTCGAACACCGATTCCACCGTCACCACCGAATAGTTGCCGGAGATGCGTTCGCCGGCTGGATGGTCGGTGGTGGTGGCGTTGGCTACGAACAGGCGCGCACCCACGCGCTTGCCGAGGCCGATATGCAGCACGCTGGGCTGGTACTTGCGCTGGCGCAGCCACTGCTGTGCCTGTTCGCGCTTGACGATGGCCGGCGCGCCTTCGGCCTGCGCCATCGCCGCCGCCAGCACCTCCAGCACCCACTGGTTGGAGTTCTGGTAGTCGGTGGCGAACGGGTAGGCGACCACGTTGTACCTGGTTTCGTGCAGCGCCTTGGGCTGGATCGAGGGTGGCACCAGCATCGCGCGCAGCGCCGCACGCAAGGGGGCCGACGGCACGCCGATGCGCAGGTCGGTATGGCCGCCGCTCTCGCCGACGAAGTTGCCGAGGCCCTCGTGGTACAGCTGCGAGCTGTCGGTCTTGCAGCGGTTGAGCAGGTGCATCGCGCGCCAGCGGCCGTCGTCCTCGCGCAGCAGGAAGGCCAGGTGGCTGTGGCGCAGGCCGTAGCGGCTCAGGTCCTGGCCACCGCGCGCGGCCACCACCACGTCCACATCGGGCAGCGCGTCTAGGCGTTCGGCGGTGGTCCAGGCCACGTCCAGCATCGCCGCCTGCGACGCCACGCTCGGGTAGCGCTCGCGGCAGGCGGTGCTGTCGGCCCAGGCCGGTGCGGTCGCCAGTAGGCTGGCGATCAGCAGCGCGGCACGGGGCAGGCGGGCAAAACGATCCATGTCGGTACCTTCAGCGGCGGGCAGGCCCGCGCGCCGATCATACGCTGCTCAGCGCAGCGGGCGATCCACGCCCTTGCGCTGGAGTTCCCTGTCGCAGGCATAGCTGATCGGGGCGATCGGCAGCGGCGGGCGCTCGCCCGTCTTCGGATCGCGCAGCGCCGGCTGCTCGCGGTACGCGTCCAGCTGCTGCTGGCACTGATAGGAGATCGGGTCCAGCTCGGTGGGCGCGGTCGAACACGCGGCGAGCAGGGCCAGGGGCAGCAGGAGCAGGGTACGCATGAAGGCATTCGGTCCGGTGGGGGACACCGGACTCTAACGGTATGGGCAGATTGAAATGTTCAGAAATCGCTGTGCATCCCGGTAGTGCCGGCCACTGGCCGGCATCGGCGGTGTTCGGTAATGCGCACAGCGTTGCCGGCCAGCGGCCGGCACTACCCCAATGCCAGGCGCTGCTTTACTTCCGCCGCCACGCGCGCGGTTTCGCGCAGTGGCTCGATGCGGTCGTACTGCCAGTCCAGCCAGTGCGGCTGCAAGCGCCCGCGCTCGCGCAGCTGCTGCTGGAAGCGGGCCAGCCGGCCCTGCGCGGTCTCGGCCAGCGCCACCATCACCGGCATGCGCGTGGCGCAGGCTTCAGAGAGCAGGTTCACCGAATCGGGCGAGACCACCACGCGGTTGGCCCAGCCGAGCAGGCCGCCATAAGGATTGGTACCGTCGCCACCATCGCCCCAGATCACGTGCGGCAGGTTGGCGAACTTCGCGCGCAGGATCTCGGCCAGGGCCGGCGGCGTGCGTCGCGAGGTGGTTGCCAGCAGGCTGCCGCCTTCATTGCGGATCTGCTCGGCCAGCGCCTGGAATACGCCGACCATTGCGTTCTCGTCCCACGGTGCCAGCGGCGTCGGCCCGCCCACCAGCAGCGCCGTGCGCGGGCCAGGCAGGGTACTGAAGCCGGCGAACGCGGCGCGGCCCCAGGCCAGCCAGTCGTCGTCCACCGGGTTGAGGCTGCCGAGCAGGGTGAGCACGTTGCTGCCACGCAGGGCATCGTGTTCGGGCACCACCACCACGTCCCAATGGCGGGCGCTGATGCGCGGGTCGAGGATCTGCACCACCTGGCTGCCGCGTGCGCGCAGCACGCGCAGGGCACCGGCGGCCTGGCGGCCACAGCCGATCGCCAGCGCCGGGGCCTCGTTGGCCAGTGACGCAAAGGCCTCGCCGTAGCCGTTGACATCGCCGGGCAGGCGCCGCGGCGACAGCCAGCGCCAGGGCGCACGCGGTTGCAGGAGCAGCGGTCGGTGGGTGCCCTGGCGCAGTGCCGACGCCAGCGCGACCGCCTGGCGGACATTGCCCGCGCGGCCGTCGGTGACCGTCCACGGCGCGCTTGATCGTTTCACCATTGGCATTAATTCGTTTCAGCCCTGCTGGGTGTTGCAACAGTCGCGACACTCTACACTGCGGCTCGTCGTTTCGCCCCGCGCCGCCCGCGGGCACTGACTTCCCTTCGCCGCCCTGGAGATCCACCGATGTCCCACGCGCTCGACGCCGCCGCCCTCGACCAGCTGTTCCGCACGGCCCGCACCCAGAACGCCTTCCTCGACAAGCCGGTCCCCGAGAGCCTGCTGAAGGAACTGTACGACCTGGTGAAGTGGGGCCCCACCGCGGCCAACACCACGCCGGCCCGCTTCGTCTTCGTCACCTCGAAGGAGGCCAAGGACAAGCTGGCCCCGGCGCTGTCCGAAGGCAACCTGGCCAAGACCATGGCCGCGCCGGTCACCGTCATCATCGGTTTCGACCTGGACTTCCACGAGAAGCTGCCGTACCTGTTCCCGCACACCGATGCCAAGGCCTGGTTCGACGGCCCGCAGGAAGGCCGCCACGAAGCCGCCATCCGCAACGGCAGCCTGCAGGGCGCCTACCTGATCCTGGCTGCGCGCGCGCTGGGCCTGGATGCCGGCCCGATGTCCGGCTTCGACTCGGCCAAGGTCGACGAAGCCTTCTTCGCCGGCACCTCCATCAAGTCGAATTTCCTGGTCAACCTCGGTTACGGTGACCCGGCGGGCCTGTTCCCGCGCCTGCCGCGCCTGTCGTTCGACGAAGCGGCGCGCATCGCGTAAGTCGCTGTATCGGTTTCGGGCCCACTGTTCCGCGGCGGGCCATTGCTGCACCGTGTACCCACCCTACGATCCGGAGAGTTCCTCAGATGAGCGCCACCCGTAAACTGCTGCTGCCGCTGGCCCTGACCCTGGCCATCGCCGCCTGCTCCAAGCCGGCCGACACCGCTGCCCCGGCGGCCGATGCCGCCGCCCCGGCCACCACCGAGCAGGCCGCCACCCCGGCGGCTGATGCCGCTGCTGCCGCGCCGGCGGCCGAAGCGATCAAGATCGCCTCGGGCACCTACAAGCTGGACCCGAGCCACACCGACGTACTGGCGCAGTGGAGCCACTTCGGCTTCTCCAACCCGAGCGCGCACTTCGGCAACGTCGAAGGCACCCTGGTGTACAACGCCGAAGACGTGACCAAGTCCACCGTGGAAGTGAAGCTGCCGCTGAGCGGCCTGAACAGCTTCACCGCCAAGTTCGACGAGCACCTGAAGAGCGCCGACTTCTTCGACGCCGCCAAGTTCGCCGATGCCACCTTCAAGAGCACCAAGGTGGAAGCGGCCGGCACCAACAAGCTGACCGTCACCGGCGACCTGACCATCAAGGGCATCACCAAGCCGGTCACCCTGGACGTCACTGTCAACGGCGGCGGCGAGCACCCGATGGCCAAGGTTCCGGCCGCCGGCTTCGATGCCACCACCACCCTGAAGCGCAGCGATTTCGGCGTCGGCGCCTACGCCCCGAACGTCAGCGATGAAGTGAAGATCCGCGTCACCACCGAAGCCACCGGCGAAAAGCCGGCGGCTTGATGCACCCGACTCACTCGTCGTGAGAAGGCAGAAGGCCCGCTGAAAGGCGGGCCTTCTTTTTGCGAATGCGATCCGCGTCGATGGCGCCCGGAAACTCCGCACTGCGCGGAAAGCCGCTTTGGTAGAGTCGACTGTTAGTCGACTGCTCTTCGCGGGATGCCAAAACCCCACGCTGCGCGCGCGAGTCGACTAACAGTCGATGCTACCGCTGGCCGGTTCCATCACGCGCTGGCCGGTTCCATCACATCGTGCGCGGCGCGCTCAGCGCAACGCGCCCAACCATGCCACGCACGCTTCGCTCGGGCTCTGCTTGGCCTTCACCGTCATCCCGCTCCCCCGCACGAACGTCTGCGCGGCCTGCGCCACCACCTGGCGGGCGATCAACGCGGCCTGCTTGGTCGCAGCCTGCTGCTTGCGTAGCTGCACGATATGCACCGAAGGCCGGCCCACCGGCGCGTATTTCTGGTCGCGGCGCAGCACATCGGCCACCTGCGCCACTTCGAATTCGGCCTGCAGGTAGCGGTGCTGTGCTTCCACCAGGTCGCGCAGCGGCATGCGCAGTGCAGCGGTGTCGGCGAACGCGGCCAGTGCCGCGTCGCAGGCAGCGTCATCAGCGAAGCGGGCACGCAGCGCATCCACGCCGGCCAGGGTCAGTTTGGCCATGTGGGCCTCGTTGCTGCAGGAAAGGAGCGCGATTGTCGCATTGCTTGCCGGCTGATGCGTTGAACCGGGCGGCGGCATACCCGTAGAGCCGAGCCCATGCTCGGCTCATCGCGCGCAGCGCGAGGGTTTCCGATGGCGGAGCGGAGAGCAGCCGAGCGTGGGCTCGGCTCTACATGGTCATGGGCATGCGGGCAACGGTGCGCAACCCGCCGGCCGCCCGGTCAATCGCCGTCGGTTTCGTCCGGGTGGGCCTTCCAGTAGCCGGTGGAACGAATCCAGTCGCGCGGCACGCCCAGGTGGCCTTCGATGAACTTGCGCATCATCCGTGCGCGGCGCGATTCGGTGGCGATCCAGTAGAAGACATCACCGTCCGGGGCCTCGAAGTCGGTCAGCATGTCTTCCAGCAGCGTGCTGCTGGCCGCCGGGAAGCCGTTGCGCTCCAGCCAGTGGATGCGCACGTTCTCGTACTGCGGCAGGTCCTGGCGTTCGGCTTCGTCGCGCACTTCAATGAAGGCCTGCACCTCGGCACCGTCCGGCAGCACGTCCAGCCATCGGGCGATGGCCGGCAGTGCGGTCTCGTCGCCGATCAGCACGTAGGCGTCGTAGCTGTCGGCCACCACGAACGAGCCGCGCGGACCGCCGATCACCAGCGTGTCGCCGGGCTGTGCGCGCTCGGCCCACGGCCCGGCCACGCCCTGGTCGTGCAGCACGAAGTCGATGGCCAGCTCGCCGTTTTCGTGATCCCACCAGCGCGGGGTGTAGTCACGCGACGGCGAAGGCTCCTTGCCGTCCGGGTAGCTGCGGCCTTCGGCGGTCAGCACCGGCAGCACCATCTCGCCCGCAGCGTTGGGGAAGAACAGCTTGATGTGGTCGTCGGCGCCGGGCGAATCGAAACCGGCCAGCTCTGCGCCACCCAGCACGATGCGGCGCATGTGCGGGGTGACCTCTTCAGTGCGCAGCACGGTCAGTTCACGGAAGCGCACATCCAGGCGCAGGCGCGTGTTGTTGTGTTCAGTCATGGGGGGTACCTGTAAGGGTGTCGCGCTGGGGCGCGCGGCATGCGGGAGACCTGGCTGGAGTCAGTCCGGCTGGGTCGTTGAAAAGGGTTGGCTCTCGCTGCCGGCGGTACGGTTGAGCAGGGCCGAGGCCCGCGTCAGCAGCGCCGCCACTTCGTCCGCCTCGCCCTCGGCCCAGCGTCCGTGGTGGTGCACCAGCGCCCGCTTGAACTCGTGCAGGGCGCCCGCCAACGGCGCCGGCAGCGAGGCCTTGGTGATCTCGCGGGCACGGTCGAAGGCGCGTCGCTGCGCCAGCCGCACCTGGGTGCGCTGCACCTTCAGCTCGAACTCGCCGGCGGCGGTGATGCGGAAGATCCGCTTGCCGTCCACTTCCTCGGCCTCGATCCAGCCGGCCTGCTCGAAGCTGGCCAGCAGTGGGTACATGGTGCCGGCGCTGGGCGTGTAGGCCTGCATGAACTGGTTGCTGATCAGCTGCATCAGCTCGTAGCCATGGCGTGGCTGCTCGCCGATCAGGGCCAGCACCAGCAGGCGCAGGTCGCCGCGGCTGAGTACGCGCGGCTGGCCGTTGCGGCGCGGTACTGCCGAATCGATGGAACGGGCTCTGGGAGAGGGGCTTCGGCTCATTTCGATATATCGGTAAACGAGTGTGCAAACGATATATCGATATGTCGAAAGCGACAACACCCGATCCGGCCACAAGCGGGTCTGTTTTGGGCCACGGCGGGCGGCGCGCGTAGAAACGGGGCGCCCTTCGCAGGGCGCCCCGGCAGCAACTGTGGAAGGGAGCGGGGCCTTGGGGCCAGCACTCGGTCTCTACCCTGCGGCCGCCAGCGGCGCACTTCCAGTGCCGGATGCGGCATGTTGCCGCTGGTTCAGTGCCCGGCGCCGGAAGCGGCCGACCCCGACACCAAACCTGCCCCAGAAGCGTCATCGGCAGCAGTAACACTGCGTCCTGCGCATGGACGCAGCGGGCCTGATGCGACAGCGGGGCACCGGCCGCAAGAGGCCGTAGCGGCCGGAAACAGGGGCCTGTCCTGCTGCTGGACAGGGCGGGACAGGCCTTGCGGACACTGGCCGCCTGCATCCATACGCCTGCGTAGCCAAGTGACGAAAGCCCTTGGTGCGCTACACTTTGCGGTCTAGAAATCTATACAACAGTCGCGCGCGTGCGTGCGGTTATGGGAGCGCTAATGAACTGGTTGAACGAGGTGCTGAACAACGACCCGAATCCTGTGGAAACCCAGGAGTGGATCGAGTCGTTGAAGGCCGTTATTGATGTCGAGGGCTCCGAGCGCGCGCATCAGCTGCTGGAAGGCATGGTGGAACTGACCCGTCGTTCGGGCGCCTACCTGCCGTTCTCTCCCACCACCGAATACGTCAACACCATCGAGCCGCAGTTCGAGGCCAAGAGCCCGGGCAACGCCGAGCTGGAATGGCGCATCCGTTCGATCATCCGCTGGAACGCGATGGCCACCGTGGTCCGCGCCAACCGCAAGCCGGGTGACCTGGGCGGCCACATCGCCTCGTTCGCCTCCGGCGCCACCCTGTACGACGTGGGCTTCAACCACTTCTGGCGCGCCCCGAGCGAAAACCACCCGGGCGACCTGCTGTTCATCCAGGGCCACAGCGCCCCGGGCATCTACGCGCGTTCCTTCCTGGAAGGCCGCATCAGCGAAGAGCAGTTGGACAAGTTCCGCATGGAAGTGGACGGCGGTGGCCTGTCCTCGTACCCGCACCCGTGGCTGATGCCGGACTACTGGCAGACCCCGACCGTGTCGATGGGCCTGGGCCCGCTGGCCGCCATCTACCAGGCGCAGTTCATGCGCTACCTGGAAAACCGTGGCCTGATCGAGAAGTCCGACCGCAAGGTGTGGTGCTTCATCGGCGACGGCGAGAGCGACGAGCCGGAAACCCTGGGTGCCATCGCCCTGGCCGGCCGTGAAGGCCTGGACAACCTGATCTTCGTGGTGAACTGCAACCTGCAGCGCCTGGACGGCCCGGTGCGCGGCAACGGCAAGATCATCCAGGAACTGGAAGGCGTGTTCCGTGGTGGCGGCTGGAACGTGATCAAGCTGCTGTGGGGCGGTTACTGGGATGCCCTGCTGGCCAAGGACACCAACGGCGTCCTGAAGAAGCTGATGATGGAAACCGTCGACGGCGAATACCAGAACTGCAAGGCCTTCGGCGGCGCGTATACCCGCGAGCATTTCTTCGGCAAGTACCCGGAAACCGCTGCGATGGTCGCCGGCCTGAGCGACGACGACATCTGGCGCCTGAACCGTGGTGGCCACGACCCGCACAAGGTGTACGCCGCCTACCACCAGGCCGTGAACACCAAGGGCATGCCGACCGTCATCCTGGCCAAGACCGTGAAGGGTTACGGCATGGGCAGCGCCGGTGAAGCGCTGAACCCGACCCACCAGACCAAGAAGCTGGACGACGAAGCGGTGCGCCACTTCCGCGACCGCTTCAACATTCCGGTGACCGACGCGCAGCTGGCCGACGGCCAGGTGCCGTTCTACCACCCGGGCCCGGATTCGCCGGAAGTGCAGTACCTGCAGGAACGCCGTGCCGCGCTGGGCGGTTACCTGCCGCAGCGCCGCCGCAAGGCTGACAAGACCTTCGTGGCGCCGAAGCTGGAGGCCTACGAGCGCCTGCTGAAGAGCAGTGGCGAGCGCAGCTACTCCACCACCATGGCCTTCGTGCAGAGCCTGAACATCACCCTGCGTGACAAGGAACTGGGCCCGCACATCGTGCCGATCGTGGCCGACGAAGCCCGTACCTTCGGCATGGAAGGCCTGTTCCGCCAGATCGGCATCTACGCGCCGTTCGGCCAGAAGTACAAGCCGGTCGACGCCGACCAGCTGATGTTCTACCGCGAAGACCAGAGCGGCCAGGTGCTGCAGCAGGGCATCAGCGAGCCGGGTGCGATCAGCTCGTGGATGGCCGCCGGTACCAGCTACTCGGTCAGCAACGTGCCGATGCTGCCGTTCTACATCTACTACTCGATGTTCGGCTTCCAGCGCGTGGGCGACATCGCCTGGCAGGCCGCCGACATGCGTACCCGCGGCTTCCTGCTGGGTGGCACCGCCGGCCGCACCACGCTGAACGGTGAAGGCCTGCAGCACGAGGATGGCTTCAGCCATCTGGTGGCCGGTGGCATCCCGAACGTGCGCAGCTACGACCCGACCTTCGGCTTCGAAGTGACGGTGATCCTGCAGCACGGCACCAAGCGCATGATGGAAGACCAGGTGGACGAGTATTACTACGTCACCCTGATGAACGAGAACTACACCCACCCGGAAATGCCGGAAGGCGCGGCCGAAGGCATCGTCAAGGGCATGTACCTGCTGACCGACGCCGGCAAGCCGAAGAAGGGCGAGCTGCGCGTGCAGCTGCTGGGTTCGGGCACCATCCTGCGCGAAGCCATTGCCGCGGCCGAGCTGCTGGACAAGGACTTCGGCGTGACCGCCGACATCTGGAGCTGCCCGAGCTTCAACGAACTGCGTCGCGATGGTTTCGACGTGGAGCGTGCCAACCGCCTGCACCCGGAAGGGGAGCAGCGCAAGGCCTACGTGACCGAGCTGCTGGAAGGCCGCCAGGGCCCGGCGATTGCCGCCACCGACTACGTGCGTGCGTATGCGGACCAGATCCGTGCGTTCGTGCCGATGTCTTATACGGTGCTGGGTACGGATGGTTTCGGCCGTTCGGATACGCGTGCGAACCTGCGTCGGTTCTTTGAGGTTGACCGGTACTACATCGCGCATGCCGCGATTGCGGCGCTGGCGAAGGAAGGGAAGATGACCGCGAAGGATGTGGCCCGGGCGATCAAGCAGTACAAGATTGATCCGGAGAAGGCTAATCCTGTTGGGGTTTGATCTGGTCAATTAATTGACGCGAAAAGGGCGGCCATTGGCCGCCCTTTTTTATGTACCTTTGTCGGCGATAACGACTATGTCTCTGATGAAGGGCATTTACTCTTGTGCATCAATTAGCAATAATGCACTTTGGGGTGTCATGGGGTACGTCATGAGTCGATGCATTCGTCGACGCTATAGGACTTACGGGCAAAAGCTCGCCCGCTGTCAGTTGTATACCTTATGTACGAAGTTAGTTGAAATGCGGTAAGTTGGTTCTCCATGACACCCCTCTCAATCTCCAGGCCTCCGAATCCTGATCTGGACCTTCTGAAATTTCTCACGATCTCAAGCAGAACCGAGCTGGCCTCGTGGCTTGGAGTATCTGAGCGGCAGCTGCGCTATGTGGCGTATGCAATGTCTGCCGAGAAGAAGTATAGATCGTTCCAGATTCGTAAGAAGAACGGCGGGCAGCGCGCTATCACTGCTCCCACTGATGTTCTCAAGCGGATACAAAAGCGGATTGCTTTTGGTGTGGATGGTGTGCGAAAGCGTTCGTTGATATCTCACGGTTTCGAGAAGGGTCGATCAATTTTCGATCATGCTCGGCCGCATAAATCTAAGTCTTTTGTTATAACCGCAGATATTAAAGACTTTTTCCCGTCGATCAATTTCGGGCGCGTGAGGGGTGTTTTTCTCTCCGCGCCATTTGGATTCAATAACAAGGTTGCAACTCTACTTGCGCAGCTTTGTACCGAGGGTAATTGCCTGCCGCAGGGGGCTCCTAGTTCACCATCAATAGCCAATGTAGTGTGCGTGCAACTTGATCGTCTATTGGTTCTATTGGCTGGTAAGTGTCGTTGCTCAGTAAGTAGATATGCCGACGATGTCTGCTTCTCTACGGGCAGTTCAACCGTTCCGAAGTATCTATCCGTACGTAAGGATGGAAAGTATGTACCCAGTCAGGCCCTTCTGAAAACATTCAAGGACTGTGGCTTCGAAGTTAATCTCGAGAAGTTTCGTGTGGTAGACGGAAAGGATGCTCTCGTGACGGGGCTCAAGTATCGTGGTGGGATTGGTTTACCACGGAAGTGGCGTCGTCGATTGAGGACGGAGCTCAATCTTTTAAGAAAGCATGGCTCTGGAGCGAATAAGATCATTTCGGGCTGGAGCGGCGTTCAGGAGATTGCTGGGATCACCGAAAAAAGTGATTGCCCTGGAATCTCAGGAAAAATAGGATTTTCTCATTGGCTGGACGTTAAGGCAGGCAGCAGCCGAACGTTGAGGATGGCCCGGTCTTATCCTCAGCTTCGTAAGGAGTTTAAAGCCGTTATTCCTCATCAGAAAATAGACCTTCTTGTAGAGGGTGTCACTGATAAAGTTCTGCTTTTGGCGGCGCTAGCCGCGCTTCAAGTCAGAGGTGGATTCTCTGATCTCAGCTTTAACTTCCCGGACTCGGCAATGAAGGGAGGCCCCGACCTAGAAAAGACTATTCGTCTCATTGCTTCAACTGGAGCTCGCAGGAATCTCACTATTGCGCTTTTCGACAGCGATGATGGTGAAGTCCTAGCAAAAGTTGGCTTGTCTCCTCAGACAGGAATTTACTATCGCGCAGTCGCGGAGGGTGTCTACGTAATGGCGCTTAAGCCTCCCGATTGGGTTATTTCTGAGGTCTTCTGTATTGAGAACTTGTTGAGAAAAGATACTTTCGCCGTCCAGGATGCGAATGGGCGGCGCATCTTTCTCGCGAGTGAGTTCTCTGAGAACGGATTACACCAGTCGAAGAATTTCTACAGGATCCGGCCTAACAAGAAAGCAATTGTTGTCGATTCAGATGTGTACTCAGTCACAACTGGAGAATCCATGGCTTTGGCTAAGCATGCTTTTTCTGAGCTGGTCGCCGCCGGCGCAGCTGCTGGTGAAGACTATAATGGATTTAGGTATACATTTTCACTAATTCAAGAGGTCTCTTACGAGTTCGCGCTTGAGAAGAGTAGATAGGCGCACTTCAATTTTAAGTTGTTACCCCAGGCAAGTATTTTCTTCCTGTTGAGGCTTTGTTGTTGCGCTGAAATAATCGTTGAATTCATATTTCTCTTTGTTATGTATAGGGTTTAAGTGGATGTGAACTATCTTGCGCGCTGACAACCAGTGGCACGGAGGTCTATGCCATTCCAGCGATTTCACGCTAATACAAACACTTGCCTGAGCTGAAGTTCAAGCTGCCGCCCATTCAGATTGCCGTGTGTAGAACTCAGTAGTGTTGGCCGGTACATCTCCTGTTATCAAAAGCGTGTCGATTGCGACATTGAAAGGTACTATCCCGTCTCGAGGCCCATATGCCTCATCAATCAAATGAGATAGGGGAAGCAAGGATGGCGTACTGGTGGGTGAACCAGAAGCAGACGTTTGAACGGGCTCTTAAGGCGGGTTACCTGTGGTCACCGAAGACCAACGTGAAGGGCGACGCGAACCCCTTCTATGAGCACATGACTCAAGCACAGCCAGGTGATGTGATCTTTGCATTTGCCAACACCCGCATCCAGGCCATCGCGATCGTCAACGGCGCGCATTACGCGAAAGATCGTCCCGAGGACTTCAAGGTAACGGACAACAAGTGGCGCAACGATGGTTGGGCAGTTCCAGTGGACTATCACCTAGTCGATGCGCCACTAAAGGTGAGCGACCACATGGAACAGATTGGGCCGCACCTCCCGGGGAAGTACTCACCACTAAAGGCAGACGGTAAGGCCAATCAGGCCTACCTGTTCCCTGTGCCCGAAGCGATGGCTGCAGTCCTTCTTGGGCTGCTCAAGGTTGATATCGATGACCTGGGTGATTGGCAAGACGAGGTGCCGCTCAAGAAGCTCAAAGAAGATAGGAACATTGGTGAGACCGAGAAGGCACAGCTAATCATGGCGAGAAAGGGCCAAGGCATTTACCGAAAGAAGGTGAGCGATATTGAGAAGGCTTGCCGCGTTACAGGCACGAGCGACGCCAAGTTCCTGATCGCTAGCCATATCAAGCCATGGGCAAAGAGCGAGAACACCGAGCGTCTCGACGGCAATAATGGGCTGCTGCTGGCTCCCCACATCGATCGTCTTTTCGATCGAGGCTACATCTCTTTTGAGGACGATGGTGGACTCATTCTGAGCAAGCAATTACCAGAGGCGGTCCGGTTGAAGTGGGATGTTACTCAGAAGCCTCCGCGCGTGCCGTTCTCGGCGGCGCAGGTCCAGTATCTCAGCTACCATCGGGCCGAGCTACTGCGTAAATAGGCACGAAGCGTCGAAAGCAGGCATCCCCGTGATCGGGATGCCTCGCCGATCCATGTGTGAACGCGGTTCGGCAAGGGCGGCCAGCTACGGGTGGGCCGGCTTCTGGAAATGAGGGCCAGGGGATAAACCTGGGATCAGTCCCGTGCTTCGCACCGCCGAATCAGTTCCCGAGTTGTCGCCTCCAGTCGACGAGAAGCACCCGCGCGTAGCTCATCTCTAAGGCTAAGCCATTCGTCGCATTTACTGTGGAATGCCGGCACATCGACATCAGATTCCCACTTGACCGTACAAGCCTCCCGCCCGCCATCAGCACTCCATTCGAAATGTACTCCCAAGGGTCACAACTGATGAACGTGCTCACCCGCCCATCCCCATCCCGCACTCCATATCAATCCGGCGTCACTTCCCGCGCATCGCGAGCCACCCGCGAACGATCCGCCGCATAACTCGTCGTACTCACCTTCGCTATGGGCGCGCTCGCTCCGCCACAATCCGCCCACTCCAATGCGACATCAGCGGCACAACGCACGGAACATCAATCACCCTATCCGTAAGCAGCACAATCACAAGCTGCTCCGAAGAGTTGTCCACCAGCATCACGGGCTTGCCGTCGCAACTGACCTCGAAGTACCTCCCTCCGGCATACCGCGCGTGCAGTACCAAACTCCCGCGCACAAGCCGAACAGCCTCCTCGCGCATGACAGCAAACTCAGCGTCGGACACCTTCCGAAACGTCCGCAGTTCCAGGCCTGCCTTGGGTACATGCCAGCTGGCGATCGCCACAGACAGCGCCGCCAACAGCACAGCGCCATAGATCACAGGCTTCATTGGACGCTCTGCAGATAGGGCATGAACTAAAAGGCGAACGGTCAGCCGATAGCGCGTGGATAGCCAGCGACCACGCGACAGACGGGCAGGTCCAACTGTGCTACTCCCGCACCTGCAACCGCGCAGTCACCTGCGCAGTCAACGCCATACACGCCATCTTCAACCCCTCCATCACCCGATCCCCCAGGTACTCCTCGGGCGCGCCGTTCTGCCGCGTGCGCTCCGCAGCCAGCATCAGCTCCGCCACCACACGCAGCCCCGCCAACGCGCAATCCGCATCCGCCAGCTGAAGACAGCGCCCAGGCAGTTGATGCCGCTCCGGCCAAGGCTGGCCGTCCGCAGCTGCACCGGTTCCGATGCGGTGCAGCGTGGCGACGAAGGCGTTGGGATCGACGGACGGTCCGCGCTCGGGTTCGGCGTTGTCCGGATCGTACTGCGCGTGCAGGGAACGGAAGTCCGATGTGTTCATGGCAATGCTCCGTACAGGACAGATAGCAACGCCACCGATAAAGGCGGCGGACGGTGCGTGTCTCGAAAACCGGTGAATACCCAATCCGGCGGGTCCGAGGACCCCCACGCACCGCCCGCCATGGATCGCGAACGGATTGCCAGTCGGCGCCATCCGAGGATGACGCCGACTGGCAAGCGCAAAGCACTGGGTATTCAGACGGGTTTTCGAGTCCCGCGCCACCTAGTGCGAGGTGGCACGCCAAGGTGTACTCGCATGACTGCGAGATGCCAAGAAACCGTAGGCCGCAGAGGCCGCAAATGCTGACGCTTACGGCATTGTTGCATGGCGAGCGTGTGGCAGAACCCTTGCGGTGCAGTGGTTTCGGCCGGTGTTAAGTTATCGCCCGGATGCGCTTCAAAAAGTACGGTTTGTAGCCGTATAGGATCCCAAAAGCGACACCTAGCCCGCTGGGCTGATACGCGCAGCGTGCCGATTGCGACACAACTTAACTTTGCAGCGCCACGCCCGGCCGTGGCCAGAGCGCATCGTCGCGCTCCAGGTCGTAGTCGCTGCCGAACGCCAGTGCTGCTTCGCGAGGCGGAAGGTCTGCGTAGCAGCCCAGCAGGAACTCATCCATGCCGGCATCGCGATGGTCGATGGCGAACAGGTGGAGGAGCTCCTTGTCGAAGGCTTCCAGCCAGGTGGGGTCGATTCTGATCATGGGCATCCTCCAGTGAGAAGAGGAGCGTGGCTGCGATGCGTCTCACACGGCAGGACGCGCCGTCGCCCGTCCCCACAATTTCATTGTGGTCCGATTGCGTACCAATGCATGCCAGAGTAAAAGAGTACCGTAGTTACCCATCGCAACATCCATAGGAAAGGAGACCCATGGCTGCCATCGAAGACAATGACGCGCTGTTCGATTCTCAGTTGATCATCGGTCCCACAATCGTTGCGGGAAGCAACCTGCTTCGCCATCTGCAGGCGGCGGGCGAGTTCGACATCAACTCTGCACCCAATTGGCTGTACCTGCCCATTGAGCAGGCGTTCGCAGATGAGCTGGGATGCGCGCGCTATGTGCAGGAGCCGATTGATGCCTACACACAGGGCATGTTGCAGCAGTTGGCTGCCATCGAGGCATCGCCAGACGGGCAGGGGGCGCTTAAAGGCGACCTAGGCTCTACCGTTCGGGCAGTGGAGGCCGTGAGGATGCTGCAGGACACGGTGAAGGTGGCGCTGATCAATGGGGATCTGGTGTTGGCCTAGCGGAGCTGAAGTTGGGGAGTGCCAGCTCTTGGAGCTTCGGTGCATTGGGAACGTGCGACAGCTGTGTCACGCAGGGGCAACGTGCGGCAGGCGTGGCGCCAGCTTTCACGTAAATGAAAGGAGGTCACTTTCCTCTCCCTCAGGTTGGCTCTAGGCTAGCAATTAGGATTTTGTAAGGGATGAATATCATGGAGCAAATGGAGTCAACTCAGCCCAGGCGTGGAGAATTCTTCCTCTTGATGCCGGATACCACGCGAGGGGGAAAGGGGCACGGGGTAGTGTTCGAGAATGTGAAGAAACTTCGCACACCTCCACGGTTGATCCTGCGTCCTGAAGGGGGTGGATTTCCACCTTTGGCAGAGAAACCACTGTTGGTTCACTCGCCCAAGAAAGGGGGGCTTCCGGAAGATCTTGAAGGAGGAATGAGCGGTTACTGGCTCGTCTCGGAGCGCTTGCGCAACGCGTTCGTCTCTGTCGATCCCAACGGATTCGAGTTTGCGGAGAGCGAATACCGCCTCGCCAATGGATCTGAAGGGCCGCGCTACTTCCTCTGCGATGTGACCCGAGTGATCGATGCGGTCGATGAAGCTGCGTCAAAGCTCCGCATTGTTCGCGACGAGGGCTATCCCGGAGGCAAGTTTTACGACCTCAGGGGCGGGAGTTCCCTGGCGTTCCGAAAGGATGTCATCAGCCAGGCGCACATATTCAGAACGCCTTACTCAGGGAACCTGGTTTTCTGTGACAGCGCTTTGCGCGATGCGGTTCTGGCCGCCGGCATCGGCGGTAGGGGCGAGTCGCGAGGACTATCGTTTACGGACGCAGCTGATATCTGAGTCCGCTGATTGAACTCAAGGAAGAGGTCGCTCTATGCCGCGCAACAGTCCGATTCTTCAGAAGCACCATGTGCTTGAGCAACAAACCTTCAATAACAACGATTTTCTGCAGGCATTGGTGGACGCAGAGCTCGTTGAGAAGGACGTGTTCGAGAACCTGCTCTACATGCCGGCAGACAAGAAGCTCGCTGCTGCCATGGGTGTGTCCCCTCATGGCGGGGGGCCGATCAAGGACTATCAGAACGGGATCACCTTTTCTCTGGAGCTGATCGAGGCATCACCAGACGGCCAAGCTGCGCTTCGCGGTGACGTGGCTGCGATGCAGCGCGTGGCAGCTCAGGTCAACGGCCTTCGCGACACAATGACGATTGGCCTGGTCAATGGTGATCTTTACACGAACGCCCCTCTTGGCATGGATTCAGATGCCATCAGGCCGCGAACGCAGGCATTCTTCGGGAGTGTCGATCACTACGCGCAGGTCCACTCCTTGCAGTACGGTGCGTTGACTGGCATGAGTCCAGACGAGCGAATGCATCTTCTAGTGACCAAGACTGAATCGCGCATTGTGGCTTTGCTGGATGTCCATGATCAGTTCGGCACCAAGCTGACTAAAGGAAGTGATCTTGAGCTTCAGAAGAGCAGCTTGTCGGCGGCAATCTCCGATGCGCAACAGTCTGGTCGGATTGTCATGTCGGAGCCCGGCATCCTGAAAGTGGAGCGAGTGCTAGGTGAGGAGGCTGCATATCGCATTCGTGCGCCTCGCTTGCAGCAAGGCGGCATCACCATGGACCTCCTCCTCGGCGAAGCCTCCACCAGCCAACTGATCCGCTCCGGCGGCCTGCTCGCCTCCGGCGCCGACGCCGTCATCACCGCCCGCCGCACCTCGCAGTTGCTGGAAGAGGGCAACGGCACCGCCGCCCAGTCCGAGCTCACCCACGCCCTGGCACGCAACGGCGGTGGCTGGATCGGTGGCATGGCCACGGCATCGGTGATCGGCACGTCCAGCTTCGTCCCAGCCGCCATCGTCGCGGGCGATGCGCTGCTGATGAGCAAGGCGTTCGACAAGGGCGCCGATCTGCTCGACAACCGCGCCGTTTACCGGCAGACCGACAAGGCCGGCGTCACGTGGCAGTTCAATGGCCGCAATTGGGAGCGCCAGGCGGTCATGGACAGCGCGGGCGACGGCCTGGGCAATCCGGCTGAGCGCAGCGTTGGTGCCAGTTACGAGAAGGCCCGCGAGCTGGGCGCATACGCCCATGTAAACGCGGTAGAGCTGGCGCTGGGCAAGGTGCCGCCACCGCAGAATCCTTTCAGCATCCCGGCGCGGGACGGCGAAGGCCGTCTGGACAATCCCAACTGGCACCGCGATGCGCAGACCGAACAGTGGACGCGGCAGGTCAAGATTGGCGTGTCCGGTGCCAACGACCGGGGTGTGTATGAGACGCAGACCGCCAGCCCCGAACGCGCCAACGAGTTGAATCGTGAGGCGGTGCAGCGCATCGAGAACAACATCGCCAACGGCAAGGCCGCGATTGCCGCCAGCTATCTGGAAACCTACGCCGCTACCCGTGCCAGCGACTTCGTGCCGCTGGTGCCGGAGGCGGTGGAGCAGGCCCGTGCCAGGCCCGACGCCATCCAGGGCTCGGACAACCAGCTTTACCAGCGCGATGAAGCAGGACAATGGCAACACGCTGGCGAGATCGCGCAGGGCAACATGGCGCTGGAGTTGGAGCTGACCCGCACCATCCAGCAGCCATCGCTCAATCAGTTCAACCAGACCATTGCCGCATTGGACGCGCGGCCATTGCCGTCTGCGGCGGAAGTGAACCAGAACGAGCTGCGCCACAGCTACTACGCTGCGGGCGTTGCGCTGTCACCGGCATGGGAGCAAGCGATTGCCCTGGCCACTGCGCGCACACGCGAGCAGCACGGCATTACGGGGCCCACGCTGCAGGAACTGGGGCCTGTAGCCGAGGGCAACGCGGGCGCCTCCCGACCCATCACCCATTACCAGGTAGGCCAGGATGGCGTGGCGCGCGCCGTCGCGACCACCAGTACGCTGGAGCTGCAGGCGGCGTGGAATGAGGTGCGGGCGCTTGCCAATGAGCAGGCGCCGGTGCCGGACTCACCCGAGCTGCGCATTGCCGCGCTGTCGGCGGGTGAGCAGGAGGCTTACCGGCAGGCACTGCAGGAGGCCAATCGACACGGGGCTGCGCAGGTGGATGCAGGTCAGGCTGCACGAGCGGCCGCGCAGGTGGCACATGGCGACAAGCCATCTGAGCAGGGCGGGAATGTGGAAGTGCGGCCTGAAGAGCCTGCGACTGCGCAGCCCATTGCGCCTGCGGCGGTAGCGGTCACGCCAGCGGTAGCGGTCGCACCACCACCTACGCCCGCGCCACAGGACAAGCCCGCGCCTCAACGGCACGCCGAGCAGCGCGATCTGCCGCGGCGTGAGGCGGAGCCCCAATCTCAGCCCCATCCAAACAGCGAGGCGCCCACCGAAAACCGTACCGCCTCACAGACGCCGGAGCCCGCCGGGCCGATGCAGCCGCACCCGGCCGCACCTGAGCGCGCGACGCCACATGCCGCCGCGCCTCTGGATGCGGCAACGCAGGCGATGCCCACGCAGCGCACAGAGCAGGTACCGGAGCCGGAGCGGATGGCCGCGGTGCCTGCGGTTGCTCCCACTCCAAAGCAGGACATGGCAGTTCAGGAGGTGGAACCGGTGCCCTTCAAGGAGCCGCTGCCTGCTGAGCCTGCGCGCGATCCATGGCCTTTGGAGCAGGAGGCGGCACAACACGTGCCAGAGCCCGAACTGGCGCCATTGGATGACCTCCAGCCCGTCACTGCGGCTGTCACCGTTCCTGCCGAGCCCACGATAGCGCCAAGCCCTGAGCCAGCCGCGCCCGCACCGGATGAGGCATCGGCCACGAACCTGGCGCTGCAGGACCCTACGCAGCCCGGCCACCCCGATCACGCGCTGTATCAGCAGATCCGCGAGGGCGTGGAAGTGCTGGATGCCAAGCACGGCCGCAGCTTCGATGAAGTCAGCGAACGCATGACCGCCAGCCTTCTGGTACTGGCCAAGGACAACGACCTGGAACGGGTGGACCATGTGCTGGTGAGCAACGCCACGCGCGAACACCCGGCTGGGCACACGCTGTTCGTGGTGCAGGGCGAGCCCAGCAATCCGGCACATCAGCGCGCTGCGATGCCGACAGAACTGGCGGCGCAGACATCAGTTGAACAGTCACTGCAGCAGTTCGACTCTGTCAGCCGTGAGGCACATCAGCGGGCGCTTGCGAGTCAGATGGATCAGCAGCTGGAAGATCAGCGGGTGCAGCACGACATCCAGATTCGTGCGGCCAGCGGGGGATGATCAACGTGTGAGCTGCACTGGGCGACCTGCGAAAAGGACCGAGGATGAAGCCACAAGGAAAGCGCCGGATCTGCATGCTCGCTGGACTGCTCGTTCTTCTGGCTACGGGGTGCCGACCCGAGGCGGCTCGCGACGCAGGCTCGATCGCAGAGGCCCATCGTCCGGATCTGGTGCCGCTTGTGCGCGCCATGCCCACCTCGCTAATGGATGAACCATTGGCGGTGGAATTCGATGTGGATGTTCCCAGCAAAAATTCCTCTCCAACGCTCATGATCGGTATTCGCGTTGACCGCACGGATAACACCGCGGCGTTTGGGGCACTGGCCGATGTTCGGGCGTCCGGGTTCCAGGCCAACGTCTCCATGCAGCGCCTGGAATTGGGTGGATGGACGGACGTGCCGTTGCACCGGCTGGAATCCATCATCGGGGAACCTACCCGGACGATTCCCATCCCCGCCGATGGTCGAGTAACCAGCGCGTGGCTGGACGATGCTGACGTACTGGCGCTGCAGAATGCTGGGCTGGAACGACCCGGTGATACCTACGCACAGTTGGCCTTCGCATGGGCACGCAATCCCTCGCCGGGCCGATACCGGGTTGAAGTGCAACTGCATTCGCCTCTGACGCAGCTTGATCCGTATCACCCCGAACTGCTGATTGCCTACCTGCGCAGGCCCAAGTAGCGAAGCAGTCAGCTTCTTGGATTGCTGGCTGGTTCACACATTCAGCATGCCAGTCGTGGCCTCAACTTTGCCCTCCACCTGCCCCCCATCCCACCTATGCCATCATCCGCCCAGGACCGCAGCACCCATCAAGGCTGAACAGGCATGGAGCAGGCAACACGCTACACGGTAACCCTTTATCTGGCCGCCCCCGGCACCCCGCTGAAGAGTGGGGGCAGCTCGCCGCGCGGCCATATGTACCTGCAGGTGGCCGCAGGCGACGAGGCCCACAGCTACGGCTTCGCACCGCCGCGCCAGGCGCCGGGCGAAACCCGCTCCGGCGTGCAGTACGCGCAGGTGCGCCACGATGATGCCGACGAACATCTGGACCCGTACTACAGCCGCACCCTGGAAATCACTGAGGAGCATTACGGCTGCCTGCGTGATTTCGCCGAGGAACCGGCCGAGTTCGAATTCGACGTGGATCGCCCGGCCACCATCAACCGCTGCAGCGATTTCGTATGGGCGGCGCTGCATTACGCGGGCCTGCATCCGCTGCCGGCGCCGCTGGACGGCGGCAGCAACCTGGGCGAGTTCGCGGTGCTGTTCAACCTGCCGGAAATCCAGTGCATTGCTGCGCCGTTCCCGGGCAGCGATCTGAATGCCGAAACCCACCACGCGATGCCCGAGCGCGAGGCCGAGCATCATCGCCAGGGCGACCGCGCGATCGATGAACCGCCACCGACGCCGATCGAAGTGGCCGGCACGCTGCTGGACCCCTCACATCCGGACCATCGCCTGTTCTCGCAGCTGATCCAGAAAGTGGCCGAACTGGATGCCGCGCACGGCCGCCCGTTCGATGCGGCCAGCCAGCGCATCAGCGCCAGCCTGCTGGTGCTGGCCAAGCAGAACAATCTCTCGCGCGTGGACCACGTGCTGCTCAGCCGGCCGACGAAGAGCAGCCATGCGGCGGAGAGCATCTTCATCGTGCAGGGGGACCGCAACGACCCGGGGCACCGCCGCGCCAGCATCGCCACCGAGGTGGCGGCCAAGACCGATGTGGCCGATTCGCTGCGGTTGAAGGAGCAATGATGCGGCCACTGCGGCGGAGGCTGGTGTTACTGGCGATGCTGGGCGCGCTGGCGGCATGCCGTGCGTCACCAGCGCCTGAGATTGCGCCGCCCCTGCTGACGCGCGCACAGGCCGAGGCGCGCACGGTTGTGCCGTTCACGCGGGCCGTGCAGTTGCAGAAGGCCGGTCGGATTGCCGAGGTCACGTTTGATTTGCCGGCACCCCAGAAGCCGGCCGTTCCGATCCTGAACATCGGATTGCGGCTGCAGGATACCAACGCGCGACGGCTGCTGGATGCTTCGGAGAAGATCACTCTCGGACGTTTGCCAACGCGGCTGCACCTGGAGCGGATTGATGGCAGCGCGCCTCGTCATGTACAGCTCTGGCAGCGCACTCGCGATGGACGCGACTCGCAGAAGATCGCCGATGATGGCGTGGTCACATACCTGACGACGGGGAGCGTGGACATCAACAGCTTGGCCGAGGCCGGGTTGTACTCTGAAGACGTGCTCTATCGCACGCTGCAGCTGGCGCAGGTCGGAGGCATTGCACCCGGGCGCTACGTTCTGCGGGTGGACCTTGGGGAGGATCGGGCCCAGCTGGAAGGCCTGAAAGCAGAACTGATCGTTGGCTACCAATCACTAGGAAAGTAGACATGCACAAGGACGATGCCGAACGCTACAGCGTAACCATCCATCTGGCGGCCCCCGGCACGCCGCGCTACGGCCGTGATGCTGAGGGGAACAGGTTTCTGCTGGAGCCCTCGTTCGCGGGCCACATGTTCCTGTCGCTGCGCCGTTCGGGTGAACCCTTGCCGGAGAGCATGGGTTTCACCCACGCAGGCACCAAGGACGAGCCGAACAGGGGCAAAGTCGATGACATGGACGTGTCGGTCTACGACAAGCCCCGCTTCGAGCGCACGATCGAGATCAGCAAGGAGCAGTACGACCGCATCCTCGAGTTCTCCGCAGACCCGAAGAAACACGGCTTCGACATGAACTACGACTTCTTCTCCAACGCCTGCACCGATTTCGCGTGGGGTGCCCTGAACCACGCAGGGCTGCGCCCGGTGGGGCTGGCCGGGGAGATCACCAACTACGAGGGCGCTACCAGGGTCCTGGACAACATCCGCGCCGTCAATGCCATTCCGCAGCAGGTGAAGGGCAGCGAGCTGGACAAGGTGCAGTGGAACCGGATGCCGAAGCAGACGTTCCGCGAGTGGATGTTCACCGAGAATGGCGAGCAGTGGCGCGGCAGCAGTGCACTCGCGGCAAGCGGCACGCCCGCAGACCCGGCGCACGACGATCATGCCCGCCTCAACCAGATCCACCAGCAGGTGGCCGACCTCGGCGCTTTCGGTGCACGCAACGGCAATGTCAGTGCCAGCCTGCTCGCGCTGTCGAAGGAGCAGCAATTCTCGCGCGTGGACGAGGTGGTGCTGGGCGAGCAGCGCGGTGATACCGCACCGAAGCTGTTCATCGTGCAGGGTGACCGCAGTGACCCGGCACACCAGCGCGCCAGCATGCCGGCGGAGGTGGCTGCGCAGGCACCGGTGGAGGCCTCGTTCGATCGCGTCGCGCAGTTGCAGCAGAACGAGCCGCAGCGAGACGCGCAGCGCCTGCAGGAGGAGCAGCAGCTTCAGCAGAGCCACGGTCCACGGATGGCATAGCCGCGGGCGCAGCATCGGGGTCGAGCGTCGGCCATGCCCGCGCCGGCGCACGTCACGCCGCCCACCTGCTACCATTCCCCCGCAACCCCAGCCAGCCCACCCCGCGCAGACAGATGCGGGGCGGGCCGTCGCAGTACGGCCCAGCGAGCCAGGACACCTTCCCGTGCCCATTCAAGGACGCTCGCATGTTCCGTAATCCTCTCTTCCGCTCGGCCGCGCTGGCCGTTGCCGTTTCGCTCAGCCTCGGCGCGCCCTCGGCGTTCGCCGACAACGCGCCCGCCGCCAGCGCCACCGCCGCCGTACAGCGCCAGGCCGTGGCCAAGGGCCTGTACGAGCTGGCCTACAGCCCGAAGCAGAACGCCGTGTTCGTGGCCTCCTCCGGCGGCTTCGGTGACGACGCCGGCCCGGCCCAGGTGCTGCGCCTGAACCCGACCACGCTGGCGGTGGAAACCCGCATCCCGCTGGAGCGCAAGGCGTTCGGCGTGGTGCTGGATGACGCCCACGACCGCCTGTACGTGGGCAACACCGTGGACCTGTCGGTGACCGTGGTCGACACCGCACAGAACAAGGCCGTGGGCACCATCCAGTTGATGGAGAAGAAGACCGGCAAGGACGGCAAGGCCGCCTACACCCACGACCTGCGCGAGCTGGTGGTCGACAGCGCGGCCAACCGCCTGTACGTGACCGGCCACAGCAGCCAGCCGGACGTGAGCAGCGTGCTGTTCGTGATCGATACCACCACGCTGAAGGTGATCAACACCATCGACGGCCTGGGCAATGCCAAGGCGCCGGGCCTGGCGCTGGATGCGGCCAACAAGCGCGTTTACACCAGCAACCTGCTGGCCGATCTGGTGGTGGTGGGCACCGATTCGAACACGGTGGTGGCGCAGCACAGGATCGCCGCCGAGCAGCCGATGAACATCGCGCTGGACCCGGCCGGCAAGCGCCTGTTCGTGACCGACCAGGGCTCGGAATTCCTGCGTGGCTACCAGGCCAAGAGTAGTGGCCTGGTCAGCAAGCATCCGGGCCAGCGCGTGCTGGTGCTGGACCGCAGCACCGGCAAGGAGCTGGCCAGCATCCCGACCGATGCCGGCCCGCTGGGCATTCTGCTGGATGCACCGCGCAAGCGCCTGTACGTGACCAACCGCGAAGCCGGTACGGTGACCGCCTACAACAGTGACAGCTACCAGAAGGTGGCCACCTACACCGTGCCGACCCACCCGAACAGCCTGGCGCTGGATGCGAAGAACAACGTGTTGTTCGTGAGCATCAAGAACGGTGAGAAGGATGACAAGGGCGCTGACGAGAGCGTGGCGCGGATTCAGCTGTGATGCGCTGACGCAAGGCCCCGCGCCGTCGCGCGTCGCATGAAGAAGGCAGGGCGCAGGCCTTGCCTTTTTCTTTGCTCGGTTGCAGTGCAAGAGGCTGCCCGCTAGGGTTGAAGCCCATGGCAGGGAGCCAAAGGATCTGAATCATGCTGGGTATTCGCCGCTGGCTGCGCGTCGGCCTGATCTTCACGCTGGCGGGTGCACTCGGCGCCTGTAGCAGCCGCGTACCGGATGCGCCGGAGCCGCTGAATCTGATCAAGCCGATCAACGTGGCCGAGTCCGGCCAGGCGGTGCGGTTCGAGTTCGAGACGAATGCCCGCAACTTCCATCCGGGTCGCACCTATGCGCTGGAGCTTGAGTTGCAGCACCAAGGACGCGAAAGCCCGACGAGCCTGACGTGGGCACAATGAGGATCCCGTTCAAGGTGACCCTGCAGCAATGGGGTGCTGATGCCTGGAAGGATGTTCCCACCTACGACAGCTATCAAGCCGGGGTGCTCAATGCCGGTGAGCAGCTTCCGGAATGGCATGCATCCAGCGAATGGCGGTATACGTCGCCGCACATGGGCAGTGATGGCCAGTACACGATGAGCCTGGTTGCTCTGCCAGTGGAAACTGACTCCCGCTACCGCGTGGACGTGCGCACGGTGCAGAGGACAGAGGCACTGCAGGGCTACTCGGCCCGTTTTCGGATCCATGCCGCCCGACCCGCTGGAAAGTAATCAATCGCCTGGTTGCGACGCCGTTGGTCACCCGCTAGGGTTGAGGCCTATGGCAGGGAGCCAAAGGATCTGAATCATGCTGGGTATCCACCGCTGGCTGCGCGCCGGCCTGATCTTCACGCTGGCGGGCGCACTCGGCGCCTGTAGCAGCCGCGTACCGGATGCGCCGGAGCCGCTGGATCTGGTCAAGCCGATCGACGTGGCCGGGTCCGGCCAAGCGGTGCGGTTCGAGTTCGAGACGAATGCCCGCAACTTCTATCCGGGTCGTCCCTATGTTCTGGATCTTGAAGTGCAGCGACATGGACCCGGGCCTGACAGTGAGCCTGACATGGACAATGTTCATGTTCCCTTTCAGCTGTCCCTGCAGCGCTGGGTCGCAGGTGCCTGGCAGGACGTTGCAACGTCTGATGTCTATCAGGCACGGGCGCGCAATCTGGGTGAGCCGCTCCCCGAATGGCATGAGTCGGCAGACTGGCGTTACGCGCAGCAGGTATCGATGGACGCCAGCCGATACAGGTTGAGCATCGTCACGCTGCCGATAGAAATGGGTGCCCGCTACCGCCTGGATGTGCGCACGGTGCAGCCCACCGCTGCGCTCCAGCATTACCCGGCGCAGCTGCGGGTTCATGCCGACCCACTCTCTGGAAAATAGACGTCATCCCACTGCTGGAAGGAACTGAAGGATTTTTCTTATGGATAAGCCGCGCTACACCGTAGAAATCGTCATTGCCGCACCTGGTACGCCGTTGGTGGACGAGAGAGGTGTACAGAAAGTTGTGGACGGGGTTCCGCAGACATCCGGGCCCGGACACATGTTCTACGTGCTCCATGGGCCGGACAAGACCACGCGGAGTTTCGGCTTCGCGCCTACGGAGCATGGAAGCATGAACGGGCCGGGCGAGGTCATGAAGACCGATGCGGTCGAGTACAGGAACCCGCATTACAGCCGCACGCTCGAGATCAGCGAGCAACAGTACAGAGAGCTTGAGGCCTTCGGTGCGCACCCGGATAAGTACGGCTTCGATCTTCAATACAAGGACGTGCGCCACAACTGCGTGGACTTCACCTGGGAAGCGCTGAATCACGCGGGCATCCAGCGGAAAAGCAGCATCGACGTGAACGCGTTGGGAGGTCCCGCTGGCCAGCTTCTTCCGGATGTCCGCATTCCTCTTGACATCAAGGGGGCGGGCAAGGACGCATTCCGACCGCTGCGCAACATCCACGGCGTGGACAGCATTGATCCGCCGTTTCCGGACAGCGAGCTCAACCAGAGGAAAACCAATCCCATGCCGGAGCGCAGTCTCAAGCAACACATGCTGAGTGATGCTGAGGGCATGGGCGAACGAAGCGGTGATCGTCTCGCCTGGCACAGCAACGATCCGCTGCTTTCACAGATCCACCAGGGCGTGGCCCGGCTCGATGCAGAGCGGGGCCGCGACTTCGATGCCACCAGCGAGAACATCAGTGCCAGCCTGTACGCGCTGGCCAAAGCCAATGGCCTGACCCAGGTTGACCATGTGCTGTTGAGCGATCGCACCGCGCAGCCCGACGCTGCGCAGAACATCTTCATCGTGCAGGGCGAGCGCAACGATCCGGCACAGCTGCGCGCCAGCATGCCAACAGCGGTGGCTGCGCAGACACCAGCAGAAACTTCGTTCGAGCGTGCCGAGCAGCTGTCGCAGTCTGCACAGGTGCGTACGCAGGATGAGCTGCAGCAGCGCCAGGTGCAGGAGCAGTCCGGTCCGCGCATGGCCTAGCGCAGCAAGCGCCACGGCGAGCTGCCGTACTCGCGCTGGGCCGCCAGTAACGCTGGAGGCGGCTCAGCCCAGACGGTGTGCCGGGTTCTGCTGCTGCTCCTGCTCACGGGCCTGCTGTTCGGGCACTAACCCCACGGCCGGCTGCTGCGGGGCCAACCCCAGCTTCTGCATCGACTGCTCCACCGGCGTCTGCGCCGCCACCGCGGTCGGCATCATCGCGCGCAGGTGCGCCGGATTGGCCGGGTCGCCCTGCACCACGAAGACGTTGTGCCCGGCCGGGTGCTGGGCCGTGGCGTTGCTGACCAGCACATGGTCGACCTGCTGCAGGCCCTGCTCGCGGGCCAGCACGGTCAGGCTGGCGGTCAGGCGCTCGCTGGTCTGGTCGAACGCACGGCCATGCTGGGCATCCAGAGCGGCCACGCCTTGGCGGACCTGCTGGTTGAGGCCGTAGTCAGGGTGGTTGGGGGTGAGTTCTGCCATGGCGATCGAACGGTAGCGGTGGGTCGGGGTGAACCCCTCCAGTATAAATCCGGCCGGTGAAGGGCGCCGGAAAGGTCAGTCCGCCGGCCGATGGTCGTAGCTGATCACCCGTTCGGCCAACCAGCGCCCGTCCACGCGGCGCCAGACCTGGATGAAGCGGGCCTGGCCGGTCCAGCGTTCCACGCCATCCTTGCCGCGTTCATGGAAGCGGTGGTTGCCGATTTCGAGCGCCCGCTCATCGTGCAGCGGGAAGACCTGCAGCGAAGATTCCACCAGCTCGCGGCGCAGCTGCCAGCCACCCTTGCGCGCGCTGCTGCACAGGGTGGCCACGCTGCGGCGGAAGTCCTCGCGGCTGCTGGCCGACTTGCCATCCTTGTCATGGAAGAACTCCATGTCTTCGGTGGTCATCGCGGCGGCCTTGTCGGCATCGCAGGACTCGAAGGCGACGGCGAACAGCTGGGTGTCGGCCTGGCGGATCTGCTCGCGCAGGGAGTCGGCGGGCGCTGGCGCGGCAACGAGGCCGGCGGCCAGCAAGGGCAGGGTGGGCAGCAGCATGGTGAGGCTCCAGGGAGGGTTCACGCAGGCTCGCATGGCGTTTGGGCCACTGCAGCCGGCGTCCGACGAAACGGCCCTTCCACGGAGTGAACGCCCGCATTGGCGGCCCGGCGCCAGCGTCGGGGCCGTGGCTGTGCAGGCGATGTCATGAGCGGCCGGGATTCCCTCACGGCCGCCACAGGGCACGGCCACTAGCCTGAACGCCTCCCTTTCCACAGGAGCGCCCATGCCTGCTTCCCGCATCCGCCTGCACGTTGAAGACACCAGGGGCGACGGCCGCCCGGTCATCCTGATCCACGGCTGGCCGCTGTCCGCCGATGCCTGGAAGACGCAGGTGGCGATCCTGCGCGACGCTCAACACCGGGTGATCAGCTACGACCGGCGCGGCTTCGGCCGCTCCGACAAGCCGGCCGAAGGTTATGACTACGACACGCTGGCGGCGGACCTGGCGGGGTTGATCGAGGAACGTGACCTGCGCGACGTCACCCTGGTCGGCTTCTCGATGGGCGGCGGTGAGGTGGCGCGCTATGTGGCCAACCACGGGCAGGAGCGCCTGCACAGCGTGGTGTTTGCTGCCGCCGTGCCGCCGTACCTGCTGCGCAGTGATGACAACCCGGAAGGCCCGCTGACCCAGGACAAGGCTGACGAAATGCGCAGTGGTCTGGAGAAGGATCGCGAAGCGTTCTTCGACGGCTTCACCCGCGATTTCTTCAGCGCCAACGGCAAGCTGATGGTCACCGAGGAAGCGCGCCAGGCGGCGATCGCGCTGTGTCATCAGTCCGACCAGACGGCAGCGCTGGGCTGCATGAAAGCGTTTGCCACCACGGACTTCCGCGATGATCTGAAGAAGATCACAGTGCCCACCCTGATCCTGCACGGTGACAGCGATGCCATCGTTCCGTTTGAAGGCTCTGGCCAGCGCACGCACCGGGCCATTGCGGGCAGCGAAGTGGTGATCCTTGAAGGCGCGCCGCACGGCTGCAACACCAGCCATACCGACCACTTCAATCTTGCCCTGCTGAACTTCCTGAAGCGGTAAGCTGCGGCCATGCGCGAACCGAAGATGCCACCGTGGAAGAAGCCCAACCCCAAGGGCCAGACCTCGCAGCCGCTGTCGCCTGCACAGAAAGAGGCGGCGCGGCAGCGGGCGGAAGAGAATGGCCGGCGTTACCCCAATCTGGTGGACAACATGTGGGCCGCCAAGCTGCCGCGCGGATCATGATCTGTAGAGTTGAGCCATGCTCGACTCCGCTCTGCATCCATCCACGCATGGCGTGGATCTACTGCAAAAGCAGCCGAGCGTGGGCTCGGCTCTACAGCTTGGCCAGCGGCTTCCAGCCGGGTTCCATCCCGGGCGCGATCTTGTTCTGTCGAACCGTGACGGCCTCAGCCGGCAGCCCCGCCAAGCGCGCAAGCTCTGCACGCAGCAGCTCGGCATCCACCGGCACGGCCGTAGCCACCTGCAGCCGATCACCCTGATGTCTCACCTGTACCGGTAGCGTGGCGCGCGCGTCCTGCTGGCCGCCGGTGCGCCCGATCGGGTAGCGCATTGTTACCGGCCGTGACAGCTGCGCCAGTGCGGGCTGCCACGCCTGCAGCACGAGCGGCTGCCCGGCAGCGGGAACATGTACTTCAGCTATCGTGGCTGGGTAGCCGGTGAGGCTCTCGACCATGACCTGGAAGCGCGCGCCATCTGGTACGGCCAGCACGGCGGCGATCAATACGCACAGCGAAACGAATACCGCCGCCAGGATCCAGCTGCGCGGCGCGGTGGCCGGTCGAGTCGCGTTGCGCCCCGGTTTGCGCCGCAGCTTGCGCGCGTAGATACGCCGGTCCTTCCTGCGCGGGCTGCTGCTG
Source organism: Stenotrophomonas thermophila (assembly GCF_001499715.1). Classification (NCBI taxonomy): domain Bacteria; kingdom Pseudomonadati; phylum Pseudomonadota; class Gammaproteobacteria; order Lysobacterales; family Lysobacteraceae; genus Stenotrophomonas; species Stenotrophomonas thermophila. The sequence goes on along the minus strand of NZ_CVIW01000018.1, from coordinate 21,414 downwards.
TGCTCAGGCAGGTTCAAGGGAACGCAAGGAAGGCGCGCCACGCGGGCCTGGATCAGGCGCGAGAGCAGCATCCACGCGATCACGAACGCCAGCAGCGGGAGCAGGGTTCGCACCCACAGATACAGCGTGACCATCCACAACACCTCTACAGACGACCATCCATGCTCGTCTACATCCTACCGGGACCACGCGGTGGTTGTCGTATACGCCAGCCGACAGGCACAGGATGCTTGGTTAGGATGGTCCTTTGTTGTCATGGATGAACCGATGGTCTCTGCCGCTGCCCGCTTCTGTCGCATCTGTGGTCCCGGCCCGATCCTGCTGGCGCTGCAGGTGGTGGCGTTGCTGGCGGTAGGCCTTGCAGCCGGCTTCTTCCACTACCGTGTGGGACTGCTGCTGGAGCCGGTGGATGACGCATGCGGTGGGCCCGACGCGGCCGCACGCATACAGGTGGCCGAACAGCTGCTGGCGCGATCCACTGCGCTTGCACCGTGGCAACCGTTGCAGTGGATTCCGATGGCGGGCGTGGTGCTGGCGCTGCTGGGCGCGATGTCGATCAGCGTCTATCGGCTGGGGCGGTTGTCCGGACGGCTGCGGCGGGCCAACCGGGTCTTGATGATGCTGCATGGCGCGTTGCTGGTGCTGGCGGTGCGAGCATTGCATCTGTACGACATCTCATGGACCAGTGTGGCCAAGCTGGCGCCGACAACCTGCCTGATGGAACTGGGGGAACAGGGCAGTTTGCCGCTGGCACAGGCGCAGGAGGTGGTGTTCGAGATCCTCACCCACGAGCATGCCCCGCTGCTGCGCAATCCCGATGATCTGGCCCTGGTGCTGGTCGCAGTGATGCTGATGGCGATGGCTGCAGGGTTCATGTTGTGGCGGGCGATCGTGCGCGAGCGGGAGGTACAGTCGCCCAGCCCATAGCAGGTGCATGCCCGACCAGGCGTTCTCATTCACGCTAAAGTCCGTACTTCGCCCCTGCAAGGAAGTGCTGATGCGTTGGTTGCTTCGCGCTGTACCGCTACTGCTCTGTTCGTTGGCGGTACACGCCGCTGAAGTAGACCGCCGGATTGCGGTGACCATCGACGACCTGCCCTGGGCGCGGGTGGATGAGATCGTTCCGCCGGACCTGAAGGCGCGGCATGAAGCGCTGATGGACCAGCTGCGCGAGGCAGGCGTGCCGGTGGTCGGCTTCGTAAACGAGAACAAGCTTGAGATCGACGGGCAGGTGCAGCCGGCGCGGGTGCAGATGCTGCGCGACTGGCTGGACGCCGGCTACATGCTGGGCAACCACACCTACTCGCACATGGACCTGAACGCCAAGGGCGTGCCTGCGTTCCAGCGGGATTTCCTGCGTGGCGAGACGGTGCTACGGCCGTTGCTGGCCGAGCGCGGGCTGAAGCCGCAGTGGATGCGTCACCCCTATCTGCGTGCGGGGCGCACGCCGGAAGACCGCGCGGAAATGGACGTGTTCTTCAAGCAGCTTGGCTACCGCGTGGCGCCGGTGACGGTGGACAACGGCGAGTGGGTGTGGGCGTTCGCCTATGCCAACGTGATGAACGAGCAGGCGGATTCGCCCGCGCGCGCGGCGACGCTGGCGCAGCTGCGCAAGGGCTACGTGCCGTACATGCTGAACAAGCTGGACTATTACGAGAAGCAGTCGCAGGCGCTACTGGGGTACGCGCTGCCGCAGGTGTGGCTGATGCACGCCAATGAGCTCAACGCGGCGACCTTTGCCGAACTGGTCGCGGCCACGAAGCGTCGCGGCTATCGCTTCATTTCATTGGACGAGGCGATGCGTGACCCGGCCTACGCGCGGGGTGCCGAGGGCTACAACGGCCGCTACGGCCCGAGCTGGCTGCACCGCTGGGCGATGGCGCAGAACAAGCCGAAGGACTTCTACGCCGGCGAACCCGAGGTGCCGGCGTGGGTGAAGAAGCTGGCCAAGGTCGACTCGGAGTGACGCTCAGCGCTTGACGGCTAGCACGCCGTCAAGCGCCAGTTCGGCCTTGAAACCCGCCTTTTCCAGGCGCTTGGCCACTTCACGCGGCACGTCGCGGCCGCTGGTCAGCTTGTTCGGCGCGCCGGTGTAATGGAACAGGCGGCCGCCCTTGCGGATGACGCGGGCGAGGTGGTCATAGAACACCTGGGAGTACAGCTCGCCGGCGATGCCGAAGCGCGGTGGGTCGTGCAGGATCGCATCGACACTGTTGCTGGCCACCTGTTCGATCTGCTGCGAGACGTCACCGTGGCTGAACTGCAGGCGGCCACCGGCGGCAGCCGAGTCTGGATCCGGCGACCACGGGTTGAGCGTGCGCAGCCACATCACATCGGCGTTCTTCTCGAACGAACGGATCTGGCCGACACCGGCTTCCAGCGCACAGGCGGCGAAGTAGCCCAGGCCACCGCAGGTGTCGAGGATGACCTTGCCGGCCGGGGCGACCAGCTCCACCTTGCGGCGCGCATCCTCGAACGGCGACAGCTTGGAGGTCGGCAGCATCTTGATGCCGTCGATCTCGAAGGTCGGTGCGCCCCATTCGGTCGGCACCAGCTTGATCAGCGAGCCGCTGTAGCGCGAGATCGGCGCGAAGTCCTCGCCATCCCAGTAGTACAGCGTGCGGTCCTTCAGCTTGCCCGGCCACGGGTAGGGCTGGCCCCGGAAGTGGAAGCCGTCGGCATCCAGCACCACGCTGTCCTGGCTGCGGCCGAGGTCGAGCGAGCCCTGCCATTCGGCAGCGCCCTTGTCATGGGCACGGCGCAGGGTGTCAGCACTGTCGCGGGTCAGCAGGGGGCCGAAGTAATGGGGCACGGCGGGTACCGGGGCGTTTCGGGGGAGGGCATGGTACCGCAGCTGTTGTAGCGCCGAGCCCACGCCCGGCTCCACATGCCTGCATCCACGCGTGGCGTGGATCTACTGCAAAAGGAGCCGAGCGCGGGCCCGGCGCTACAGTTCAATCGCACTTCACCGCATACACCGGCCCAGCCCCGATCAGCATCAGCGCCATGTAGTCACTATCACTGGCCTTGCCCTTCAACGTCGCGCCCTTGTTGAAGTGGAAGATGCCGAAGCCACCGGCCATGCGGATCAGCGCACTGTCGATCTGGTCGGCGTCGTCGCGGAAGTAGCGGCTGATCTCGCTGGAAGTGGCCTTGTGCAGGGCATTGGGTTCGCGCTGCCACTGCTCGCCGCGGCTGAAGGAGACGAAGTACTGGCCGCCTTCCTTGTCGATGCGGAAGTCGGCGGGCTTGCGCGCGCCGGTGGCGAAGCAGCCCTGCAATGGGTCGGCGGAGAAGGGACGCCGCGCATCGTCGCCGCAGGCAGTGAGCAGCAGCAGGGCACCGGGCAGCAGCAGGCGGAGCGCTCGCATGGGATGTCCCTACAGTGCAGGTGCGGCTAGTGTAGGCAGCACGCGGGCGTGGCCCGTGCAGAAATTCGGCAAGGACACAGGGGTTTTCGGATGGCGCAGGGCAAGGCACCGTGGTGCGGCGTGGCCAGTTGGCTGGGTATTGCAGTGGGGTGGGGGGCAGGCACCGTAGCGGCACAGGCGGCGGTCGCTGCGGGTGGCAATGGCATGGCCGCAGGGCTGGGCGTGGGCGTGCTGGGTGCGGCGCTGGTGGGCGGCGGCCTGGCCGTAGCCTCGCGCGTGCGCGGTGAGCGCTGGCCATGGATCGGCATCAGCGGTGCGGTGCTGAGCGCGCTGCCGCTGCTGATGTACGTGCTGCGGATGATGTTGAAGCTCTAGCGGTAGTGCCGGCCGCTGGCCGGCACCTGCAGGTCGCATGCGGCGTTCATGGAGTTGCCGGCCAGCGGCCGGCACTACCGGATGCAGGTCAGGTGCTGCGGTGGATCTCCACGGTGACATGCACCAGCTCCTCATGGATCGCCAGCGCTTGGCGCACGGTATCGGCATCCAGACCTGCGTCGCTGGTGACCACGCTGGCACTGACCGCGTACTTGCCGCGACCGACCTGCCAGACGTGCAGGTCGGCCAGACGTGCCGGCCACGGGCCCTGTTCGATCACTTCGCGTACTTCGGCCACCACCGGAGCGTCCATCTGCGCGTCGAGCAGGATGCGGCCGCTGTCGCGCAGCAGGCCCACCGCCCACACCGTCACCAGCATGGCGCCGACCAGGCCCATCACCGGGTCCAGCCAGGTCAGGCCCAGCAGCTTGCCGCCGAGCAGGGCGATGATGGCCAGCACCGAGGTGGCGGCGTCGGCCAGCACGTGCACATAGGCCGAGCGCAGATTGAGGTCGTGACCGTGTGCATGGCCGTGATCGTGGTGTTCGTGGTCATGCCCGTGATGATGGCCATGGTCATGCCCGTGGTGGTGATGCGCGTGGCCCGGGCTGTCGTGCAGCCACCATGCACAGAGCAGGTTCACGCCCAGGCCTACCGCAGCGATGGCGATGGCTTCGTTGTAGTGGATCGGTGCCGGTACCCACAGCCGCTCCAGCGACTGCACCGCCATCAACGCGGCCACGCCGAGCAGGGCGATGGCGCTGGTATAGCCGGCCAGGATCTCGATCTTCCAGGTGCCGAAGGCGAAGCGCGGGTCGTGCGCGTAGCGGCGTGCGCAGCGGTACGCAAACGCCGAGAGCCCGAGCGCCAGCGCATGCGAACTCATGTGCCAGCCGTCGGCGAGCACGGCCATGGAGTTGAACCACCAGCCGCCGACGATCTCCACGACCATCATGCTGACGGTGAGCCACAGGGCGCGGCGGGTATTGCGTTCGGCCAGCGGGTTGCCGTCGTCGAAGCGGTGTTCGTGGCGGCGGGCGGCGGCGAGGGCGTCCAGGTGCATGGGGGCGGGAACTGGAGTGGATACCCCCATAGGGTATATGATCACGCCATGGCGCACGTACACAAAAATCGTAAGCAGCTGCTGACCCGGGTGCGCCGCATCGCGGGCCAGGTGGCGGCACTGGAGCAGGCACTGGACACGCCCGAGGGCGAGGCCGGCGACTGCGCGGACGTGCTGGTGCAGGTCGCCGCCGTGCGCGGTGCCGCCCACAGCCTGCTGATGGAGCTGCTGCACGAGCACCTGCAGGAACACGTGGTGGGCGCCGAAGACCCGCAGCAGCGGGCGGCCGAGGCCGAGGTGCTGGTCGAGCTGCTGCGCCGCTACGGCAAATAGGCCGAGGGCGGGTAGAGTCGACTGTTAGTCGACTGCGCTTCGTACAACCAACGAAAAACCCCGCGCTTCGCGCGATAGTCGACTAACAGTCGCCTCTACCCCCCGTGGCGGTGCCGTGCGTTCCAGATGTGCGTGGCGGCCAGCAGCAGGCTGCCGGTGACCGTCATCGGTGTTTCCCAGTCGTGCGAGGGCAGCGCAAGCGCGCCGGCCAGCAGCAGGCCGAGCCCGGCGCCGGCGGTGGCCCAGGCCAGCACGGGGAGGCGACGGCGACGCTCGGCCCGCCACAGCGCGTAGCCGGTCAGCGGCAGGGCGATGGCCACGAACAGCAAGTGCACCCATTCCGCCTCGGCCCACGCGCCGAACAGCGGCAACGCGGCGGCCAGCAGCGGCAGCGCCAGGCAGTGCAGCAGGCACAGGCTGGACAGGGCGACAGCGCCGGCATCGAGCAGGGCGGCAGACGGCGACTTCATCGGGGGAGGCTCCTTGCACGACAAATGTTATACAGTAACATTTCCGTTCCGCAGCCAACCCGCTCCGACATGAACACTGTTTCCCGCGCCGACCGTCGCCTTCCGGTCACCGTGCTGTCCGGCTTCCTGGGGGCCGGCAAGACCACCCTGCTCAACCAGATCCTGCGCAACCGCGCGGGCCTGCGTGTGGCGGTCATCGTCAACGACATGAGCGAGGTCAACATCGACGCGCAGCTGGTGCGCGAGGGTGGGGCCGAACTGCGCCGCACCGAGGAGACGCTGGTGGAATTCAGCAATGGCTGCATCTGCTGCACGCTGCGCGATGACCTGCTGCAGGAAGTGCGGCGCCTGGCCGACGCCGGCCGCTACGACTACCTGCTGATCGAGTCGACCGGCATCGGCGAGCCGATGCCGGTGGCAGCCACCTTCGCCGTACGCGACGAGCATGGCTTCAGCCTGAGTGACGTCGCGCGACTGGACACGATGGTGACGGTGGTGGATGGCAGCGCGTTCCTCGCCGACTTCGGCTCGACGCTGCGCCTGGCCGAGCGTGGCCAGCAGGCCGGGCCGGACGACGATCGCGGCGTGGTCGACCTGTTGTGCGAGCAGGTCGAATTCGCCGATGTGATCGTGGTCAGCAAGGTCGATCAGACGGAAGATGACTTGCTGCAGGACACGCTGGCCGTGCTGCGCGGCCTGAACCGCGACGCGAAGCTGCTGCTGTCCCGCTTCGGTGACGTGCCACTGGCCGAGCTGCTGGACACCGGCCGCTTCGACTACGAGCGTGCGCAACGTGCGCCGGGCTGGGTGAAGGAACTGCGTGGCGAGCATACGCCGGAGACCGAAGAGTACGGCATCGGCAGCTTCGTCTACCGCTCGCGGCGACCGTTCCATCCCGCCCGCTTCGCCCGCGCGCTGCAGTCGGGCATGCCTGGCGTGATCCGCAGCAAGGGCTGGTTCTGGCTGGCCAACCGCATGGACTGGGTGGGCGAACTGAACACCGTGGGCGCAGCAACGCGCACGCAGGCGGCGGGGTTCTGGTACGCCGCGCGTGATCGCGTGCGCGCTGGGCTGGAGGACACCGCGCCATTGCTGCCGCCCACGCCGCTGCCGTACAGCGACCTCGGCTGGGCACGGCAGCAGGCCGATTGCTGGAGCGCACCGTTGCCGGGGCCGGAGGACTTCCCGGATGCGGCCGCGCATTCGGCGATGCAGCGCCTGTGGCATCCGTTGTGGGGGGATCGCCGCCAGGAGTTGGTGGTGATCGGCGTGCACATGGATGAGCGCGCGGTGCGAGCGGAGCTGGACGCGTGCCTGCTCAACGATCAGGAACTGCGTGCGGGGCCGTTGCTGTGGCAGCAGTTGCCGCAGGCGTTCCCGGTGTGGAAGCGGTGAGCGAACGGCTCCAGTAGATTCACGCCATGCGTGGATGGCGGTTCAACCGGTCTTTGCCCGCCTTGTAGAGCCGAGCCCACGCTCGGCTGCAATTGCAGTGGTTCCACGCCATGCGTGATGCGTCAGCCGAGCGTGGGCTCGGCTCTACAGAATCGAACCCACGCATGGCGTGGATCTACAAGGCGTCGCGCCATTGCCAGGCGTCGGCGGTGATTCGCAGTACCTGCGTCGGTCGCAATGCCTGCAGCAGGTGCCGGTCGTGGCTGACCATCACCAGTGCGCCCGGCCACGCCGCAAGCAATTCTTCCAACGCCTGCAACGCGCTCAGATCCAGCGCATTGCCCGGCTCGTCCAGCAGCAACAGCTGCGGTGCGGGATCGGCATACAGCACGCTGGCCAGCGCGCCTTTCACCCGTTCGCCATCGCTGAGGCTGCTGGCTTGCCGCTGGATGCGCTGCGCGTCCAGCCCGAGCAGGGCCAGCCGTGTGCGCAGTTCGCCGGGGGCCGCGCGCGGGTTGGCGGCCTGCACGGTGTCGAGGATGCTGCGCTCGCCGGACAGCCCCAGCAGCTGCTGGTCGAGCAGGGCCAGTGGCGCATGCCGTTGCACGATGCCGCTGCGCGCAGGCAACTGGCCGGCCAGCACGCGCAGCAGGGTGGATTTTCCCGCACCGTTGTCGCCGACCACGGCGATGCGCTGCCCGCGGCGGATCTCCAGCTGCAACGGCGCACTGCAGCCATGCGGCAGCACCAGGGATTCGGCCTGCAGCAGACGCCTGCTGCCACGTTCGCCTGCGACGGCAAACAGCGCCAGCTCCGGCGCCACATGCACCGCCGATGCCGCTGCGCGCAGCTGCTCTGCGCTGGCCTGCAGGCGTTCGGCCTGTACCAGCTGCGCGCGGCCGTGGCTGGCCTCGGCGCGCTGCTTCTGCCGGCCGAGCAGGATGGGGGCCTGGTTGGCCTGCTTCGCATCGCGATTGCCACGCGCCTGGCGTTGTTGTTGCCGTTCGTGCTGTTCGCGCGCGCTGCGTTGCTGCTGCCGGTGCTGGGCGCGCGCATGGTCGAGCTGGGCGGCGGCAGCTTCGCGCTCGGCGGCGCGCGCATCGGCGTAGTGCTGCCACGGTCCGCCGTAACGATGCAGCCCGCGCCCATCGAGCTCGACGATCTGCTGCATGTGCCCAAGCAGCTCGCGATCATGACTGACCGCCAGCAGGCCACCGCGCCACTGCTGCAACTGCTCGTACAGCTGTTGGCGATGGCGTGCATCGAGGTGGTTGCTGGGTTCGTCCAGGATCAGCCAATCGGCACCGCTGGCCCAGGCACCGGACAGCGCCACCTGCATCGCCTGGCCACCGCTGAGACGCGCGGCAGGCTGGGCGGGATCGAGGTCATCGGGCAGCCCGAGCACCTGCCATTGCTGCTGCAGGCATTCGCGCAGATCCCAGCGGTCGCCGATGCAGGCGAAGTCGGCCTCATCCACGCTGCCGGCCTCGATGCGTTGCAACGCGGCCAGTTCCGCGCCGACGCCGGCCAGTTCACCAACCGTGCCGGCGGGGGGATAACCGGGCGTCGGCAACAGGAACACCCGGCCACTGCCGCGTACCTGGCCGGTGTCGGGCAGCAGCCGGCCAGCCAGCAGGCGTGCCAGCACACTCTTGCCGGCGCCATTGGCACCGACCAGGCCGGTAGCAACCGGTTCGAAGGAAAACGTCAGATCGGAAAACAGCAGGCGGCCGTCGGCCAATCGATACGACACGCGATCGAGCGTGAGGGAATGCGGGGTCATGCGACCTCCATGGATGCCGGGTTCTCCCCTGCGCGCAGGGGGCGGGAAGAGTCAGGCCGTCTGGTGGGAAGACGGCGGCATCAATGGCGCATTGGTCGCGAGCCTCTGAGAGGAGTGTAGGGCCAGTATAGCGGGGTCGGCTGAATGGTTTGATGGCTCTGCACTACAAGAGCATCCACGCATGGCGTGGATCTACTGTGGGCCGGGCATGGGTGGATTGCTCGTGGCTACGGCACGGTACCCAGGCGGTCGCCGACGAAGTCGATGAACACCCGCAGCTTCGGCAGTACGTGTCGGCCCGACGGCCACAGCAGATGGAAGGTGCCGCAGGAATGCACGTGTTCGTCCAGCACCGTGACCAGGCGGCCGTCGGCCAGGGCATCGCGCACCGAGTGCACCGGCACGAAGGCCAGGCCGATATCGCGCAGTGCGAGCGCCACCCGCGCTTCGATGGTGTTGGCCACCATGTGCACCGGAAGCTCCTGCGGCGTTTCATCGTCGGGCCAGTGGATCGGCCACGGTTCCAGCTTGCCGGTGGTGGGGAAGCGATAGTGCAGCAGCGTGTGCTGCATCAAGCCTGCCGGCGTGCGCGGAACGCCGCAGCGCTGCAGGTAGCCCGGCGAGGCAACGACGCGGCGCGGGAACACACCCAGGCGCCGTGCGTTCATGCGTGAGTCGCTGGGTTCGCCGACGCGCAGCACCGCATCGAAGCCCTCCTCGATGACATCAACCAGGCGGTCACTGAAGTCCAGGTCCAGGCGGATATCCGGGTACGCCGCCATGAACTCGGCCATCAACGGCAGGGTGAGGTCGCCAACCAGGGGCAGGCTGATGCGCAGGGTGCCACGGGGCGAGGCGTGCGGTTGTGCCAGCTCGGTGCGCGCGGCATCGCGTTCGTCCAGGATGCGCCGGCAGCGCGCCAGGAACAGCTGGCCCTCGGCGGTGAGGGTGATGCTGCGCGTGCTGCGATGGAACAGCCGTACGCCCAGCGCGTGCTCCAGCCGTGCCACGCACTTGCCCGCTGCCGAGGCGGAAATACCCTGCAGGCGTCCGGTCTCGACGAAGCTGCGGGTGTCGGCCGCGTGCACGAAGGTCTGCAGGTTGGCGAGGTTGTCCAGGACTGACATGGGCGTGCGGGCAATGAAAGCGGCAGGGTAGGTTGCGTGAAGGTAGCGGGCGGCACCGCCATCGCAACACTGTGATGCGCGGTGGCGTGGGGACGGTTGCGGCCATGCAGTTCCGGCAATCATGCCGATTGCGGACTGGACGGTCCATGATGCCCGGAGCGGCAACCGGCTTTTTGCGCGGCCACCCGCTGCCTAACGTGGCGGCCTCTCCCCACGGACCATCGCGATGAATGCTGTTCCTTCCCTTGCCCCTGCGCCGACGCTGCCTTCAGTGGAGCGGCTGCTGAAGCAGGTCCACCCGCAGCGCCTGGTCGGCGCGGTGGTGCTGGTGCGCGAGCACGGCGTACTGCGCCATGACAGCGCGACCGGGCTGGCCGATCGTGAATCGGTCACGCCGATGCAGCGCGACCAGCTGTTCCGGCTGGCGTCGGTGAGCAAGCCGCTGCTGAGCACGGTGATCCTGCGCCTGGTGGCCGAGGGTGTGCTCGACCTGGACACATCGGTACAGCGTTGGCTGCCGGATTTCCGCCCGGCGTTGGCCGATGGCACTGCGCCGCCGATCAGCCTGCGCCAGCTGCTCAGCCACAGCAGCGGGCTGGGCTACCGCTTCCTCGAAGCCGATGTGGACGGCCCCTATGCGCGCGCCGGGGTCAGCGATGGCCTGGACGCGAACCCGCTCTCGCTGGCCGAGAACGTGCGCCGCATCGCGCAGGCACCGCTGCTGTTCGCGCCGGGCAGCCACTGGCTGTACTCGCTGGGCGTGGACGTTGCCGGTGCCGTGGCTGAAGCAGCGACCGGTGAATCTCTGCAGGCACTGTTCGAGCGCTTGCTGGCCGCACCCCTGGGCCTGCGTGACACCGCCTTCGCTGCGCGCAACGCGGCACGGCTGGCCACGCCCTATGTGAGCGACACACCGCGGCCGCACCGCCTGCGCGAAGGCGAGGTGGTCGCTCCGTTCGAGGGTACTGTCGGTATCGAGTACAGCCTCGCGCGCGCCACCGATGCCAGCCGTTTCGCTTCGGCCGGGGCAGGCCTGGTCGGTAGCGCCGATGAAGTGATGGCGGTGCTGGAGGCCTTGCGTGATGTGCAGCGTTCAGGCCTGTTGCCGCCGGCACTGGCAGCGGAGATGGCCAGCCCGCAGGTAGGCGAACAGGGGCCGCCGGAACCGGCCGGCTGGGGCTTCGGCCTTGGCTTTGCGGTGCTGCGCGATGCGGCCGCCAGCGGTACGCCGCAGAGCGCAGGCACATGGCGTTGGGGCGGCGCCTACGGGCACAGCTGGTTTGTCGATCCTGCGCGTGGGCTCAGCGTGGTGGCGCTGACCAACACCCTGTACGAAGGCATGGATGGCGCCTTCGTCGATGAGCTGCGTGATGCGGTCTACGCCGATCTGGAGGCCGCCCGATGAGCGGCCATGCCATCGATGCGGCTGGCCCAGCCGGTGAAGCCACGCGCCTGCCGTGGGCGGGGCTGCTGGCGCTGGCCGGTGGCGGCTTCATCACTCTGCTGACCGAGACCCTGCCGGCCGGCGTCCTGCAGCCGATGGGCGAAAGCCTCGGCGTGAGCGACGCGGCGGTTGGCCAGCTGGTCAGCGTGTACGCGCTCGGCTCGGTGATGGCCGCACTGCCGATGACTGCGTTGACCCAGCGCCTGCCGCGACGCGCCTTGTTGCTGGCCGCCATTGCCGGCTTCGTGGTGGTCAATACGCTGACCGCAGTGAGCAGCAGCTATCCACTGATCCTGGCCGCGCGCTTCCTGGCCGGGGTGAGTGGTGGCCTGTTGTGGTCGCTGGTGGCCGGCTATGCGGCGCGCATGGTGGTGCCCTCGCTGCAGGGCCGGGCAATTGCGGTGGCGATGGTCGGATCGCCGTTGGCGCTGTCGCTGGGCGTACCGGCGGGCACGTTGCTGGGGCAGCAGCTCGGCTGGCGCTGGGCATTCGCCCTGATGAGCGTGCTGGCCGTGGTGCTGTTTGCCTACGCACGCTGGGCGCTGCCCGCGCTGCCGGCGGCGGCAGCCGGCCGGCGCACCTCGCTGGCGACGGTGTGGCGCATGCCCGGCGTGCGCAGCGCGCTGGCGGTAATGGTGCTGTACGTGCTGGCGCACAACGTGCTCTACACCTACATCGAACCGCTGGCGGTGGAGGCGGGGGCCGGCCCGTGGCTGGACCGCCTGCTGCTGGCCTTCGGGCTGGCGGCCATTGCCGGTATCGGTATCGCTGGCTGGGGTGTGGATCGCCACCTGCGCACGCTGGTGTGGGCGGCCGTGATCGGCTTCATCGTGCCGGTGCTCGCGCTGCTGCTGTGGCCGGGCGACGCGATCGCGCTGCTGCTGGCGACGATCCTGTGGGGCGTTGCCTTTGGCGCGGTACCTACGTTGTTCCAGACCGCATTGGCGCGGCGTGCCGGTGCCGCCGCAGATCTGGCGCAGTCGATGCTGGTGACCGGCTGGAACCTGGCCATTGCTGCCGGTGGCGTTGCAGGGGGTGTGCTGCTGCAGGCGGGCGGCCCAAACCAGTTGGGATGGCTGCCGTTGCTGCTGCTGTCGGTGAGCGTGGCGTGGTTGCTGGCACGGCCGAAGGCCTGGGCGTAGGCCCAAGGCAAACGTTACGGAGGTGCCGGCCAGCGGCCGGCACTACCGTGGTCCCCGCCATCCACGCATGGCGTGGATCCACCGAGCGCAGCGACCCGCGTTTGCTTTTGCTTTTGCTTTCTTCTGTTGATTCCGTGGTAGGACGCCGCCGCAATGTGTCCGTGGCCGGGTGGGTTGCGCAGGGGCGTGAGCCGCATGGATGCGGCGACCGAGCTTACATGGACGTACTTGCAGCGCCCCCTGCGCGACCCACCCCCCGGCCCCAACTGATGGATTCGCCGGGCGCGCCCCACCACGAGGGGCTCCGCCGTTCGCCGTCCTACTCCACGCCCTCACGCTCGATCGGCACGCTGCGCGGATTCTGCATGTGCTCCCGCGCCGCGCCATAGCGCTGCTGCCGCTTGTGGTGGAACACCACGAACTCGTCCCGTGGCAGCGGCCGCGAGAACAGCCAGCCCTGCGCGAACTCGACCTTGCGCGCATGCAGATATGCCAACTGCGCCTCGGTCTCCACGCCCTCGGCCACCACCCACAGGCCCAGCTCCTTGGCCATGTCGATGATGTGCGGCGTCACCGGGCTCGTCGCGCTCTCGGTGTCGATCGCATCGATGAACGACTTGTCGATCTTCAGCGCGTCCAGCGGCAGCTGCTCCAGGTACTGCAGGCTGGAGAAGCCGACTCCGAAATCATCGATGGCCACGCTGTGGCCGGCGCGACGTGCCTGCGCCAGCATCGTGCGGGCGCGGTCCAGATCGAGGAAGCCGCGCTCGGTGGCTTCCATCCAGATCTGCTGCGGCAGGATGCCGCTGCCGGTCATGTGCTTGGAGATCATCTTCAGCGCACGGCCGCTGCTGATGTCTTCGGCGGCCAGGTTGATCGCGATGTGTGCGCTGCGGTCGGCGACCAACAGATCGCGCATGTCGCGCACGACGTTCTCGATCACCAGATCGGTGATCGCGCCGATCATGCCGGCCTCTTCGGCCAGCGGAATGAACAGGTCCGGCCGTACCTGCGTGCCATCCGGGCGCTGCCAGCGCACCAGGGCCTCGGCGCCGACGCAGATGCCGGTATCCAGCTCGATGATCGGCTGGTAGTGCAGGTACAGCTCGCGGCGGCGGATCGCCGTGGCCAGTTCGCCGCGCAGGGACAGGCGGCGACGCGACAGCCACACCACCAGGCCGGCACCGGCAGCGGCCAGCAGAACGCCGATCGGCACGAACAGCCACGCCTGCTGGCGGAAGGTTGCAGCCAGCGCGGTACGCGGCGTGGTTGCGATCGCCAGCCACTCTTCATTGCGGGCGGTGGCGTACAGGGTGTTGTGGTCCAGGCCTTCCTCGGGCGCACGCAGCAGGGTCTCCAGCAACGCGGGATCCATGCCGCTCTGCCTGGCCAGGAGGCGGCCATCCGGGCTGGCCAGGGCAAGGCGCACGTTCGGGTCGGCGATGACATCGACAAACCGGCGCGGATCGACCAGGACGTCGTAGTTGCCATACAGGATCGACAGCACCTGGCGCCGTCCGCTTGCCTCGGGGCGCACATCCACGGCAATGCCGGCGCCATCACTGGTGACGTGGTCGGCCTTCGGCTGCCTCACGTCGGACAGGAACGGCCCCCACGACGTGCAGCGCAGCTTGCCACCCTCGAAGTAGCCCATCTGGTCAACCGACGGCGACGTCATCACCAGCGTCTGCATGCGCCGGATATGGTCCGGCCCGCAGGCGTCCTGGGCGCCGGCCTCGGCCGACTGCAGCGCCGCCAGTGCTTCCCGGTAGGACTGGTCGGCGCGGCGCAGGGTACGACCGGCGATATCGCGCAGGCGCTGCTGCTCGACACTGACGGCCCGGTCCCAGGTGGCATAGGCCATCACCGCGATCGGCACGGCCGCGGCCAGAATCGCCAGCGCGGTGCCACCGATGATCACGCGCAGCCGGCTCATGGCCGGGGCTCCAGCGGGGTGGGCAGGGCAGGGCACATGGGCGGGCCGATCCTTGGGCAGGAACGGCTATCTGAGCATGGCGCAGGGCCGGGCGGAATGGGATCAATCCGGTATTCGGTCACATTGTGATGAAAGCGGCCAAGTTTGACGTGATTGACCCGCCCGATGCTGGCGCTCCGGGCGCTGGAGGACTACCGTCGAACGCTTCGCCGCCCTCTTGCCCGCGCCCATGACCGAGCCCGCAACGCCCCCCGAGCACCTGCGCCGCAGCCTTTCCAACCGCCACCTGCAACTGATCGCCATCGGCGGTGCCATCGGCACCGGCCTGTTCATGGGCTCGGGCAAGACCATCAGCCTGGCCGGACCCTCCATCGTCTTCGTCTACCTGATCATCGGCGCGATGCTGTTCTTCGTGATGCGCGCGATGGGTGAGCTGCTGCTGTCGAATCTGCAGTACAAGTCCTTCATCGATTTCTCCACGGATCTGCTCGGCCCATGGGCCGGGTTCTTCTGTGGATGGACATACTGGTTCTGCTGGATCGTGACCGCCATCGCCGATGTGATCGCCATTGCCGCCTATGCGCAGTTCTGGTTCCCCGGGCTGGATGCGTGGATACCGGCGCTGGCCTGCGTGCTGCTGTTGCTGGCACTGAACCTGGTGACCGTGAAGCTGTTCGGCGAGATGGAGTTCTGGTTTGCGCTGATCAAGATCGTGGCGATCTGCGCGCTGATCATCACCGGCGCCGGGCTGGTGGCCTGGGGCTTCACCTCGCCCAGTGGCCAGACCGCGTCGCTGTCGAACCTGTGGAATGACGGCGGCCTGTTCCCGATGGGCCTGGTCGGCTTCTTCGCCGGTTTCCAGATTGCGGTGTTCGCCTTCGTCGGCATCGAGCTGGTCGGCACCACCGCCGCCGAGACCGCCGACCCCGAGCGCAACCTGCCCAAGGCGATCAACTCGATTCCGGTACGCATCATCATCTTCTACGTGCTGGCGCTGATTGCGATCATGGCCGTCACCCCGTGGCGCCAGGTGGTGCCGGACAAGAGCCCGTTCGTGCAGCTGTTCGTGCTGGCCGGCATTCCTGCCGCCGCCAGCCTGATCAACTTCGTGGTGCTGACTTCGGCCACGTCCTCGGCCAACAGCGGCATCTTCTCCACCAGTCGCATGCTGTACGGCCTTGCCGAGGAAGGCCACGCACCGCGGGGGCTGTCGAAGTTGTCGCGCGCTGCCGTGCCTGCCCGTGGCCTGCTGTTCTCGTGCCTGTGCCTGCTGGGTGGTACGCTGCTGATCTACCTGATTCCGAACCTGGTGACTGCTTTCACCCTGGTGACCACGCTGGCGACGGTGCTGTTCATCTTCGTCTGGTCGCTGATCCTGGTGGCTTACATGGTCTACCGCCGCCGCCACCCTGAACGTCACGCCGCCTCGATCTTCAAGATGCCCGGCGGCGTCGCCATGTGCTGGGCCTGCCTGGTGTTCTTCGCCGCGGTGCTGGTGCTGCTGAGCCTGCAGGCTGACACCCGCCAGGCGCTGATCGCCAGCCCGGTGTGGTTCGTGCTGCTGGGCGTGGGGTACCGGCTGCGTCGCAGAACGGTGAAATGACCGGGAATGCGGGGTTTCGGCAACGCCGGAAATCGGGAACATCGGAAATCGGTAGAGTCGACTGTTAGTCGACTGCTCTTCCATGGGCTTCCGGAAAACCCCGCGCTGCGCGCGATAGTCGACTGACAGTCGACTCTACCGCTGCGAGCGCCGGCGCAAGTGCAGGGCGCAGCCCTGCCGACCCCCATTCACCCAACATTCGCGGGCGCGGCCGGATGATCCGGCCGCCATGTCCCGTCGCCCTCTCCTGCTTGTGCTGTTGCTGCTGCCCAGCCTGTGGCCCGGGCTGGCCGCCGCACGCACTGTCTACCGCTGTGTGCAGGGCAACACCGTCAGCCTGGCCACCGCGCCGGAACCGGGTTCGCGCTGTAGCCCGAAGGAAATCGACGACAACGCCATCCAGACCCCGAACCTGTGGGGCAACATGGGCGTGTTCAGCGGCGTACTGTACGAGCGCGAGCAGGATGGCGTGCTGGTCTACTCCACCCGCAACCTGCCCGGCTCGCGGGTATTCCTGAAGTTCACCGTGGCCACGCCGCCGGGCGAGCCTGCCCACGAAGGCCTG
Source organism: Stenotrophomonas thermophila (assembly GCF_001499715.1). Lineage (NCBI taxonomy): Bacteria > Pseudomonadati > Pseudomonadota > Gammaproteobacteria > Lysobacterales > Lysobacteraceae > Stenotrophomonas > Stenotrophomonas thermophila. The sequence goes on along the minus strand of NZ_CVIW01000018.1, from coordinate 4,807 downwards.
GGCAAGGTGGGCAAGCCGCAGCTGGCGCAGCACGCCAGGCAGTTCAAGGCCGCGGCCAAGGCCACGGGCGTCGACGATGCCTGGCTGCGCGCAATCGCCCATGCCGAAAGCAATTTCGATGCGCTGGCGGTGTCCAGCAAGGGCGCACAGGGCGTGATGCAGTTGATGCCGGAGACCGCACAGGAATATGGCGTGCGCGATCCGTTTTCGCCGCAGCAGTCGATCGAGGGCGGCGCGCGCTACATGCGCGCGCTGCTGCGCCGTTACAACGGCGATCGCCCGTTGGCGGCGGCTGCCTACAACGCGGGCATCGGTGCAGTCACCCGCTACAAGGGCGTGCCGCCCTACGCCGAAACCCTGGCCTATGTGGACAAGGTGATGGCGCTGTACGCGCGCTACCGCGAAGCGATGGGCATCCGCACCGAAGTGCCAGCCCGCTAGGCGGGAGGTGTAGTGCCGAGCCCACGCTCGGCTCCACAGGAAATCGGCTCAGCGCGAGGTGGACGTGCTGACCAGGTCGTAGTGCTCGATGCGGCCGACGCGTGCCACCTCGGCCTGCACGTCGGCACGCTGCTTCAGCACACGCCAGGCGGCATCGATCTTCACGTCGCCGGGCAGCGACGGATAGGTGCGCATGTCCTGCAGGGAGGCCAGTGCCTCGCCGCGCTCAACCGGTGAGCGCAGCTGTTCGATCAGCACCGCAGCGGCCGCGTCCAGATTGCCTTCCTCCAGCAGCATCTCGCGCTGGAACAGGCGCGCGTCATCGCCCTGGGCCAGGATGGCTGCGCGCGCGGCCTGTTCGGTCTTGGCATCGCCACGTTCACGGGCGGCAACGAACTGCAGCAGTGCCTGGGCCGCCTTGCCATAACCGGCCAGGCCCGGCATGTCATTCACCGCGACAGCAGCGTCCTGCATGCGGCCCAGCGAACTGAGCAAGAAGCCGACGTTGAACTGGTGCTCGGCACCATCCGGGCCCAGCGCACCGATGCGTGCGGCCAGCCTGGCTGTGGCCAGCGCATCATCGTTACGGCCCAACCGGCGCAGCGCCATAAGCCGGCTGTTGAGCAGCCACGCCACCCATTCGGCTTCCGTCGCCGAGGGCGACTCACCTTCGGCCGCCGCACCGGCCATGCCATCGGTCAGCGCCAGCACTTCCTCGTTGCGGTCCAGCATCAGCAGCGTGCTGCTGAACTCGGCCATGCGTGCGTCCAGCGCCCGGTCGAGCAGGCCGGAAACCCGCAGTTCGTCGAGGTGCTTCTGTGCAGCCTGCACTGGGTCGAAGCGGGCATCGTCGCGGTCGACATAGCGATCAAACCGCTTGTCACTGCGCAGGCGGATGATCTCGGCGGGGCCGGTGATGCGCGCCAACGTGGCCGGGATGTCGTCGCCCCGGCCATTGTCGGCCTGCAGTGTTGCCAGTGCCAGCCACAGTCCGGTGGGTTCCAGGCCGCCGCTCTTCCAGCCGTTGTCGAACAGCGCCTGCAGCAGTTCCATGCGCTGCTGGGGCTGGTCCCGCAGGCGGAACTGCAGGTAGTTGATCGCGTGGTGGTCCACCGGCAACGGCGCCTCGGCATGCTTCAGCGCCTGCACCAGGTGCTTCGTGGCAGGTGCCGGTTGGTTCTCGGACAGTTCCACCGAGACCAGGGTCAGCAGGATCTGCGCGTCGTCCGGCAGTGCTTCCAGTGCGCGCTGCAGGTAGCGGCGGGCCTGGTCCGGCTTCTTCTGCACCATCGCGGTCCAGCCGGCCACCTGCGCGGCGCGGCCGCGATGTTCGGCATCGAAGTCATCCAGCATCGGATCTTCCATCAGCCGTTCCATCGCGATCAGCGCGCCCAGCGTGTTGCCGCTGCGTGACTGCTGGATGGCCTCATCCCAGCGGGTGGCATAGGCCATGTGCATCACATCGGCGGTGATTGACGGCTTCTGCGGCGCCACCGTGATCGAAGCGGTGGCGGATGTGCTGGCCAATGCGGCGGCCAGCAGGGCAGCAAGGGGGAGGATGCGGGGCATGGAGGATCTCCATCCGTGGGAACCGCATTGAACCTGCTGGGGCTGGTGAGAACAAGCGTGGCGCATGGAACTCTGGTATCCGGCAGTACGATTGGCCTTGGCGCATGCGGTGCCCAGCGTCTATTGTCGGTGCCTCTTCAGGCAGCAGGCAGGCAGCGCAGCACGATGGCACGGTGGCAATGGATGGCGGCAGGTGTGGCGTTGGCAACGGCAGTGGCACTGGCCGCGACCTGGTGGGAGACACCGCTGCACACGTTGGCTGAACCGGCGGGCCCGGCTCCAACGCCACTGGCGTGGACCGCACAGATCGAGCCGCTGGCCGGCGATGGTCACCCCGGTGACCGCGACGGCGCGTCCGCGCAGGCACGCTTCGCCGATCCCTATGCGTTGCTGCGCAGTGCCGATGGCAGTGTCTATTTCACTGATGCCGGTGATAACAACCGGATCCGTCGCCGCCTGCCCGATGGCCGCGTCGAAACGGTGGCCGGGCAGGGCGAGGGGCGCGTTGATGGCCCGGCACTGCAGGCCAGTTTCAACACGCCTTCGGGCATTGCCGCCGACGCGCAGGGCAACCTGTATGTGGCCGACACCGGCAACCATGCCATCCGCCGCATCGGCACCGACGGCCAGGTGACCACGCTGGCCGGTGGTGAACAGGGCCACGTTGATGGACCTGCCGCGCAGGCGCGCTTCGATGCGCCGATGGGCATCGCAGTGGATGCGCAGGGCCAGGTCTACGTGGCCGATACCTTCAATGACCGCATCCGGGTGATCGGTACCGATGGCAACGTGCGCACACTGGCCGGTGGCGATCGGCCGGGCCTGGCCGATGGCACGGGCGCCGCTGCGCGCTTCGATACGCCGGTGGCACTGGCCTTCGACGCGCAGGGCGCGTTGCTGGTGGCCGACCTGTTCAACAACGCGGTGCGCCGCGTCGGTGCCGATGGCACGGTCAGCACCGTGGTGGGTGGTGGTGGCGTGATCAATGGGCCGCTGTCGTTGGCCACCACCCACGATGGCGTGCTGTACGTGGGCGACATGGATGGCCGCATCGTGCAGGTGACGCCGCAGGGCCATCAGATCGCGCTGGTCGGCAACGGTCGACTGCCACGCCTGGCCCGCCCCAGTGGCCTGGCTTTGGATGCCGATGGCAGCGTGCTGGTGGCCGACGCCGCAAGCTACCGTCTGCATCGCCTGCGGCCGCTGCCGGTGGGCGAACTGCCTGCGCCGGCACTGGTCGGCCCGGCAGCCGATGCCGCGTTGCCGAAGACGGGCGGCCGTTGGCCGCTGGCGCCGCAGGATGGCTGGCACGAAGTGGTCGGCACGCTGGGAGAGGTGCGCGGCAACTTCAGCGGCGAGAGCCGCCATCACCTGCATGGGGGCTTCGACGTGCGCGGTGATGTGGGCCAGACCGTGCTGGCGATCGCCGATGGCAAGATCAGCAGCCCGATGGCGGCCTGGAGTCTGGGTGAACAGGCCGAGGGCCTGGCCGTGGATCGCCTCAAGTACATCCACATGCGGGTCGGCCGCACCCCGCGTGATGTGCCGTTCGACGCGCGCTGGCAGGCGTTGTACGACGAGCAGGGCAAGCTGGAGCGGATGCGCGTGCGCCGCGGCATGCGTATCCACGTCGGCGATCGCCTGGGCAGCATCAACAACCAGGCGCATGTGCACCTGGCGGTGGGTACCGGTGGTTTCGAGACCAACGCCGTGGCGCTGGGCTTCCAGAACTACGCCGACCACTTCGCACCGCGCATCACCGATGTGGCGTTGCTGGACGACAACGACCAGCCGATGGCCGCAGGCAGCGGTGGCGTGGTGATGGTGGCGCGCCAGGGACGCGGTGTGCAGATCGTGGTCGAAGCCTGGGACCAGGTCGACAACAACCTGCCGCGGCGGCGCCTGGGCATGTACCAGGTGGGTTACCAGATTCTCGATGCGGGCGGCCAACCGCTGCCGGGCTACGAGCAGCCACGCTGGAACATCGTGTTCAACCGCATGCCGCCGCAGCGGGAAGCGGTGCGCGTGGCCTACGCACCGGACAGCGGCATCACCGTGCATGGCAGCGCGGTGACCCGCTTCCGCTACCTGGCCACCAACACCGTGCGCGATGGCCTGATGGAAACCGGGCGCTGGCAGCCGGCGGCGCTGCCGCCGGGCGAGTACATCGTGCGCGCCAGCGTGCGCGACTACAGTGGCAACGAAGGCGTCGGCCCGCGCGAGATCAGGGTACGGCTGCTGCCGTAGCCGCAGCCGGCGCGCCGCAGCGTTCGCGCTCGGCGTCCATGTCTTCCAGCGGCCGCACTTCGATGCTGCCGAAGCGTGCCCAAGGGAAGTCGCGGGCGATGCGCATGGCTTCGTCGCGGTCGCGGGCGACGATCAGGTTGAAGCCGGCCAGCAGTTCGCGGGTTTCGGCGAACGGGCCATCCAATACACGGCTGTGGCCATCACGCACGCGCAGGGTCTGCGCGGTGTCGACCGGCTGCAGCTTCTGCGCGGCCAGCAGCGTGCCTTCGGCCTGCAGCTTGTCGGCATGGGCCAGGCAGTCGCGCATCAGCGCGTTGAATTCTTCGGTGGGCAGGGCCTGCAGCAGGGCAGGCTCGATGTAGATCAGAAGCAGGTACTGCTGCATGGCGCGGTCCTGGCGGGGGCGGGGTGTCCATGATGGCGCAGGTCTGCGCATGGGCATGCTGCAGCGCGGGAGGCGGCGCCTTCGGCGGGGATCGGCGAACGGCGGAGCCCCTCCGTGGTGGCGCTACAGCGTGATTCTTGGGCTTGGCCGGGTGGGTAGGCGGGT
>NZ_CVIW01000017.1:0-65720 GCF_001499715.1 Stenotrophomonas thermophila | reverse complement strand
CCGGCCTGCTTCCAGGCCGCCGGCGCCCCCCGCACCACACGGAAGAAGAAGAACAAGAACATGCTGAAAGTCATTTTCGATACCGACCCGGGCGTCGACGACGCCTTGGCCCTGCTGTACCTGCACAAGCACGCCCAGATCGATCTGATCGGCGTCACCACCACCTTCGGCAATGCCTCGGTGGACTCAACCACGCACAACGCGCTGTACCTGAAGCAGGCCTGGGGCTTTGCCGCCCCGGTCGCGCGCGGTGCCGGTGGCCCGCTGCAGCCGGAAGCCACCCCGGAAGCCTGGCCGGTGCACATCCATGGCCACAACGGCCTGGGCAATCACCCGGTGCCGGACGAACTGGACGTGGCCGCCGACGCGCGCCCCGCCCACCAGCTGATCATCGACCTGGTCCGCGCCCATCCGGGCGAAGTGACCCTGGTCGCGGTCGGCCGCATGACCAACCTGGCCCTTGCCCTGCAGCAGGCGCCGGACATCGCCGGCCTGGTGCGCGGCGTGGTGATCATGGGCGGCGCCTTCCACGTCAACGGCAACATCACCCCGGCCGCCGAGGCCAACATCTGGGGCGACGCCGAAGCGGCCGACGTGGTGTTCACCGCCAGCTGGCCGGTCACCGCCATCGGCCTGGACGTGACCACCCGCGTGGAAATGGACCGTGACGGCCTGGACACGCTGGCTGCGATCGGTGGTGCCGATGCCGACCTGGTGCGTGCGCTGTCGCAGGATTACGTGGACTTCTACCTGCAGGCCGGCCACAAGGGCATGGTCGTGCACGACTGCTGCGCCTGCATCGCGCTGACCCGTCCGGAGCTGTTCCAGTTCGAGCGCGCCAGCGTGCGCGTGGCCACCGACGGCGTCGCCCGCGGCATGACCATTCCCAAGCCGGAAGGCCTGGCCTTCGGCCCCAGCGTGTGGGACGGCCACGTGGTGCAGTCGATTGCCATCGGCGTCGATGCGGCCGCCGTGCTGGCCGACATCGAGCAGACCGTGAAGGTCTGACCCGCTAGCGCTTGGCCCTGCCCGGGACCGTCTCGGGCAGGGTCCACAGCACCGGCAGCACCAGCACCGCCACCAGCGCGATCATCGCGCCTGGCGCTGCTGCCCAGCCGCTGCGTTCCACCCACCATTGCGCCAGCCATGGCGTTGCCCCGCCGAACACGGCCGTGGCCATGGTCACCCCCAGTGCCAGCCCGCTGACCCGGCCTTCGCCGGGGAACTGCTCGGCCGTGGCCGGGGCCGCCACCGCGCTCACGCCACCGGCCACGCAGGCCAGCAATACCGCGGCCAGCGCGATGCCCAGCGCCGTCGCCTGCGCCATCCACGCGAACAAGGACAGCGGCAGCAGCGCTGCCAGCACGGTCAGGCCCAACAGCACCGGCCTTCGTCCGACTCGGTCGGACAATGCGCCGCACAGGGGCGTGATCGCAATGACCGCCACCGCCGCGATCGTCGACAACCACAGCGCATCGCCTTCATCGTGCCCCCGTGCGTGCAGGAACGCCGGTACATAGGTGATGCCCACGTAGTAGGTGATCGAGCCCAAGGCGGAGATCGCAAAGGTGCGCGCCACCGCCAGCGGATGGTGGCGCAGCACGTGCCGAAGTGGCGTGGCCGGGATGCTGCCCTCGCGCCGCTGGCGCTCGAACTCCGGCGACTCGTGCATGCCCGAACGCGCAACCAGGATCACCAGCGCGAGCGCAGTCCCAACGAAGAACGGAATCCGCCAGCCCCAGCTGTCCAGCTGCGGTGTGGGAAGCAGCGCGACGGTAAGTGCAGAGATCGCTACCGCCAGCAGGGCGCCCACTTCGCTGGCGGCCGAGGCCAGCGAGGTCACCAGGCCACGTCGTCGCGCCGGTGCGCTTTCCAGCAGGTACGCCGCCACCCCGGTGTACTCACCGCCCACCGAAAACGCCATCGCGCAGCGCAGGATCAGCAGCAGCACGCCGGCCGTCGTACCGGCCGTGGCCGCTGTCGGCAGCAGTGCAGTGGCCAGCATCGCCGCTGCCATCAACGCCATCGAAGCCAGCAGCATCCAGCGCCGGCCCAGGCGGTCGCCCAGGTGGCCGAAGCACAGCGCGCCCAGCGGACGCATCAGGTAGGACACCGCGAAGCCAGCCAAGGTCACCAGCAACGCCTGCTCGCCACCGCCGAAGAACACCCGCGACAGCACCGTGGCGAAGTACAGGTACAGGGTAAAGTCGTACCACTCCACCACCGTGGACAGGCCCGCCACCCACATCGAGCGCTGCCGCGCCGCAGTCATTGCGTGTTCGCCTTCAACAGCCTCGGTCCCGGTTGGGCAGGTTCCGCGCAGCGTGGCATGGACGGGGTGAAATGCCGGTCATCAGCTGTCGACTGCGTGCATGCACTGGGTTTCATGACCGGTGAAGCGCTCACCGCCAAGGCCGAAGCAGAAGCATCCTTGCTGGAACACAAGGCCGGGCAACTCAGCCCGGCAGCTGCAGTTCCGCCCGCAGCCCGCCACCCTCGCGGTTGTGCAACCTCAGCGAACCACCCAGCGACTGCGCCAGCTGCACCGCGATGGCCAGTCCCAGACCGGTCCCTCCGGTATCGCGGTTGCGCGAGCTCTCCAGCCGGTGGAACGGTGCCAGCACTGCCTGCAGCTGGTCCTCGGGAATGCCTGGGCCACGGTCGGAAATGCTGATCCACACCCTTCCGGCCGTATCGCGGCCCGCCTCGATCTCGGCGGCGCCGGCGTAGCGCAATGCGTTGTCGACCAGATTGCCGACCACGCGGCGCAGCGGCTGCGGCCAGGTCTGCACGACCAGTCCAGCGGGCGCACCGCCAGTGACCGGCTTGCCCATGTCCTCGTAGTCGCCGACCACACTGGCGAGGAACGCGCCCAGGTCCATCGACACCGGCGCGCCAGCGGCAACGTGGCTGCTGCGCGCATAGGCCACGCCCTCACGCACCAGCTGCCCAAGGTGATCGAGGTCGGCCAGCAGGCGCTGCTGGGTGCTGTCTTCAGGCAGGGTCTCCACCCGAAGCTTCATGCGCGTGATGGGGGTCTGCAGGTCATGCGAGATCGCGGCCAGGATCTGCAGGCGTTCACTGACATGGCCACGAATGCGTGCCTGCAGGGCATTGAGTGCGGCTGCTGCGCCGCCTACTTCCGCAGGGCCATCTTCAGGCAGTGCAGGCCCGTCCTTGCCCGGCTGCAGATGCTCCACCGCATGCGACAACTGCTGCAGCGGGCGCAGGGCCAGACGCACCGCCAGCCACGCGCACGCCAGCAGCAGCGCCAGCTGCAGCAGCAGCACGGCGGGCAGCCAACGTGCCAGCGGCAGGCCCGACGGGGTGACTTCAATGGTCAAGGGTGTGCCGTCGTGCAGGCGCAGTTCCACCTCGAACCGCTCCGGCAGGCGAGCCACTTGGCGCGCCTGCAACGGATAGCGGTGCTGCAGGCTGTCGTCGATGATCGCCGTGACCTGGCGTGCACGATCGGTCTGCAGCCCTGGTCCGGCCGCGGCCGGGCGCAGCAGATAGCGGTAGGTGCGCCGCTCCAGCCGCGGCACCCAGGCCTCACGCTGCTCCGCAGGCAAATTTTCCAGCAGCGCGACGCTCACTGCCACATCCTCGTCGAGGTTGCGCAGCATCATGCTGCGGGTGGACTGGTAGCGTTCGAAGAACAGCAGGCCGAAGGACAGTGCGTGGGCCAGGGCCAGTCCGCCCAGCAGCACCAGCAGCAGACGCGCCGACAGCGTGCGCGGCCAGCGTGGACGACGTGCGGCGGTGTTCATTCGTCCGGCCCCAGCAATTGCACCGGCAGGCTGAACACATACCCTTCGCTGCGCACGGTCTTGATGTAGGTCGGCTCGCGCGCGTCATCACCCAGGCGCTGGCGCACGCGGCTGACCAGCAGGTCGATCGAGCGATCAAACAGTTCGGCATCACGGCCCTGGGTGAGGCTGAGCAGCTGGTCGCGGCTGAGCACCCGATTGGCGTGATCGAGGAACACGCGCAACAGGCGGAACTCGGCGCCGCTGAGCGGATACGCGGTGCCCTGTGCATCCAACAGGTGGCGGGCGGTGGTATCCAGGCGCCACTCGCCGAAGGCCAACTGGCGGCCGGCTTCGCTTACCTGCAGGTTCGGCGGCAGCATCTGCGTGCGACGGATCACCGCATTGATGCGTGCCAGTAGCTCGCGCGAAGAAAAGGGCTTGGTCACGTAGTCGTCGGCGCCCATTTCAAGGCCGATGATGCGGTCGGTCTCGTCGTCGCGCGCGGTCAGCAGCACCACCGGTACCGCCCGATGCTTGCCGGCGCGCAGGTTGCGGCACAGGCTCAGTCCGTCCTCGCCCGGCATCATCACGTCCAGCACCACCAGATCCACGGCATGGGTATCCATCAGCGCCCGCATGGCCCGGCCACCGTCGGCCTGGCTCACGCGCAGGCCGTTGCGCTGGAGGTAGTCGGCCAGCATCTGGCGGATCTCGCTGTCATCGTCGACGACCAGGATGTGCGGTACATGGTTCATTGCGTTCTCGATGAAGACGGAGGTCAGGGCCGCGCTGCGCGGCCATGGTAGCGCGGCTCAGGGGCTGGCCAGCAGGCGCTGGATCTCGCTTTCGGTACGTGCGTATTCGCCCTCGCCGTAATGGCGGTAGACCACCCGCCCCTGCCGGTCGAGCAGGTACAGTGCGGGCCAGAAGCGGTTGCGCCAGGCGTTCCAGATCCGGTATTGGTTGTCCTGCACCACCGGCCAGGTGATGTCCAACCGTGCGATGGCCTTGCGCACGTTGCCGGGCAGCCCTTCATAGGCGAACTCCGGCGTATGCACGCCGATCACCCTCAGGCCCTGCGACGCGTAGCGTGCATGCCACTGGTGGACATGCGGCGCCACGTTGAGGCAGTTGCTGCAGGTGTAGGTCCAGAACTCGACCAGCACCACCTGCCCCGCAACTGCTCCAGTGTGAGCGGTGGGCTGTTGTGCCAGGGCCCGCCACCGTCGAACCCGGCGGCGGGAACGGCGTGTGCCGGCTGCGCGTCGGCCTCCGGGCTGGGCCAAGCCATCAGTAGCGCAGCCCCACCCAGCAGGCTCAGCAGCAACGGCAGCGCATACACACGCAGGGCGGCCATCGTTCAGCCCCCCTGCTCGGCCAGCGGCAATTCGGCCGGCTTCACTCCCGCCGCTTCCAGGATGCTGTCGGCCACCTGCGCCGGATGCGAAAGCAGCGACACATGGCTGCTGCCGATCGATTGCAGCTGTGCACCGATGCGCTTGGCGGTGGCGGCCTGCAGCTGCGGCGACAACATGCGGTCATCGCGGCTGAGCACGTACCAGCTCGGCTTGCTGCGCCACGCCGCAACGCTCACCCGCTCGCCAAGCGCACTGGCCTTCAACGGGACCTGCGTGCTGTACAGCAGTGCGGCCGACTTTTTCATCACGTCCGGCGCGAAGTCCTGGGCGACGGCATCAGCCGGCAACGTCAGGTAGCCATCCCTTTCCTGCAGTCGGGCCAGGCCCGGGCCAACCGGGAAACCCTCGCCCTGTTGCGCCGAAGACTGTCCTGCATCCGGTGCGAACGCGGCCACGTACACCAGCGCCTGCACCTTCGGGTCATTTCCTGCTTCGGTGATGACCGTGCCACCCCAGCTGTGGCCGACCAGTACCACCTTGCCGGGCGCGGCGGCAATCGCGCGACGGGTGGCGGCAACATCGTCGGCCAACGAGGTGAGCGGATTCTGTACTGCCACCGTCGGCAGCTTCCAGTCATGCAGGGTGCTGATGACCTTGCTCCAGCTGGAGCCATCGGCAAAGGCGCCGTGCACCAGGATGACGGTGGGTGGTGCACTGGCGTCGGCCTGGGCCGCCAGGGCTGGAGTGGCGGCGCCGGCCAGGGCAAGAGCGGCGGCAAGCAACGAGGTACGGATCATGGGTGGCGCTCCGGTGTTGGGAGTGGCCATTTCCGCCTGCCGGTGTATCGGCGCTGTTTCCGCGCGGCGCGGACTTGTACCGGACTGTAGGGTGCGGGCGGCTTTCTACAGTGGGATACATTCGGCCGCGGACCGGGCCGGGCGGTACCCGCTGGATATCGTTCCCCGCACGCGGGCGCGCTACGCCCCGATGTGCACCAACGCATCGTCTTTGTATCTGACTGTACGAAACCCCGGCCGCGGCCACAGTCGCTGACAAAACCCCGGGAAACGGCACACGTTGCCGATACCTGCGCCGCCTGGAATGGCCTCCACCGACCATTGGCCCGCAGGACACCACCATGATCAGCACCGCCTCTTCCACGTATACCCCCCGCCTGGACGCCGTCGGCCGCTGGCTCTCGCCACTGGCTTTGCGCACCCTGCTGGCCTGGGAGTTCTTTGAATCCGGCCGCGAGAAGCTGGGCGGCCAGAACTGGTTCGCCGACCTCGAAGGCCGCTTCCCGTTCCCGTTCTCCGCCCTGCCCGCGTCGCTGAACTGGCAGCTGGCCACCTGGCTGGAACTGGTGGGGGCAGTGATGCTGCTGCTGGGCCTGGCCACGCGCTCGGTGGCCTACGTCTTCTGGGTGTTGACGGTGGTCGCCATCGCCGCCGTGCACTGGCCCGACCAGTGGAACAGCCTGGGTGAACTCTGGCAGGGCTACGCGATCACCGACCAGGGCTACGGCAACTTCAAGCTGCCGCTGCTGTTCCTGGCCATGCTGCTGCCGCTGATCCTCAACGGCGGTGGCGCACTCAGCGTGGACCGGCTGCTGGCCGGCCCCGGCCGTGCCACGGCAGGCAATGACGGCCTGGGTTGGGGCGTCAGCCTGATCGCCCTGCTGCTGCCGGTTGCCGCGCTGTTGCCCGGCATCGGCTTCGGCGGTGCCCTGCTCGGCGGTGTGCTGCTGCTGGGCCATCTGCTGCGCTGTCGCCGCGCCGCCTGAGCCGACTCCCCTGTTCCCGCGCGTTTCGCTTTCCGTCGCCTCTTCGGCGGCGTCCATCCCGCACGCCCCGCGTGCTTTCCCAAGGAGTCACCACCATGTCCATCTCGACCAAGAACACCTCTTCCTCTCGCCTGCCGCGCATCGGTGCCATCGGCATCGCCCTGGCCGGTGGCCTGCTGCTGGCCGGCCAGGCCGCGGCGATCCAGCCGCTGGCGATCAGCGCGGTGGCCATGAGCGCCGCCGCCGAAGGCAAGTGCGGTGAAGGCAAGTGCGGGGCCAACAAGACCGCCTCCAGCAAGCCCGCCGGCAAGGCCAAGGTAGCCGAGGGCCAGTGTGGCGAAGGCAAGTGCGGCGACGCCTCGTTTGCCCGCACTGATCGCGACCACGACGGCAAGGTCTCGCGTGCCGAATTCAACGCTGTGGCCGCCAAGCGTGCCGCCGAGTTCGACCGCATCGACACCGACCACGACGGTTACATCAGCGAGCAGGAAGCGCACGACTACCTGCGCAGCGTCTACACCGCCAACGGCAAGCCGATGCCGAAGGGCCTGTTCTCCCGCGTTGCCGATTGATCGACGTTCACCCGGCGCCGCCTTCAAGGCGGCGCTCTCTGTGGAGCATCCGCCATGTCCCTGCCCCTGCCCACCCATGCCGCCGGTCTTGGCCTGCGCCGTGGCCTGATCGACGAACTGCTGGCCATGCCGGCCGGTGCCATCGACTTTCTCGAAGTCTCCCCCGACAACTGGATCGGCGTCGGCGGTGCACACGGCGACGCGCTGCGCCAACTCAGCGAGCGCCACCCCTTGACCTGCCACGGCCTGTCGCTGTCGCTGGGCGGTCCTGATCCGCTGGACCGCACCCTGCTGGCACAGACCCGTGCCTTCCTCGACCTGCACCAGGTGCAGCTGTACAGCGAACACCTGAGCTACTGCGCCGCCGGTGGCCATGTCTACGACCTGCTGCCACTGCCGTTCACCGCCGAGGCCGTTCACCATGTCGCCGGCCGTATCGCCCAGGTGCAGGACATGCTGGGCCGACGCATCGCCGTGGAGAACATTTCCTACTACGCCGTTGCCGGCGCGGACATGAGCGAGATCGACTTCATCAACGCCGTGCTCGCCGAAGCCGACTGCGACCTCCTGCTGGACGTCAACAACGTCTTCGTCAATGCCTGCAACAACGGTTACGACGCCTTCGAGTTCCTGGCCCGCGTGCCGTCCCACCGTGTCGCCTCGCTGCACGTAGCTGGCCACTTCGATGAAGACGACGGCTTCAAGATCGACACCCATGGTGCACCGGTGAAAGGCGTGGTCTGGGCGCTCCTGCGCGAGGCCTATGCGCGGTTGGGCGTGCGCCCCACGCTGCTCGAACGCGACTTCAACTTTCCGCCGCTGGCGGAGCTGCTGGCCGAGGTTGCGCAGATCCGCCAAGCGCAGGTTGAGGCACGTTGGCAGGAGGTGGCCCATGGCTGAGTCGCTGGCCATCGTGCAACGGCGCTGGGCCGATCATGTACGGGACCCGTCGATGCCTGCGCCCGATGGCGTCGAGGCACGGCGGATGGCGGTCTACCGCCGCCTGTGCATCGACAGCCTGGACACCCTTTTGGCAGGCAGCCTGCCGCGACTGCTGGAACAGCTGGGCGAAGCGCGCTGGCGCGGTCTGGTCGAGCACTACTACGCACATCACGTCTGCCATACCCCGTTGTTCCCGCAGATCGCCAGCGAGTTCGCTGCGTGGCTGGCTGTGCAGTATGCGTTCGCGCTGCCCGGCTGGGCGGCGGAACTGGCGCACTACGAAAGCACGCAGCAGACGCTGCACATCGAGGCACGTGATGCCGGGCATTCATTGCAGTCCATGCCGGCGGGCAGCGATGTGCTGGCGCTGTCGCCGCTGGTGCGGGTATTGGGCTACCGGTGGCCGGTGCATGAGGACGCCGCGCTGGACGATGCCGACGCCAGCGAGCCGACGCTTCTGCTGCTGCGCCGCCTGGCGGACTACCAGCTGCAGGTCGAGGAACTGGCACCACTGGCGTATGCGCTGCTGTCGGCCTTCGCTGATGACGGTACCCACGTGGATGACGCGCTGAACGCACTGGCAGATGCGCATGGCGTGGCCGCCGACGAACTGCGCGTGGTGGCCACGCCCTTGCTGGGCGAACTATGCGCGGCCGGCGTGCTGGTCACGCTGGCCGGGTTCTGCGACTGCCGGCCAGCGGCCGGCACTACCCCTGTCTGATTCGAGGTTTCATCATGGCTGCTTCCAACACTTCCTTCCTGCGCGGCTGGCGCCTTTTCGTGACCATGGCTGTGGTCCTGATCGCCGTCGCACTGGCGGCGTTCACCCTGCAGCCCGACGTGGTCGAGGGCAGCCGCGCGGCGATCCGGGTCACTGCACGCACGTCGTTCCTGCTTTTCCTGGCCGCGTTCACCGCATCATCGTTCGCCAGCCTGCTGCCCGGCCCGTTCACCCAGCACATGTTGCGCGAGCGGCGCATCATCGGCCTGTCATTCGCGTTCTCGCACCTGCTGCATGCGGTGGCGATCACCGCCTTCGGCATCCTCAACCCCGCGTTCTGGCCGGCACGCTCGGCCCTGGCCAACCTGCCGGGCACGATCGGCTATGTAGCCATCCTCACCCTGGCCATCACCTCGCATCGTGGCATCGCCCGCCGCATGGGCCCCACCGTGTGGCGTCGCCTGCACGTGACCGGCATGTGGATCATCGCCGCAGTGTTCACCTATTCGTACTTCAAGCGCGTGCCCGGCAACTTCTGGTACGCGGTACCCTCCGCGTTGCTCTTCACCGCTGTCGTGGTGCGTGCGATCGCCAAGCGGGCGCAGTCGCTGCGGCGCAATGCGCATGCGCGGCCACCGCTGCGGAGTTCTTGAGGAGGCGGTTACCTGTAGAGCCGAGCCCATGCTCGGCTGCCCCTGGCTCAGCCGAGCATGGGCTCGGCTCTACAGAGGGATCCCAGCACGATAGGCAGCGAATTCCCTGCGGAAAGGGATATGCCCCACTTCAGGTCACGGGGCGCGGCGCAGCGTGATCAGGGTGATTTCCGAGGACACCCCGATGCGCGCGGGGAATCCGGCCCACAGGCCAGCGCCATTGCTCACGTACAGGGTCATCCCATCCACGTCGTAGCGGCCGGAGACGAAGCCACCATTGGCCCGCTTCACCAATTGGTCCATGCCGATGATCTGCCCGCCGTGGGTATGCCCGGACAGCTGCAGTTTGACGCCGCGCGCTGCTGCCGAGCGTGCATTACGCGGGCGGTGATCGAGCAGGATCACGGGCGCGGTGGGATCGGTGCCGGCCAAGGCGGCGTCCAGATCCGGCAGCGGCAGGCCATAACGCGCCGCCACCGGGTCGGTGACACCAGCGATGGTCAGCGCCGCATCACCGCGTCGCACCTGCAGGTGGCTGTTCTCCAGCACCTGCATGTGCAGCGCGCGGAACGCCTGCATCCATGCCTGGTACTGCGCGTAGTACTCGTGGTTACCGGTGATGGCAATGACGCCGTCCGGCGCCTGCAGATCGGCCAACGGACGCGCGTCGTCGCGACGGGCCTCGACGCTGCCATCGATCAGATCGCCGGTGATCACGATCAGGTCCGGCTTCAGCGCGTTGCTCTCGGCCACCACTCTACGCACCCAGTCGCCGGTCAGCAGACGGCTGGCATGGATGTCGGTCAGTTGCAGCACGCGATAGCCGTCGAACGCCGCTGGCAGCCCGGCAATGCTCACCTCGATCTGCCGGGCATGAGGCACCGCCATGCCCTGGCTGACACCATAACCACTGACCAGCAGCGCCAGCACGCCGGCCGCCGGCCGCAAGCGCCGCGTGCGCAATGCGGCTACCGCACGTGGCCAGCGCAGCAGGCGGGACGCGAGCAGGCCCGCATCCATCGCCAGCATCAGCAACGCCAACAGCAACACCGCCGTGGAGCCGGTAGCCAGCGTGGCGATGGCCAGTTTCGGAATCTCGGGCGAGGCCATCGTGCCCCAGAACGTGGCGACGATACGCAGCTGCACGGCTACGCCCACCAGCAGCAGCGACAGTACGACCTTCTGCCAGGGGGGCATGCGCAGTGGCCAGAACAGGCGCCAGGCCACATACAGGCCCATCAACAAACCGATCGTACTCAGCACTGCAACCATCCGGGAGGGAAAGTGGGGGCCGCCATGGTGACGGCTGCGGGCCGTGTTGTGTAGAGCCGAGCCCATGCTCGGCTACTCAGGAAGCCGTCAAGCATGGCTCGACGCTACGGATGCCCCAGACGCTCCAACCGCAGGCGGGCAATGCGGCGCTTCTCCATCGCAAGCACAGTGATGCGCACGCCGGCCACCTCCAGCACATCGCCGATGTCCGGCAGCCGACCCAACTGCTCCAGCACCAGCCCGGAGATGGTCATGTAGTCGGCACTGCGCGGCAGCGATACGCCGGCCAGCCGCTGCAGGTCGTCCAGAGTCAGCGCACCGTCGGCCTCCCATTGGTCCTCGCCCTGCGCGACCACGCCATAGCGCTCGTCCTGGGTATCGACCAGGTCACCGGCAATGGCCGCCAGCAGGTCGTTGGCGGTCACCAGGCCTTCCACGCTGCCGTACTCGTCCACCGCCACCGCCAACGGCACCGGATGCTGGCGGATCAGTTCCAGCGCCTGCAGCGCGCTGGCACTGGACAGCACGTACTGCGGCTCGCGCAGGTTGCCCTCCAACTGCAGCGGCCTCCCCTGCAGCAGGTCGGCCAGCAGGTCGCGGCTCTGCACCACGCCACGCAGGCTGTCCAGGTCACCCTCACCCACCAGCAGGCGGGTGTGCGGCGACGCCACCAGGCGTGCCACCACATCCTGCTGCCCACGCGCCAGGTCGATCCACTGCACGTCGGCACGCACCGTCATCACGCTCGACACCGGGCGATCGGCCAGGCCCAGCACGCTGCGGATCATCTCGTGTTCGGCCGGCTGCAAGCGCTCTTCAGCGTCCACCTGCCCGTCCCCCCCTTCATCGTCGTGACCATTGGCCGGGCGCGCGCCCAGCATGCGCAGCACGGCATCGGCGGTGCGCTGGCGGAACGGCAGGCGGCGCTCGTTGCGCTCGCGGTTGAAACGCACCCACTGGTTGAACGCCTCGACCAGGATCGAGAAGGCGATCGCCGCGTACAGGTAGCCCTTGGGGATCTTGTAGCCCAGTCCTTCGGCCACCAGGCTGAAGCCGATCATCAGCAGGAAGCCCAGGCACAGCACCACCACGGTGGGATGCTTGTTGACGAAGCGGGTCAGCGGCTTGCTGGCCAGCAGCATCAGCGCCATGGCGATCGTCACGGCCGCATACATCACGCCGAGGTTGTCGACCATGCCGACCGCGGTGATCACCGAGTCCAGCGAGAACACCGCGTCGAGCACCACGATCTGCGCCACCACCATTGCGAAGCTGGCGTAGACCTTCTTGCCGTCCTCGTGGTGTTCGCGGCCTTCCAGCCGTTCGTGCAGTTCCATGGTGCCCTTGAACAGCAGGAACAGGCCACCGCCCAACAGGATCAGGTCACGCCCGGAAAAGCTGTGGTCGAACAGCGTCAGCAGCGGCGCGGTCAGTTTCATGATCCAGGCCAGTGCGGCCAACAGCACCAGCCGCATCAGCAAGGCCAGCGCCAGGCCGATCACCCGTGCGCGGTCGCGCTGGTGCGGCGGTAGCTTGTCGGCAAGGATCGCGATGAACACCAGGTTGTCGATGCCGAGAACGATCTCCAGCACGACCAGGGTTGCAAGGCCCATCCAGATCGAGGGGTCAGCCAACCATTCCATTTCAGGTCCGTTTCGTCAGTAGGCAAGGGAAAAGAGCGACCGCTCAGTCAGCGTCCTGTGCCTGCGCCGGGTCGTGCCCGAGCAGGTCACCGGGCGTGCACTGCAGCTCGCGGCAGATCGCATCAAGGGTGGAAAAGCGGATGGCGCGCGCCTTGCCGGTCTTCAGGATCGACAGGTTGGCCAGGGTGATGTCGATGCGCCCGGCCAGCTCGGACAGGGTCATGCCCCTTTCCTGCAGCATGCGGTCCAGGGTAATGACGATTGCCATCAGATGACACCGTCGAGGTCATCGCGCATCGCGGCACCCACGGCGAAGACGCGCGCCAGCACGAACAGCATCAGCACGGCCACCAAGCCAGTGATCGACATGCCACCGCCGACCTCCATCCAGGTGAAATCCGGGCCCATCCAGGCCGCGTAGGCGCCGATCAGGATCGACAGCAGCTCCATCGCCAGCATCAGCCAGGCCATGCGCTGCAGGCGCTGTGCGTTGGCGTGGGTGAACGGCCGCTCGCGCGCCGCCGACTTCAGCAGCCGCAGCAGGTGGCGCAGGAACATCAGGCACAGCACCAGCAGCGCGACGATCGCGCCCAGGCCCAGGCAGAAATGCAGGAACAGGTCATTGCCATGCGCGGCGACAGCCGCAGCGTCATGCACGCTGTCGAGCAGCCAGCGGCGGTCGTGGGCGACCAGCGGCACGGCCAGCAGCGCGGCCAGGATGCCCAGCCAGCACATCGCCCTGACGGCCTGTACGGCCGCCAGGGCCAGGGTGAACAAGCCTCGCGCGGGTCTGGCGCGGGCGGGACGAGCGGTCAAGCGGCCTCCGGCATTGGGGTGGCCTCGCCGCCCCGGGGTGGATTTATCGATAAACGATATATCACATGCCGCGTGAAAGGCTGAATCGCGAGCGTCGCCCCTGTCAGGGCCCAGGTGCGCCCTGTGCCTGCATCGCTTCGCCAGGGGCGGCCGAGGCCATGGCCTGCACTCCGGCTTCGGCCGCCTGCCGCGTGACCAGGCGGAAGCGCACCTGCAGTTTGCCCTGCCCCGGCGTAGCCCAGCCGTACTGGATGGCCACCTGATCGGCCGACAGTGGCCCACGCCCTGGCAGCGACCGTACCTGCAACGGCTTCGGTGCGGCCTGCACCAACCGGGCAAACCCCTTCTGCACCACCGCCGCGTCGGCCTTCTCGGCGTAGACCGTACACGTTCCATCGTCAGCCCAGCTCACCGCATAGCGGCCACTGGCCAGCGGCACCATCCACGCCACGCCCGATTGCCCCTGCAACAGCGTGGCGGCTTCGGCCGGCTGCAGCGGCGACAGCCCATTGGATTCCATCAGCGACTGCAACCGCGCCGGGGCCCCGATGTGCTGCATGCAGGCGGTATCGAACAGCTCGCTGAAGGGATCCTGCGCCGGGGCCTTGGCCTTGGGCGCACGCGCGGGTTGCGCCACCACCAGTGTGGGCAGCAGGGCCAAAGCCAGCCAGAAGAACGCAGGACGCATCGGGATTCCACGCTACGGAAAACAGCGGGGAGGATGGCAAAGGCCTGGCGCGCCGCGCAATGGCCGCGATGGCCGCCAGCCTCCCGCTGCCGGGTCAGACGGCCATTTCGCCCTGGTCCTCGCCATCCCAATAGTGGATGCGGCTGGCGCGCACGTGAATCAGCACCAGCCCCGGTGTATCCACGCCCTGCTGGAACCAGCGCTCAAGATCCTTCACCCAGTGCTCGCGCATCACAGCGCGATCGCGCACCAGCGCCGCCCTTCCCTGCACGTGCACGAACAACGGCGGCTTGCCCAGCAGCGACTTGCTGCCGGAAAAACCCAGCGCAACGGCGGGGTCAGCCTCAATCTCGTGCACCATGTCGGTGTCTTCCGTAGTGAAGAACCAGCTGTCACCGTCGTAGTCCACGTCACCGTTGTTGCTCATCGGACGACCGGCAATTTCTCCGCCGGCGCGGGTCTGCAGCATGGTGAAATCGATGTCGGCCATCTTCCTGGCCAGTTCGGGCAGGGTGAGCTGGGTCATGGTGTCGTCCTTCATCAAGTGGAATCCCAGCGTCTGCGCAGAGCGGTGACCGAAGCGTGGAAGGTCCATGGCGACTTCTTCACAGAAAACGAGATAGGGCGCGTGGCGCGTGCGTGACGCGCTGATCACCACACCACCTGCGTTTGCAGCAGCTGCACGCCCCATCTCGCGTCGGGCGATCCTGCAGACGCTGCGACGGGTGCATGCACGCATTGGCTGACGCGTGCCATCAGCGCGTGATGCGACCGTCCCCGCACCGTACCCGGTCACGCCCCTGTGCCTTGGCCTGGTACATGGCCGCATCGGCGGCACGCAGCAGGCTGCGCCAGCCCAGCGCATCGGTGCCGCCCGTGGCCACCCCGAAACTGGCGGTCACGCGCAGCACGATGCCCCCGGCCAGCGCGATGTCCATCTGCTGAAGCGCCAATCGCAATGATTCAGCCAGCTGGCGCCCGCCGGCCAGATCACCGTCGGCCAGCAGCACCAGGAACTCCTCGCCACCATAGCGGGCGATGTTGTCGCTGCGCCGCAGGTGGTGCCGCAGCAACTGCGCCACCTGCACCAGCACTTCGTCGCCGGCTTCATGGCCATGGCCATCGTTGATGGCCTTGAAGCGATCCACGTCCAGCAGGATCACCACGGCGCTTGCCTCGCCCCCCGCATGTCTCCGCTGCACCACCTCATCCAGCGCGCGCCGATTCAACAGCCCGGTCAGTTGGTCGGTACCGGCCAGCTGGCGCAGCTCGCTGGTCAACGCCGAACGCTCGCGCGATTTCTCACGCAGCACTTCGATGGCATCGAACAGGCGCTGCATCTCGGCCAGCGGGTGGGTGACATTCCGCTCCGGACCGGGGGTATCCGAGGCAAGCTGGATCACCTGCTGCTGCGCCTGCAGCAGTGGCTGCAGGATCTGCAGGTGCGCAATGCGCAGGGCCATGCCCAGCACCACCAGCGTGCCCAGCGCGGTAGCCACCAGCACGGCCAGGCGCATGGCCTCACGGTTGCGACTGCGTTCTAAGCGGGCGATGGACACGCTCAGGTAGCCATCGCGCAGCGCCTCCAGCGACTGCAGGGTCGGCACGTAGCGATTGGTGAACGCGGCGGCGGTCCACGACGGCGGCACGCCACGGCGGCCGTCCTCGATCAGCTGCTCGATCATCGGCAGTGACTCACCGAAGAGCTGCCGCCGCGCCATGTCCCAGTGCCAGGACAATTCCGGGTCGCTGCGGAACACCGACTCGTGGCTGCTCGCCAACCGCCACAGCTCCAGCAGGCGGCCCTCGGTCTGCAGCGCAGCGCGCACCTGTTCCTCGCGCCACGCCCCCGGTACCGCCACCGGCGCCATCACGTTCGAGGCCAGGCGGCCACCATGCTCGCGAAGATCGAACAACAGCTGGCCCTGCATTGCCGGAATCGCCGCCTCACGGTCGGCACTGACCAGCGCGTTGATCTGCGCCGAGGTCAGCAGATGCAGGCGGTCAACCACCGCGAACATGCCGCTGATCGCACGCTCCACCTCCTCCACACGGCGTGCGTCATGCGGTTGCGCCGCGACATGATCGACCGCAGCCCGCGCCGACTTCAGGCGACGCTGCGCGCTGGCCAGCAGGCGATGCTCGTCGTACACGCCCGGGTCATCCTTGAACACGGTCTCCAGCTGCAGCAGGGCAGTGTCGACCCGCTGGCGTGCGGCCGCCAGCTGCGCAGCCAGCCGTGCCTGTTCGGCGGCATCGGCCGGGTCAGCCCCCAGCAGGCTGTTGGCCGGGCCTCGCTCGGCCGAAGCCAGGTTGGCAAGATGAAGGTCTGCCGCAGCTGCCGCAGGCTGGCCAGGTTGCCTTCGGCGTCGGTGTAGCGCAGTGTTCCCTGGACCAGGGCGATGGCCATCAACGGCAACGTGCACACGACAAACAGCCCAGCCAGGATCCAGACCCAGGTCCGCAACCTGATGGGCGATACCTTGCCGGCCATGCAGAATTCCCCTGAAGTGCGGCTCACTGTAGCGACCGGCTCCGGCGGCGCCAAGCCAGTGCCGCCCGATCCGCGGGGGGGATATAGCGCAGCGCGCGCGAACGCCGACAATGCCGGCGCCCCGACGCCAGCCGATCAGATGCGACAGGTTACGCCGGGTCAGATCCAGCGCTGGTCGACCAGTTCGCGCTTCACGTAGGCATAGAACACCGGCGCCGCCACCAGGCCGGGCAGGCCGAACGCCGCCTCCATCACCAGCATGGCCAGCAGCAGCTCCCAGGCGCGGGCCTGGATTTCACCGCCGACGATGCGCGCATTGAGGAAGTACTCCAGCTTGTGGATCACGATCAGGTACAGCAGCGCCGCCACTGCCACGTAGAACGAGACAGACAGCGCAACGATGGTGATGATCGTGTTGGAAATGATGTTGCCCACCACCGGCAGCAGGCCGGCGACGAAGGTGATCAACACCAGGGTCTTGGACAGCGGCAGGTGCACACCGAACAGCGGCAGCACGCCCAGCAGGAAGATCGCGGTGAACACGGTGTTGAGCAGCGAGATCTTCACCTGTGCGAACACCACCTGGCGGAATGCGGTGGCCAGGCGGCTGGTGCGCCCGATCAGCTCCTGCGCCAACGGCCCCATCTTGGGCACGGGAAGTTCGTCGTACAGCGCGATCATCGCACCCAGCACCATGCCGATCAGCACGCGCACGCCCACCTGCACCACCGAGGTACCGGCCACGCCCAGCTGGCGCTGGTGCTCGGCGGCCCAGTCGTTCAGCGCCGCGCGCAGCGCCGGCATGTCTTCGGGAATGTAGGGTTGCAGCAGCGCCGGCACCTGGTGCCGCGAGGTATTGAGGATCTCCATCAGGCGCGCCAGCAGCGCGTCCGGGCCGCCGGTCTCATTGCGGAAGAACGAGGCCACGCCGATGCCGGCCAATACCAGCGCGCTGATGATGATGGCCGACAATACGATCACCGCGATCGCCCGCGCTCGTCCCGGCGGCAGCTTGCCTTCCACGGTGGAGGCCAGCACGTGGGTCAGCTGGAACACCAGCAGCCCCGACAGCAGGGTCACCACCAGGCCCAGCTTCAACGCCAGCCACATGCCCAGCAGCATCATCAACCACGCCGCGATCCGCGCAACGGGGGGCTTGGGCTGTGCAACGAGGGCGTCTTGCATGGGCGGTGCGTCCGGGCGGGGTGGCCCATGGTAGAGGATTGGTGGCGATGATTCCGGGTACAGCATGGACGAGCGCTACGCCCTCGTTCTGCGGTATGCCCACCGCCCCCGGCCCACTATTCGCCATAGCTGGCGTTGTTCTTGCCCTGGCGCTTGGCGTGGTAGAGCGCACGGTCGGCCAGTGCCAGCCAGTCCTCGACGCTGCCACCGCGCGGCGTTGCCGCGATGCCGATGCTGACGCTGAACTCGATGCCCGGTGTTGCCTGCCGTGCTGCTTCCAGCAGCTGCAGGCGGACCCGCTCGGCCACCTGCATCGCATCGATGGGCGCACAGTCGTGCAGCAGCACCACGAACTCGTCGCCTCCCAGCCGCGCAGGGGTATCACCGGGCCTGGCGAAGGCGCGCAAGGTGGATGCGATATGGCGCAGCACTTCGTCCCCGGCACGATGACCATGCGAGTCATTGATGCGCTTGAAGTCATCCACATCAAGCATCAGCAGGCAGGCGAAACCACCCTGACCCTGCGCCTTGTCCAGTGCCTGCTGCGCGCGGACGATCAGGAAGCCGCGGTTGGCCAGCTCCACCAGCGGGTCCATCCGGCTCAGCCGCTTCAACTGGCGGTTCTGCGATTTCACCCGACGGGCCAGCTGCCAGCTGAGAATGCTCAGCCCGATGCCATACACGAACAGGAACGGGATGCTCAGCATGATCGTGCGTTGCGAGGTCACCGGCTGGAATGGGAAGCCGAGCACCCACCAGGTGAGTGCGAAGCCCAGCAGCAGCGCCAACGTGGCGCGCGTCGCCAGGCGCACGCCACCGGCTGCGATCTTGTCGGCCACCAGCAGCGCGGCAAACAGCGCGCTGGGCACGGCACTGAGCGCCATGAATGCGATCCAGCCGCCGCCGAACAGGGAATCGGCCACCATGCAGCGGAACTGGACGCGCGCCGGCTGGCGGGAGCGCCGGGTCAGCAGCAGCGCCAGCGCGGGCCACGCCAGCGCGTTGAGCAGCAGCAGGACCCACGCCCATCCGCCATTCTGCCGTTCGAGGATGATCGACGCGATGGGGATCGCCCCCAGTCCATTGCCGACAAAACGCATCCAGCCGATGCGACGTGCCGCGCCAATGCCTTCGACCGCGCCTTCCGCCGAATCGGTGAAGAATGGCATTGCCCCTCCTGCGCGATCGCACCTGCTGCTACGGCCCTTGCCGGGCTGGCTGCCGGTGAGTCTGACAGGTTCGCGTCAA
This sequence comes from Stenotrophomonas thermophila, assembly GCF_001499715.1. Taxonomy (NCBI): domain Bacteria; kingdom Pseudomonadati; phylum Pseudomonadota; class Gammaproteobacteria; order Lysobacterales; family Lysobacteraceae; genus Stenotrophomonas; species Stenotrophomonas thermophila. Next base: position 46,593 of record NZ_CVIW01000017.1, on the reverse strand, counting down.
TTCGGGATCAAGGCGGCGCCCCGTGGCGCGGTGTTCACCCGCCCCTGGGGGCCGCCGTGGAACCGCGCAGCATGAAGCTGAACTCCAGCGTCTGCTGCAGCGGCACATCGACCTGTTCGATGATGGCGAGCAGCAGGTTGACCGCGCGCTCGCCAATCTGCCGCATCGGCTGCCTGATCGTCGTCAGCGGCGGCGTGAGGTAGCGCGACGAGGCCAGGTCGTCAAAGCCGACGATGGACAGGTCCTCCGGCACGCGGATGCCCAGCTCCCGGCAGGCAGCGAGAGTGCCCAGCGCCATCTGGTCGCTGAAACAGAAGACCGCAGTCGGCACCGGCGCGACGGCCAACATCGACATCGCAGCTGCATGGCCGGACTCCACCGAAAAGTCACCCGGCATGATGTTCAGCTGGCGCAGGCGCCCACGCGCCTTGCCCGCCGCCCGGACTCCTTCCATCCGTTGCTGGTGCAGCGGATTGTCGGGGGGTCCTCCCACCACCGCGATCCGTTCGTGTCCCAGTCCATACAGGTGTTCCATCACCGTGCGCGCGGCGGCGGCATTGTCGATGTGGACGCTGGGAATCCCCAGTGCGGGATCGAATTCACAGCCGTTGACCACCGGCGCGGCGGAACCGCGTTGCTCAACGATGTCACGCGCCGTAGGTGGCAGGCGATGCCCCAGCACGATCATGCCGTCGGCCTCGTTGCGCCGGAGCATCTGCGCGTAGCGCTCCTCGCGGTCCGGTTGATGCTGGGTATCCCCCAGCAGGACCGCGTAGCCGACCGCCTGCGCTGCGTCCTCCGCGCCCTGCAGGATCTGGGCGAAGAACGGATTGGCAATGTCCGGGACGGTGACCAGGATCTTGCCGCTGCGGTGGGTCTTGAGCGTGCGGGCCACCGTGTTGGGCACATAGCCCAGCGCGGCGGCCGCCTGCTCGATGCGCGCACGTGTGGCCGGCAGGACCTTGTCCGGCCGGGACAGTGCCCGCGACACCGTGCCGGCGGAGACGCCGACGTGCTTTGCGATGTCGTAGATGGTGGCCATGGCGTTAGTTCTCCCGTCCGCTGTGCAGTGCACAACAGGTCCTGCGTGCGCCCCTGCTAGGATAATGCAATCGATTGCATCGAGGGCGAATCACGTTGAAGACGCTCAAGGGTCCAGCGCTGTTCCTGGCGCAGTTCATCGGCGACACAGCTCCTTTTGATCGGCTGGACACGCTGGCCGGATGGGCCGCGGGTCTGGGCTATTCTGGCGTACAAGTTCCCACCTCCGCGCCCCGCCTGTTCGATCTGGCCGAGGCGGCACGCAGCCAGGCGTACTGCGACGACATTGCCGGCATGCTGGCCGGTTACGGCGTTCAGATCACCGAATTGTCTACCCATCTGCAGGGGCAGCTGGTCGCGGTCCATCCTGCCTACGACAGCCTGTTCGACGGATTCGCCCCGGCGAACGTGCGCGGCAACCCGCCGGCGCGCCAGGCGTGGGCGGTGGAGCAGCTGCGGCTGGGGGCTCAGGCCAGCCAGCGCCTGGGGCTGGCCGCGCATGCCACCTTCTCCGGCGCACTGGCCTGGCCCTATTTCTATCCGTGGCCGCAGCGCCCGCCGGGCCTGGTGGAAGAAGCCTTCGCCGAACTCGGCCGCCGCTGGCGACCGATCCTGGATGTCTTCGACACCTGTGGCGTGGACCTGTGCTTCGAGCTCCACCCGGGCGAGGACCTGCACGATGGCGCAACCTTCGAGCGCTTCCTTGACGTGGTCGATCACCACCCGCGAGCGAAGATCCTGTACGACCCCAGCCACCTGCTGCTGCAGCAGATGGACTACCTCGGTTTCATCGATCGCTACCACGCGCGCATCGGCGTCTTCCACGTGAAGGACGCGGAGTACCGCCCCAGCGCGCGCAGCGGCGTGTATGGCGGCTACCAGGACTGGATCGATCGCCCGGGCCGGTTCCGTTCACTCGGTGATGGCCAGATCGACTTCAAGGCGATCTTCTCCAGATTCGCGCAGTACGACTTCCCGGGCTGGGCGGTACTGGAATGGGAGTGCTGCCTGAAGCACCCGGAAGACGGTGCACGCGAGGGCGCCGCCTTCATCCGCGATCACATCATCCATGTAACCGAACGCGCCTTCGACGATTTTGCCGGGAGCGGCACGGATCTGGAATCACTTCACCGCATGCTGGGAATCTGAACCATTTCCGCCCCGGGAGGGCAAGCCATGACGCACGCGATGTCGCGCCTGGGCGCGATGATGTTTCTGCAGTTCTTCATCTGGGGGGCGTGGTTCGTCACCCTGGGGACGTACCTTGTGCAGGGCCCCTTGCAGGCCAGCGCGAGCCAGGTGGCAACCGCGTTCCTCAGCCAGTCCATCGGCGCCATCGTGGCACCGTTCCTGGTCGGCCTGATCGCGGACCGCTATTTCGCGGCGCAGCGCATCCTGGCAGTACTGCACCTGGCTGGCGCGGTGCTGATGTGGCTGGCTTCCACCGCCACCAGTTTCAGCGTGTTTTCCGCGTGCGTCATGGGCTACATGCTGCTGTTCATGCCGACGCTGGCCCTGGCCAACAGCGTGGCGATGCGGCATATGCAATCGCCGGAGAAGCAGTTCCCGCTGGTACGCGTGGCCGGCAGCGTCGGCTGGATCGTCGCAGGCGTGCTGATCGGCTGGCTGGGCTGGGAACAGGCGCATCGGCTTGAACTGACGTTCCGGATGGCGGCTGCGGCATCGCTGGTGCTGGGCCTGTATGCGTTCACCCTGCCGCACACGCCACCACTGGCGCAGCAGCGCGAGGCCGGGCTGGGACAGATCCTGGGGCTGGATTCGTTGCGACTGCTGAAATCGCGTGCCTATCTGGTGTTCTTCCTGGCCTCCATCGCCATCTGCATTCCGCTGTCGTTCTACTACAACTTCACCAATCCGTATCTCAACGACCTGGGCGTGCAGGGCGCCGCCGGCCTGCAGTCGCTGGGCCAGGTGTCCGAAGTGCTGCTGATGCTGGCCATGCCCTTCCTGTTCGTGCGGCTGGGGGTGAAGACCATGCTGGCGGTCGGCATGGCCGCCTGGGTGGTGCGCTACGCCCTGTTCGCCTTCGGCGATGCCGGTGGCGGTTTCCCGCTGCTGGTGATGGGCATCGTGCTGCACGGCATCTGCTATGACTTCTTCTTCGTCACCGGCCAGATCTACACCGACGCCCATGCCGGCCCCGCCGCGCGCAGCAGCGCACAGGGCTTCATCACCCTGGCCACCTACGGCGTGGGCATGCTGATCGGCACCTTCCTGTCCGGTGCCGTTGTGGAGCACTTCACCACCGCAGCAGGCCCGGACTGGCAACAGATCTGGTTGTTCCCGGCCGGTGTTGCACTGGTGGTGCTGATCGCCTTCCTGCTGTTGTTCCGCGACCGCCCGGCAACTGCTGCAGCGCCGTACACACCCTGAGGAGACCGGCCGATGCCCCACCTTGGAATCGCCATCGTTGGTACCGGCATGATCGGCGCGGTGCATCGCCGCGCGGCACTGCTGGCGGGCGCCGCGGTACGCGGCGTACTGGCCTCGTCGCCACAGCGCGCGAGCGAGGTGGCACACGCGTGGAATGTCCCGCACGCCTATCGCGATATCAATGACGTCGTCGCTGACCCCCAGGTACAGGTCGTGCACATCTGCACGCCCAACCACCTGCACCGCGCGATGGCGCAGGCCGCGCTGGAAGCCGGCAAGCACGTGATCTGCGAGAAACCGTTGGCGACGACGCTGGACGATGCACGGGCGCTCGCGGCGCTGGCTGCCTCGACCGGATTGGTTGCCACCGTCCCCTTCGTCTACCGCTACCACCCGGTGGTCCGCGAGGCGCGTGCACGCATCGCGCAGGGTGAACTTGGGCCGTTGCACCTGATCCATGGCAGCTACCTGCAGGACTGGCTGCTGGACCCGGCCAGCAACAACTGGCGGGTTGACCCGGCGCTGGGCGGCGCGTCGCGCGTGTTCGCCGACATCGGCTCGCACTGGTGTGACCTGGTGGAATGGGTCAGTGGCGAACGCTTCACCGAAGCGAGCGCGGCGTTCGCCACGGTCATCGCCGAGCGCAGCGCCACCACTGGCCAGAGCTTCAGCACGCCGGCGACAGGCGGCGCAAGGCAGGCGGTCGAGAGCGAGGACGTGGCCGCAGCGATGTTCAGGACCGGCGCCGGCACGCTGGCGTCATTGACGGTCAGCCAGGTCTCGGCCGGACGCCACAACCGGCTCTGGTTCGAGATCGATGGCGCCAATGCGAGCGTGGCGTTCAACCAGGAGGATGCCGAGCGGCTGTGGATCGGCAGGCCCGAGCAGCGCGAGGAAATCTTCGTGCGCGGCCCGGGTGCCGGCAGTGCCGAACAGCGCCGGTTGTCGCCGCTGCCAGCGGGGCATGCCCAGGGCTACGGCCACTGCTTCGAAGCGTTCGTCGCCGACACCTATCGTGCCGTTGACGGCGAGCGCTTCGAAGGCCTGCCCACCTTCGAAGACGGCCTGCGCTCGGCGCGGATCGTCGATCGCGTCATTGCATCGGCCAGGTCACGCGCCTGGACCGCCATCGGTTGAATCCCGGGAGGATCTGTTGATGAAAGCTCTTTTCCGTAGAAGTGCAGGTCTCATCCTGCTGCTCGCTGCCCTGCCCGCCTTCGCAGACGAAGCGGCCACCACGCAGAAGCCGATCGCGGTGCAGATGTACACCCTGCGCAATGCAGGCTCGCTCGACCAGCAGCTGAAGATCGTCCACGACGCGGGCGTGCGCGCGGTGGAGACCGTCGGAACGCAGAACGTCAGCGCTGCGGAACTGAAGCGACTGCTGGACCGGTACTCGATCAGGGCGGTTTCGTCGCACGTGCAGCTGGCCGAGCTGCGCGACAACCTCGATGGCGTGGTGGCCTTCAACCGCTCGATCGGCAACACCACACTGGTGGTGCCCTACCTGGACCAGAAGGACCGTCCGCGCGATGCCGCCGGCTGGACCGCATTGGGCCAGGAGCTGGGCCGGATCGCCAGACAGGTGCGCGGCAAGGGCATGCAGCTGGCCTATCACAACCACGATTTCGAGCTGGCCGACTTCGACGGTCAGACCGGGCTGGAGCTGCTGTTCGCAGCGGCCGGGCCCGATCTGAAGACCGAACTGGACCTGGCCTGGGTCGCGCGAGCGGGACTGGACCCGGCGGTGATGCTTGGCAAGTTCCGCGGTCACGTTTTTGCGGTACACGCCAAGGACAATGCACCCAAGGGCCAGGCCGAAGACGAAGGTGGTTTCGCTGCGGTCGGCCAGGGCGTGCTGGACTGGAACGCGATCCTGCCGGCCGCCGCCACCGCTGGCGTGCAGTGGTACATCGTCGAACACGACCAGCCACGCGATCCGGCCAAGGTGATCCAGACCGGCGCGGACTACCTGCGTGAACACCTGCCGGCCAACGTGCCCGCCCGTGCACAGCACTGACGCGTGAAGGAGCCCCACATGAAAATGATCCTGGCAGTGGCCGTCGCCCTGGGCGGCATGAGCGTTGCGACGGCAACGTGGGCCAAGGACGACCCGGCCGCCGGCGCGAAGCTCTACGCCCAGCACTGCACTGCCTGCCACGGTGCTGAACGCGCCGGCGTACCGCCGACCTTCCCGGCGCTTACCGACGTCGGCAAGCGGCTTCAGCCCGCCCAGATCAAGGACAAGATCAGGAAGGGCGGAGGATTGATGCCGCCCTTTGCCCAGCTGTCGCAGCAGGAGATCGACGACCTCGCCAGCTATCTGGCGAAGTAGGCGGCCGGCGACCACGCCGGCCGCGTGCCGCTACAGTTCGCGCACCCAGATGTTGCGGTAGCTGACCCTGGAGTCATGCTCCTGCAGATAGAGCGGCGCACATCCGTGCGGTGAGTAGGAGGGAGGACCGATGTACTCGGTCCTGCCCGCCACAGCCGTATCGTCCTGCACCAGAACACCGTTGTGCAGCACCGTGATGCGCGCCGGCGAGAGCAGCCCACCGCCCGGAGAGAAGCGCGGTCCCTTCCAGATGATGTCGTAGGCCTGCCACTGCCCCGGTGCGCGCGAGGCGTTCACCAACGGCATCGCCTGCTTGTAGATCGACCCCGCCTGGCCGTTGGCATACGTCGGGTTGTTGTAGCTGTCGAGCACCTGCAACTCATACAGTTCCTGCAGGAAGATGCCGCTGTTGCCCCGGTTCTGGCCGTCGAAGCCTTTCGTCTCGGTGGGGGTACGCCATTCGACATGCAGCTGGACATCGCAGAAGCGTTGCCTGGTGCGGATGCCCTTGCTGCCCGGAACGACGGTCATGACGCCATCGGCAACCTTCCAGGGTACACGCCCTCCCTGCTCCGCCTCCCAGGCCGAGACATCCTTGCCATCGAACAGCACGATGGCGTCCGACGGTGCCTTGCCCGGTGGCGTGGCCACCACCGCAGGCACCGGCGTCCACACCTCGGTCTTCTTCGGGTCACGCGCAGCATCGGCACCGTCCTGTGCGAATGCCGTCGCAGCGGCAAGCAGGCCGGCGGTGCCCAGCAGAGCGCGGATCATCCAGGTGTCGTCCATCAGCTGGTCCCCCATGCAGGCGTACCGGGAACGTAGGCAAGGTCGCCGTCGTAACGTCCCGGCACAGCGACGTATTGCAGCACCCCGGTCGCACCGACCTTGGAGGTGAAGAAGCCGAAGATGGCCAGTTGCTTGATCATCGTGAAGTAATGCGGCATCGCCTCGCCTTCTTCTGGCGTACCGGTCTCGGTCACATCGGCATTGCGCGCCTTGGCTTCGGCATCCAGGGTACGCAGCAACCCGGTGCGTGCCTCCGGCGTGAGCGACAGGAAGCGGCCACCGGCACGCTTGTCGATGTCGGCCAGGCCGGCACGGAACACCGCCTGCTGGCGAGCGGTGTAGCAGTCGCTGACGAACGTCGCCATGAACGCACCGGCGCCCGCGTCCTTCGCCCCGGGTGTCCGGGTCCGCGGCAGGATGGTCTCGGCGATCTCGTCCAGCGTGCCGATATCGGCATCGGTGAACGCGGGCATCGCCCCCGCGGCCGGCGCCCGCCCTTGCACCAGCGCCGGCAGGCCAACCATGGCCGCACCGGTGGCGGCGACGATCATCTTCAGCAGTTCGCGGCGATCCATCAGAGGTTCCCCGCTTTCAGTTCGCGCACCGCATGGTCGGCGGCACGCGCCGTCAACGCCATGTACGTCAGCGAGGGATTCACGCAGGCGCTGGAAGTCATGCAGGCACCGTCGGTCACATAGACATTGGGCGCATCCCAGACCTGGTTGTGTACGTTCAACACCGAGCTCTTCCGATCACGTCCCATGCGCGCGGTCCCCATCTCATGGATGCCCTTGCCCGGGGCATAGTCGTTGTCGTGCATCTTCACGTCCTTGACCCCGGCCGCCTCCAGCATCTCGGCGGCATCGGCGGCCATGTCCTTGCGCATCGCCAGTTCGTTGGCACGCATGGACACATCCATCGCCAGCACCGGCAGCCCCCACTTGTCCTTGCGGTTGCGGTCCAGGCGGATCGCATTGTCGTGGTGCGGCAGCATTTCACCGAACCCGGTCATACCGATGCGCCAGTCGCCCGGCACGGTCAGCGCCTCCTTCAGGTCGGCACCGATGTTCAGCTCGGCGATCTCGCGCGACCAGCCGGTGCGGCTGGCACCGCCCTGGTAACCGAACCCGCGCAGGTAGCCGCGCTTGTCGGCGGCCACGTTGCGGAACCGCGGAATGTAGAAACCGCAGGGACGACGACCGAAGTAGTACTTGTCTTCGTAGCCCTCGACCCGGCCCGAGGCGCCCGCACCGAAATGGTGGTCCATCACGTTGTGCCCGAGCTCACCCGACGAAGAGCCCAGCCCCCCGTCCCAGACGTCGGTCGCCGAATTCATCAGCAGCCAGGTCGAGTTGAAGGACGATGCATTGAGGAAGATGACCTTGGCCGTGTACTGGTAGGTCTGGCCTGTTTCGGCGTCGATGACCTCCACGCCGCGCGCACGCTTGCGGTCCTTGTCGTAGAGCACTTCCTTGACGATCGAGAACGGCCGCAAGGTCAGGTTGCCGGTCTTCATCGCCGCCGGCAGCGTCGCCGACTGGGTCGAGAAATAGGCACCGAAGGGACAGCCCAGGATGCACTTGTTGCGGTACTGACAGTTCACGCGGCCCTGCTCGGGCATCGGCTGGGTGATGTTGGCAGTGCGCGAGTGGATCATGTGCCGTGTTCCGCCGAAGGCCTTCTTGATCCGCGCGGCCACATCCTTCTCGACGATGTTCAAGGGAATCGGCGGCAGGAATTCGCCGTCCGGCAACACGTCCAGTCCTTCGCGCGTGCCGGCAATGCCGGCGAACCTCTCTACATGGTCGTACCACGGCGCGATGTCGGCATAGCGGATTGGCCAATCGGTGGCGATGCCGTCCTTGAGGTTGGCCTCGAAATCCAGATCGGAGAAGCGATAGCTCTGCCGCCCCCACATCAAGGAACGACCACCGACGTGGTAGCCACGGAACCAGTCGAAGCGCTTGGTCTCGATGTAGGGCGAGTCCTGCTCGTTGGCCCACATCCCTTCCAGGTTCTCAGCCAGCCCGTAGTCGCGCATCAGCACCGGGAACGCGGCCTTCATTGCCTGCGTTGGCCGGTTGCGGTGCGGGAAATCCCACGCCTCCTTCATCGCGTTGACGTAGTCCTTGACGTGCTCGATGTTGCGCCCGCGTTCCAGCATCAGGACCTTCAGGCCCTTCTCGGTCAGCTCCTTCGCTGCCCAGCCGCCACTGATTCCCGAGCCAACAACAATGGCGTCGTAGTGATTATCTGCCATGGGTCTCTCACCTGGGTGGATATCGTTTCAGACGTCGCAGAGGCGGATCGCCTCGCGCAATGAGGCAACGGGATCGGGCGCGGCAGGCGTGAACTCCTGCGCCAGATACCCCTTGAAACCGGTGTCGCGGATCGCGCGGCAGATCGCTGCATAGTTCAGCTCCTGCTGGTCTCCGATCTCATGCCGGCCAGGCACGCCTGCGGTGTGGTAGTGCTTGAAGCAGGCGTGATGCTTGCCGATGGTGGCGATGATGTCGCCCTCCATGATCTGCATGTGGTAGATGTCGTACAGCAGGCCGAAGTTGTCCGAGCCGAGCCGCTGGCACAGCTCCACGCCCCAGGCCGAGTGGTCGCACAGGTAGTCGCGGTGATCGACCTTGGAGTTGAGCAGCTCCATCACCAGCACCACACCGCGCTTCTCGGCATGCCCGAGGATGCGCTTGAGGCCAGCCTCGGCATTGGCCATGCCGTCATGCGGGTCCATACCGTTGCGGTTGCCGGAGAAGCAGATGAGATTCCGGTAACCGGCATCGGCCACCAGATCGATGTGCCGCGTGTAGCGCTCTACCAGCTGGTCGTGGAACTCACGGCCGGCAAAGCCCTTGGTAAGGCCCAGCTCCGCGCCGTTGCACATCGAGCTGTAGACGCCATGGGCCTTCAGCGTGGGCCAGTCTTCGGGGCCGACCAGGTCGATCGCGGCAAAGCCGATGTCCTTCACCGTCGCGCAGAGCTGGGCAACTGAAAGCTGCGGGAAGGTCCAGCGGGCCACGGCCTGCTTCAGGTTGCCCTTCAGCGGTGCAGTGGTGGCGAATGCAGGCAACGCTCCCGCAGTACCCAGAGCTACGCCTCCAGCAATCGCCATGCGCAGCGCATCGCGCCGCGTGAGCCCCCTCGAAGGAGCCGGTCTGATCGAATGGATGGACATCCACCTTCCGGCCTCCCAACCGGTATCAAACGCAACGATTCACAGCAATGCAATCGATTGCACCATAGGGGAGGAAATTGGATGCTTGCAAGTTGCGGTGCACGAAAATTCAATGCTGCGGGGCACAACTCCGTAGCAATCGCGGACAAAGAAAAGCCCCGCATGAGCGGGGCTTTCTTTTCTGCTGCAGGCGAGCGTCCGATCAGAACGGAATATCGTCGTCAGCGAAGTCGTCCATCGGCGGCGCCTGCTGCGGCTGCGGGCGCTGGTTGCCGCCCTGGTTGCCGTAACCGCCGCCCTGGTTGCCGCCCTGGTTGCCATAGCCACCGCCCTGGCCGCCGCGCTGGCCACCGCCGCCGCCGTACTCCTGGCGCGGCGCCTGCTGGCGCTGCGGACGATCGCCGCCGTAGTTGCCGCCACCGCCACCGCCGCCGCCTTCACCGCGGCCGCCCAGCATCTGCATTTCATCGGCGATGATGTCCGTGGAGTACTTCTCCACGCCGTCCTGGCCGGTGTACTTGTCGTAGCGCAGGCTGCCTTCGACGTAGACCGAGCTGCCCTTGCGCAGGTACTCGCCGGCGATCTCGCCGAGCTTGCCGAAGAACACCACGCGGTGCCATTCGGTGCGCTCCTGCTGGTTGCCATCCTTGTCCTTGCGGACGCTGGTGGTGGCCAGGCTGATGCGGGTGATCGCCATGCCGCTCTGGGTGTACTTCACATCCGGGTCGTTGCCGAGATTGCCGACCAGGATGACTTTGTTGATGCCGCGCGCCATAGATGGATTCTTCCGTTGTCCGGGGCTGGACCAGTGATAGCACACCCAACGGGGTGCCGATACGCTGGACCTCCCGCGGTTGCGAATGGGGGGATATCGGAACGAGGCATCTTACCATTCCCTTCGCCCCCGGCCCGTCGGGAATCCGGCCGATCCGGGTCGGAACCGACCTCAACGAAGCAGGGGGCGATCCAGCAGCAAGCCGGTGACCCGTGTGACCTCCCCCACCGCCACCACCCTGGGCCCTTCATGGCAGTGGAAGCGCACGCCGGGCCGGATACGCTCCCGGTGCAGCCCCGCCCTGAGCACCTCATTGACCACGGTCAGGCCGGCCAACAGGGGCTCGCCCACCGGCAGCGGCAGCTCGGTCGCCCAGCTGTCGCCCTCGGCGTGACGGAAGTCGGGCCAGATCATGAACAGCTCTGGCGCCCCGGCGTCATCGGCGTAGGCGAAGTCCCAGCGGATACCGTTCCGGGCCGGGCTGCGACGCCCACCCTCCTCTGGCGCAAGGATGCGGATCCGCGCCTCGAAATCGTCGGGGACACCCGGGTACAGGCGAAAGGTCACCGCTTGGCTCCATCAGGCTATGGTGTTGACCGTCGCACGACCGCGACCGTGGCCACAAGCAGTGACGGCCAGGACGGCCGGCAGCCACCCCATGGCATCATGCCCGGGCACCCTTCCCCCTGCCCCCTCCCGCGTTCCCATGACGATCAAAGGCAAAGCCACCTCCCTGGACATCGCCCATCTGGCCGGGGTCTCCCAGCCAACCGTGTCGCGGGCCCTGCGCGGCAGCCCGATGGTCAACGCCGAGACCCGCGAGCGCATCCTGCGCATCGCCCGCGAGCTGAACTACAAGGTCGACAAGAACGCCTCCAGCCTGCGCCTGCGCAACGCCGGCACGCTGGCCCTGCTGTTCTTCGAAGACCCGACCAACGACGATTCGCTGATCAATCCGTTCTTCCATTCGATGCTGGGCTCGATCACCCGCGCCTGCGCGCTGCACGGGCAGGACCTGCTGGTCTCGTTCCAGCAGCTGTCCACCGACTGGCAGGCCGATTACGAGGACAGCAACAAGGCCGACGGCATCATCCTGCTCGGCTACGGCGACTACCACGAATCGCGCGACCGCCTGCAGCGGCTGGTCGAACAGGGCACGCACTTCGTGCGCTGGGGCGCCGCCCTGCCCGGCCAGCCGGGCGTGTCGATCGGCAGCGACAACTTCCAGGGCGGGCATCACATCACCACCCACCTGCTGCAGCAGGGCTGCCGCCGCATCGCCTTCCTCGGCCATGCCTCCAGCCATTACCCCGAATTCCAGGAACGCTACCGCGGCCACGTCGCGGCCCTGCAGGACCACGGCCTGGCCGCCGAACCGGCGCTGCAGCACGATGCGATCACCACCGAGGCGTCGGGCCAGGAGGCCTGCCAGGCGCTGCTGGCGCGTGGCGAGCCGATCGATGCGATCTGCGCCGCCAGCGACCTGATCGCCATCGGTGCGATGCGCGCCCTGCGCGAGGCCGGGCTACGGGTGCCGCAGGACGTGGCGGTGACCGGCTTCGACGACATCCCGCTGGCGGCCTCGGTGTCCCCGGCGCTGACCACGGTCCAGCAGGACACCAAGCAGGCCGGCCAGCTGCTGGTGGAGCGCCTGCTGGCGTTGATCGGCCGACAGCCGGTGCAGAGCCAGAGCATCCCGGTGAAGCTGGTGGTGCGGGAATCGTCGCTGCGCCGGTAAGCGCCACCAGGCCTTACGCCACGCCTCAACGTGCGACGGCGGAATTCTTCCCCCATGACCAACGGCGGATGCGCACGGAGGCTGATGCGCGGATAACGCGCAGACATCGCCCATGGAAAGGTGTACGTCGCATGCTGAAGATCGATTCGCTGTCCAAGACGTACGCCAACGGCGTGCATGCCCTCAACAACGTCAACCTGGACATCCCGCGGGGCATGTTCGGCCTGCTCGGCCCCAACGGCGCCGGCAAGTCGTCGCTGATGCGCACGCTGTCCACCCTGCAGGAAGCCGACAGCGGCACGGCGACGCTCAGCATTCCAGGCGAGGCGCCGATCGACGTGCTGCGCGACAAGGATGCGGTGCGCCGCCGGCTGGGTTACCTGCCGCAGGATTTCGGCGTGTACCCGAAAGTCAGCGCGCTGGACCTGCTGGAGCATTTCGCGGTGCTCAAGGGCCTGACGCAGCGCGCGCAGCGCCGCGAGGTGGTCGATGGGCTGCTGCAGCAGGTGAACCTGTGGGACGCGCGCAAGCGCAAGCTGGGCACCTACTCCGGCGGCATGCGCCAGCGCTTGGGCATTGCCCAGGCGCTGCTGGGTGACCCGCGGTTGGTGATCGTCGATGAACCCACCGCCGGCCTCGACCCGGAAGAGCGCAACCGCTTCCTCAACCTGTTGGCGGCGATCGGCGAGAACGTGGCGGTGATCCTGTCCACCCACATCGTCGAGGACGTGACCGATCTGTGCCCGACGATGGCGATCATGAACAAAGGCCAGGTGCTGCTGACCGGGCGCCCGGCCGATGCCATCGACGCCCTGCAGCAGCAGGTCTGGCGCAAGCAGGTTGATCCTTCGGAACTGGCCGACCACGAGGCACGCTACGTGGTGCTGTCCACCCGCCTGGTCGGTGGCCGCCCGGTGATCCACGTGCACAGCGCCAACGACCCTGGCGACGGCTTCGCGGCCGTGGCTCCCGACCTCGAGGACGTGTACTTCCAGCGCCTGCGCCTTCAGGCCCGTAGCCGCGTCGCAGCCTGAGCGGAGCACGCCATGATCCTCAACTTCTTCCGCTTCGAGCTGCGCGAGCAGCTGCGATCCCCGCTGCTGTGGCTGCTGGCCGGGCTGTTCGCCCTGCTTGCCTTTGCCGCCGCGTCCAGCGACGCCGTGCAGATCGGTGGCGGCACCGGCAACGTGCACAGCAACGCGCCCACCGTGATCGCACAGATGCTGGGCATCTTCACCCTGCTCGGCATGCTGGTCACCGCCCTGTTCGTCAGCAACGCGCTGTTGCGTGACTTCGAACTCGGCACTGCCGAACTGATCTTCGCCAGCCCGGTGAAGCGCCGCGATTACCTGGCCGGGCGCATCGCTGCCGCCCTGGCAGCCGGGCTGCTGGTCTACATCCTGATCGCATTCGGCCTGTGGCTGGCGCCGTTCATGCCGTGGGTCGATCCCGAGCGCATGGGCCCGATCAGCTGGCAGGGCTATGCGTGGACGTTCGCGGTCATCGTCATTCCGAACCTGTTGTTCACCACCGCGCTGCTGTCGCTGCTGGCAGCGCTGACCCGCTCGATCCTCTGGGTCTACATCGGCCTGGTGGCCTACCTGGTCCTGTACGGCGCCAGCGCGGCCCTGCTGCGCGACATCGACAATACGTGGATCGCGGTGCTGAGCGAACCGCTGGGCATGCGCGCACTCGGCCGTACCATCCGCTACTGGTCCACCGCCGAACGCAACAGCGGGGTTCCCGAGCTGGCCGGCTACCTGCTGGCCAATCGCGCCCTGTGGTTGGGCGTGGCTGCCGCGCTGTTTGCCGCCACCTTCGCGCTGTTCCGCACCGAACGCAGCGGCAGTGGCCGTCGGCGCTGGGGCCGCAGGCAGGCGCAACCGGCTTCCGAAGCCAGCGTGGTCCGTCCCATCCGCGCGACACTGCCGCGCGTGACACCGGCGTTCACCGCCAGCACGGCGTGGCAGCAGTTCCTGCGCCAGGTCCGCTTCGATACACGCGGTGTCCTGCGCAGCGTGCCGTTCATCGTGCTGCTGGTACTGGGCCTGGCCAACTTCCTGCCCAGCGCGCTGTTCCGGCAGACCCTGTACGGCACCTCGATCTGGCCGGTCACCTCGCAGATGATCATGGGCCTGCAGGGGGCCTTCAGCTGGCTGCTGGTGATCATCGTGCTGTTCTTCGCCGGTGAGCTGGTCTGGAAGGAACGCAGTGCGCGCATCAATGAAGTGACTGATGCCATGCCGGTGCCGAACTGGGTGCCTCTGCTGGCCAAGTTCACCGCACTGCTGGCCGTGATCATCTGCTTCCAGGCCGCCGGCGCGCTGGCCGCGATGGGCGTGCAGCTGGCCAAGGGCTACATGCATCTGGAGCCGCTGCTGTACCTGCGCAGCCTCGCGCTGGATTCGGTGGTCTACATCCTGATGGGGGGCCTGGCGCTGGTGCTGCAGGTGCTCACCAACAACAAGTTCGTCGGTTACGCATTGCTGATCGTGGTGATGATCGGCCAGGGTGTGCTCGGCCTGCTCGACTATACGCAGAACCTGTACAACTTCGGCAGCTGGCCCAACGCGCCCTATTCGGACATGAACGGCTACGGCCACTTCCTCACCGGGCAACTGGCGTTTCAGGGCTACTGGGCGCTGTTCCTGCTGACTTTGATGTGCCTGGCGTCGGCCTTCTGGGTACGAGGTGTCAGCCAGAGCCTGCGCCAGCGCCTGGCCCTGGCCGGCCGTCGCCTGCGCGGCCCGACCGGTGCCTTCGCTGGACTGGCGGCATTGGCCTTCGTCGGCGTGGGTGGCTGGCTGTACTGGAGCACCAACATCCGCAACGAGTTCATCTCGCCCGACCAGCAGCTGGATCTGCAGGCCCGCTACGAGCGCGAGCTGTCGAAGTACCGCAACCTGCCGCAGCCCCGCATTGTGGCGGCGGACAACCGCGTGGACCTGTTCCCGGAATCGCAGTCGATGGTGATCGATGCGAACTGGACGGTGCGCAATACCCATGCCACGCCGATCCAGGACGTGCACGTCTCGATGGGCGATGACAAGCAGCTGGTCGCGGTCGACCTGGGTGGGCAGACACTTTCGATGCATGACGCCGATCTCGGCTACCGCATTTACCGCCTGCAGAAACCGCTGCAACCGGGTGAAACCCGCAGCGTGCATTTCCGGGTGGTGCAGAAGCCCAACGGCATCACCGCGGGCCAGGCACCAAGCAACATCGTCGACAACGGCACCTTCTTCAACAGCCGCGTACTGCCGTCGTTCGGCTACAACGAAGGCGCCGAGATCAGCGACCGCAACGAGCGGCGCAAGCGCAACCTGGGTGAGCCGCGGCGCATGCCCAAGCTGGAAGACGAAGCCGCGCGTGCCAACACGTACATAGCCAACGATGCCGACTGGCTCGAGTTCCGCACCACGGTCTGCACGGCACCGGACCAGGTGGCGTTGGCCCCGGGCTACCTTCTGAAGGAGACCACGGTAAATGGCCGGCGCTGCTTCAGCTACGCCATGGACCGACCAATGCTGAACTTCTACGCCTACCTGTCGGCACGCTGGGAGGTGCGCAGGGCGAAGTACAAGAACATACCGATCGAGGTCTACTTCGACCCGGCGCACGCCTACAACGTGGACCGGATGATCGAAGCGGTGCAGAAGTCGCTGGCCTACTACGAAGCGAACTTCACCCCGTACCAGCATCGCCAGGTGCGCATCATCGAGTTCCCGGGCTATGCCCGCTTCGCGCAGTCGTTCGCTAACACCATCCCCTACTCCGAGGCCATCGGCTTCATCGCTGACCTGCGTGACCCGGACAAGGTGGACTACGTGTTCTACGTAACCGCGCACGAGATCGCACACCAGTGGTGGGCGCACCAGGTGATCGGTGCCAACGTGCAGGGCGCGACGGTGCTCTCCGAATCGTTGTCGCAGTACTCTGCGCTGATGGTGATGGAGCAGGAATACGGCCGCCAGCACATGCGCCAGTTCCTCAAGCGCGAACTGGACGGCTACCTGTCCGGGCGTGGTGGCG
This sequence comes from Stenotrophomonas thermophila, assembly GCF_001499715.1. Taxonomy (NCBI): domain Bacteria; kingdom Pseudomonadati; phylum Pseudomonadota; class Gammaproteobacteria; order Lysobacterales; family Lysobacteraceae; genus Stenotrophomonas; species Stenotrophomonas thermophila. The sequence goes on along the minus strand of NZ_CVIW01000017.1, from coordinate 30,305 downwards.
AGGCCATCGAGGAACAGCCGCTGGAACGTGTGGAGAACCAGCAGTACATCCACTACCAGAAGGGTTCGCTGGTGTTCTACCGGCTGCGCGAGGAGATCGGCGAGCAGGCGCTCAACCGGGCATTGAAGCGCTTCCTGCAGGACAAGGGATACCAGCAACCGCCCTACACCACCTCGCGCGAATTGCTGGCCTACATCCGCGCCGAGACGCCGGCCGACCGCCAGCAGCTGGTCACCGACCTGTTCGAGAAGATCAGTTTCTACGACAACCGGGTGATGGCCGCCAGCGCCCGCAAGCGCGATGACGGCCGCTACGACGTGACCCTGGACCTGCATGCTGCCAAGCAATATGCCGACGGCAAGGGCCAGGAAAGCGACGGGAAGATGGATGACTGGATCGAGATCGGCGTGTTCGCCAACGGGCCTTCAGGCAAGGAACGCGACCAGAGAGTGCTGTACCTGCAGCGCCACCACATCACCAGTGCGGAGCCCAAAATCACGATAACGGTGGACGAAAAGCCGGATGAAGCGGGCTTCGACCCGTACAACAAGCTGATCGACCGCGTGAGCGATGACAACCGGCGCAAGGTAACGATATGAGGTATGTGGTGGTGCCGGTAGCGTGGCCGGCATCATCGCTGGCGGAGCTGCTGCGGGCACATGGATTCTGTGGGAGCTGCCGTGCCAGTCATGATCTACGGTTTCACTGGCCGATACACTGGCAAGGCCGAATTCGAGTGGAACGCGCCCAGCGTCGGTGCACACCACCAGGCAATGCTGTTCCTGCTGCAGGACGGTGAACACCATGCATTCGACCTCGCGTTGGCCGAGTGCTTCCGTTTCTGCTTCGATGAAATCCGGGATCTACGCTGCGGCCGTCTGCAGGTCGATGTACTCAACACCGATGCCTACCGCGGCTTTGCTCCCTTCTACGAGGAAGCGCTGGAAGCCGGCTCTGCCCTGCTCTACTACCCCGCTCCACTGTAGTGCCGGGTCATGCTCGGCACGCTGCCGACGAAAGCCGCGAACGCTCAGCGCAGCGCAGCCCTGGGCCCCAGCAACGCCAGCAGCACATACACCACGATCGAGGCGACCGTACCTAGCGCTGCCGGTACCCCGAACGCCCAGCCCGAGCGCCCCTGCTGGCGCGCCCACTGAGCCAGATGCCAAGCCGCGCCCAGGTTGATCAGCCAGGCGATGACGAACACCGGCCACTGCACCATGCCCACCGCGCGCAGCACCGGAATGGACACCAGCGCGGCAACGATCGCCGCGATCAGGAAGATCAGCGCCGAGCGGGAATGGGAGGGTGCGGCCATGGTCACGTCATCAACCACCAGAAGCATGGAGCCCGCTTGCAGGATAACGCCGACGGTCCTTGGATGCAGCAGATGGTCCCATCGGGGCCAGATTGGATGCCCTACATCAAGATCCTCGGATCTCCGACGAACCGCACGGCGGATACCGATACGCGGCAATCGCCACGAAGCGCAAGGTGAATCAGTGGGAACGCCGTGGATCAGGAAGGTGTACCCGCAGCAGGTGCACCCATTCGTCCAAGGAGTCACGTTGTGAAAATGATCTCTGCAGCTAGCTTGATTCTGGCAGGCTCCGCGCTTTCCACGTTCAAGGCGCACGCAGTCCAGGTAGTCACCTGTGGCAATTGCACTCAATCCTGGCAATACGAATCCGCTGGCGAAATGGCACATGGATTCCGTCGTGGCTGGGAGGTCTACCTCGTGGTCAACCCCCACACCGCCCAAGCGCTTTACGTCACCGTCAATTACATTCCTCCTGGCGAGGTTCCCAGAAGGCTCCACCCAGCTCCTTCCCTGGGCGAATTGGGAATCGCTGCTGACATCAACGTTCCAGGCTGGCGCCTACCGAGCCAACCGGTGCAGACCCGGGATGGGCAAGGCGACTTCGACAGCAGTTCACAAGGTTTGGCAGAAGGCGAGCGACTTCAGCTTGAAGCGGTTGTCCGCATGTCGAAAGAATGGGTGTTCATAAAGCCTGCAAATGACAGCGGGTACTTCTCCAGCCTGCATGTCGCAAACCAATTCATTCCAGCAGTAGATGATGCGATCCGAATCGCGCACACGGCAAGCAATCCGGCCTGGCAACACGGGCAGATCAATGGAAACCTCCTTGGCTCACTTTTCCGATCACTCGAGCATTTCTTCGGGAGAGGCGTTGGCGGCTGCCTGCTGATGGACAACGGCGACACCGCTTGCTGGCAGATCAATCCAATGGCAAGAGGGGCGGCTCGACTGATCAAAGGTACGGCCAAGGATATTTTCGGCCAGGCATTACCTGAATCAGACACCATCAAGAATGGGGGACAGATTGATATTGATGTCGACAAGGGTGATTGGCCTCGCGAGATCCGCTACAACTTCAATGGCGGCTATTATCGATGCGGATCGGTAAGCGGAAGGCTGGATCGCTGCGAATGGATCCGCCCCCGCTAGGAGATACGTCATGAAGATATGGTTGCAACTGGGAACGCATTCCTTGGTCGCCGTCGCCTTCTCACTTCTTGGGGCATTTCACATCACCCTTGGTCTCCCCAGCCTGAAGCGCCAGTACAGTGATGATCTCGCGTTGTCCATCCACCTGCTGTTCGACGAGGATGGCCAAGAACGATCCCAGGCTGAACTGCAGTCCAGAGTTTCATCCCACATCGTCAACATGCTTTTGCTCTCTGCCCATTCCCAGGGTAAATCGGATGCGGAGGATGCGCGTTTGGCAGCAATCAGCCAACGCGTTCTCGCCCAGGACCTCCTGCGATACGTCGAGCGCGACGATGTACGACACAACGCTGTCCTGGTGGCAGGCAACCTGGCTGCGGATTGAGCATCCGATGCCCGATGTCGCCAGCCACCAGCCTGCGCTCCCGCGCTCTTTCAAAGTGCACATCCGGTTCACTGACTGGACGGAGCACCAGGAAATTTCTCTTCCAGGGCACGTCTCTTACAGTGAACGCACCATCACCAGCACGCGATAGCTGCAGCTATCGGCTACCTGCAGCGGTGCCCAGCCCAGCCGCGCATACAGCCCACCGTCCAGGGCCTCAGTCTGCAGGTAGAGATCGGAAACCCCCATCCGCACCGCCTGCGTCGCTGCTTGCTCCACCAACGCGCCAGCCAGCCCACGCCCGCGATGGCTGTCGGCCACGAACACGCTGCCCAGCCAATGTTCGTACTGTGGGAACGCCTGCATTTCCCGCCGCTTGAGCTGGACTGCGCCAACCACCTGACCGTCATCGAATACGGCGATCAGGTGCGGGAAACCTTCGGCGTCCTGTGGCGGATTGAGCCGCTGCAGTTCCTCTTCCAGTGTCAGGCCGGCGTCCTGGCCCCATTCCGCGTGGTACCACTGGGCCAATTGCTGCCGTTCCGGTGCGTCGGCGGGTAATACCCTGAATTGCATGGCAATGCCTTGATCCCGATATTGCCCAAGAGGATCACGGACGGCGCTCGAAGGGAAGCCTTCTGTAGAGTCGCGCCGTGCTCGACTGATCCGGCATTGCGCGAACGGCAGCCGAGCATGGGCTCGGCTCTACATGACAATCAACCCTGGGCGAAGTCCTTGAGGATCTCGCCGACGCCGCTGGGCGAGATCTCGAAACCCAGCTGGGTGCCCGGGTTGATCACCACGCCGTAGCCACCTGGCACGCGGCGCAGCACGTCCAGCATCCGCCAGCGGATCTGGTGTTCGGCCTGCTGGCTGTAGATGCCCACCCGCGAGGGATCGGTGAACACGGCCACGTGCAGGGTGCCCTGCTTGTCGAACAGCAGCGGGTCGAAGCCGCTGCCATCGGGGGTCACCAGGCTGCCGGTCAGCAGTACCACCTCGGAGGCGACGAAGGCCTCCATGAAGGCGCGGATCGGCACCGCCCCGTCCATCGCCGCCTTCAGCAGGGTTTCGATCGGGGTCTGCGGGGCGAGGTCGGTCATGGCGGTACGGCAGGGCGTGAGGGGGGGCCTATTGTAGGGTCGAGCCTGCTCGACTGCTCGAAGAGCGTGCCAACCGAGGTTGGCACCCACCAGAGCGGTAGCGCCGGGCCATGCCCGGCGGCGCCCTCACCGTCCCAGACGCTGGTCCCGAGCCTTTTGGTCGGTCATCGCCTTGTCCAGCTCGGCCTGCAGCGCCGGCTGCTGCACGGCGGCATCCAGCACATACACCTTCACGCCGTGTGCGGGCACTTCGGCTTTCAGGGAGGCATCCACCTGCAACGAACCGCCGTCCAGTGCATCGCGCCAGCGGCCGGACTGGACGTAACGCGCCACGGTGAGCGTCCTGGCCTGGTCGCCCTTGTTCAGCAGCACCAGCGCGGTCTGTGCCACCTCGCCATGCTGCAGCACGCGGAAGAACACCGCCTCATCGCCCTGCAGGCGTTCGTTCACCTGCAGGCCGCGCTGCAGGGCCGGGGTGGCCTCGCGCAGCTTGGCAATGCGCTGCAGCGGCGCGAAGATCGGGCTCTGCGGCGCGGCGTCCACGCGCGTTTGGCCAAAGTAGGCCCGGTTGCCGGCATGCTCGGCGCGGCCGCGCATGAAGCCGGTTTCCGAACCGTAATAGACCACCGGAATGCCGCGCGCGGTGAACAGCCAGTTGTGCGCATCGATGAAGCCGTTGTCGCTGGCCTGCAGGCGCGGCATGTCGTGGTTGTCGTAGAAGCTCATCAGCTCGTAGGGATTGGCATACGGTCCGCCGCTCAGGTGCAGCGGCTCAGCCAGGGTCTCGAAGCCCTTGTTGGCGGTGCCGAAGGTCTGCTCCAGCGCGCCGCGCAACGGGAAATCGAGCACGCTCACGTTCGCGTTGGCGGGCCAGGTGTGCTCGGCGATGCGCGCGGCATCGTAGTCGAATGCTTCGCCGAACATGAACATGCCCGGATGCTCGGCGCGGATGCGCTTGACGAATTCATGCCACCACGGGTGCGGCAGCCAGCCGATGGTGTCGATGCGCAACGCGTCCACGCCCTGCGCGGTCCATTGCAGGTAGGCACCGACCAGGTAGTCCATCACCGCCGGATTGTCCTGGTTGAAGTCGGACAGCTCAGCCAGGTTGCCGTCGAAGATTGAGCCATCCTTGCTGTCGACCGGTCCAATGTTGTTGTAGAACGCGTGCAGCGGGTTGTGCTTCGGATCCAGTTTCTGCGGCGGCAGGTTCTGGTGGTCGGCGATCAGTTTTCCGTCCTTGTCGAAGATCTGGCCGAACTGCGGCTGTCGCGTCGGCATGGTCCAGGCCGGCGAACCGTGGTTGCCCACGATGTCCAGCACCACCTTCAAGCCAGCCCCGTGCAGGCCCTTGGTCAGCCCGGCGAAATCCAGGTCTTTGCTGGGCAGGTGCTCATCAAGTTTGTAGAAGTTGATGCCCCAGTACCCGTGGTAGCCGGTCTTGCCGCGGTCGGTCAGCGTGCTGGTACAGCTGATCGGCTTGCTGCCGGTAAAGGCCTCGTCCGGGTTGTCGACGATCGGCGTGATCCATACCGCGCCGAAACCGAGGTTGCGGATGTACTGCGCGTTGTCGAGCACACCGCGGAAATCACCACCGAGGTAGCCGATGTTGCCGTCCACCTTGTCCGGGCACGGCACCGGAATATCGAAGGTGCGATGCGTGCCGCCCTGGTCGCGATGGTCGTTGGACGGATCACCGTTGACGAAGCGGTCGGTGACCACGAAATACACCGCATCGCTGGCGAACGGCTCGGTGGTGCCGACGTAGTCCGGGCGCGGCGCGGCCGCGGCCTGGCCGGCGAACAGGGCAAGGGAAACAGCAACAGCCAACGCAGCACGCATCACACTACCTCCGGACGGGACGGAACCCGCAGCACGCACAGGCCGGCGACGAACAGGCTGCAGCCGCCCAGTACCAGCACATGCATCGGCTGGCCGCCCAGCCACGCGCGCAGCGCAAAGCCGAGCGCGCTGGCCGCGACCAGCTGCGGGATCACGATGAAGAAATTGAAGATGCCCATGTACACGCCCATCTTCGACGCCGGCACGCTGTCGGACAGCAGTGCATACGGCAACGACAGGATCGAGGCCCAGGCAAAGCCCACACCCACCATCGACAGCAGCAGCCAGTGCGGGTCGCGGATGAACATCAGCGAGACCAGGCCGGCACCGCCCAGCCACAGGTTGACCAGGTGGCTCCAGCGCAGGCCGATCGCACGCACCATCGGCGGAATCAGCACCGCCGCCACCGCAGCGAAGCCGTTGTAGGCGCCAAACAGTACGCCCACCCAGTTGGCACCTTCGTTGTAGGCGGCCGACTGTGGATCGGTCGAACCGAAGTGGGTACCGGCCACCGCAGCGGTGGTGTAGATCCACATGGCGAACAGCGCGAACCACGAGAAGAACTGCACCCACGCCAGGCGGCGCATGGTGACCGGCATCGCGCGCAGGTCGCCGACGATGGCGGCCAGCATATGCGTGGCCGGCAGCGCGCGCGCGGCCGCCAGCAGCAGGCCGTAGCCGGCGCACAGGCCGGCCAGCACGTACAGCATCCGGTCGCCTTGCCGCCAGGCGATCAGCAGCGCCAACAACACACCCAGCCCAAGCCACAGGGTCACCCGCGTCCATGAAGCCGGGCCGTTGATCGCGGCCGCCGCGTGATGTTCCGGTGGCTCGGCATCATCGAACCCGGCCAGCTCCGCCGGTGAATATTCGCGGGTGCTGACCACCGTCCAGGTGATCGCCGCCAGCAGCACCACCGCGCCGAAATAGAACGCATAGCGCACAGTGTCGGGCACTTCCCCGGCGGACGCGGTGTTGGCAACGCCGAAGTGGGCCAGGATGAACGGCAGGAAGCTGGCGACGATGGCACCCACGCCGATGAAGAAGCTCTGCATAGCATAGCCGGCCGGACGCTGGCGTGGCGCCAGCTGGTCACCGACGAAGGCACGGAACGGCTCCATCGATACGTTGATCGAGGCATCCAGTACCCACAGCGTGCCGGCCGCGATCCACAGCGTCGGCGAGTTCGGCATCACCAGCAGCGCCAGCGTGGTCAACACCGCACCGATCATGAAGTACGGACGACGGCGCCCCCAGCGCGTCCAGGTGCGGTCGGACAGGTAGCCGATTACCGGCTGCACCAGCAGGCCGGTCAGCGGCGCGGCAATCCACAGCCCTGGCACCGCGTCGATATCCGCGCCCAGCGTCTCGAAAATGCGGCTGGCATTGGCGTTCTGCAGGGCGAATCCGAACTGGATGCCGAGGAAGCCGAAACACATGTTCCAGATCTGCCAGAACGACAGCTGCGGCTTGGCCGGGCGATTCATCGTGCGACCTCTGCGGCTGCAACGGGCGCCACCGTTAGTGCCTGCACCTGGGCCTGGTTCAGCACGCCCTCGCGCCCGCCTTTGCCACCGGTGTAGTGCGCGAAGTGCTGCAGCGCGCTCATGTTGAACCCGTCTTCAAGCGTGGCCGTGCAGCGGCCCCTGGGTACGGCGAACGTGGCCGAGGTCGAATCCTGAACGGCCACGCTGTGCGGCAAGGTGACCGTACGCCGCTGCAACGGCTGGCCCGGGCACTGCAGCACGAGCTGCTTCACCGCAGCGGTAACGCCGGTGTTGATCGGCCCATTCGGGTTGCTGTACTGCAGGCGCAGGCGCACCTGCCCGGCCCTGGCCGAGGTGAACTGCCAGCGCTCGGCACCCTTCAGTCGCTGCTGCGGACCGACGCAGACCATCGGGCTGTGCAGCGATTCCAATGCACCATCGCGTCGGGTCAGGCTCAGGCAATGCTGCAGGCCATCGTCACCGATGCGTGCCAGGCCATTGCTGGCGGTGAGCGCGCGACCGTCCTGCCACAGCACCTGGTCGGCAGCGACCTCGACGTTCCAGCCCCTGCCCTTGCGCCGCGCCTGCGGTGCGGCCGGCGTGGCCGGTGCGCGCGCATTGGCGTCGGCCGTCATCGCCACGCTGCGCGGTGCCGATGCGGCGGGGACCAGCTGCACGGTGGTGGTGGCACCACGCGTCGTCACCTTGCCCGCTACCAGCAATCCATCGCCCAGCTGCTTCGGCCGCTCCAGCACATAACGCTTGCCGTTGGCCTCCAGGGAGATGCGGCGTTGCTTGCCGAACAGTTCGGGCACCAGCACGGCCGGCAGCTTGGGCTGCACGCGGCCATCGTCCTGCAGGCCGAATACGCCTTCGACCACCATCGACAGATAGCCGGCCACCGACCACAGCTGGCGTTCGGAGTTGACCACCGGGCCGCTCAGCACGCCCTCATCAACATGCACCGCCTGGCTGACCAGCTCGTAGTTTTCCATGTTGGAACCGGCCAGCGCGGCGCCCTGCATCAGCGAGCGGATCTCGGCGGCGATGCGCGGTGCATCGTCCAGCTGGCGCGCCGCGCGCAGCGAATAGGCACTGACGAACGGCCAGATCGCGCGGTTGTGGTAGATCGGCTGCTGCGCCTCCTGCGGCCACACCACCGGGCTGCCGGCCGGGCCCATCGGATACGCCGCCAGCGCACGCCGCGCGCGCTCGGGCGGCAGCACCTCGGCGAGGATGCCCAGCGACAGGCCAAGCAGATCGACCTTGGCGTACGGCACCGGGTGCGCGGCTTCGCCGATGTAGCTCATGTACTGGCCGATATCCTCGCGCCAGAAGCGCGCATCGATCTGCCGTGCCAACGCATCGGCCCACGCCTTGTAGTCGGCCACGCGGGCATCGCCGCGCTGGCCGGCCAGGCGTTCGGCCAGGCGCAGTGCCTGGTAGTGCAGCACGTTGGTGGACAGTGCGTAGGAATCGCCGATGAAGCGCACGTCCTCGCGGGTCCAGTCCGGATAGGTCTGCTCGCGCCAGTCCAGGAACGAGGTTTCGCCACGGTACAGGCCCATCTGCGCGTCGAACACCATCGTGCGGTCCTGCGCCAGCGTGCCCTGCAGCGCCTGCCAGACCTGGTCGGCAAACGCCGGATCATCCAGCAGGTGGCGCGCGGCCAGGAACCACACCACGCGATCGCTGCTGATCGGCCAGCTGCCGCCGGAACCGGTGTCCTGCGCCACGAACAGGCCGGGCGTGTGCCCGTCGCGCGCCGCCGACAGCTTGAACTGCAGCGACTGCCGGGTGCGTTGCGGGTCCAGCCGCGCCAGCGCCAGATCGGCGGCGAAGCTGACATCGCGGGTCCACACATAGGGCCAGCGCGCGCCGGTCTGGAAGCACTCGCACGGCACCGGTCGGCCTTCGTCGAACGCGGGATCGCGGATCGCGTCCACGCGGTCCTGGTCCATCTCCTGCTGGGCCAGCGCGAACAACGCGTCGAACATCACGCTGCCGGTCTGGCTGCGCATCGGTGCGGCTGCGATCTGCACTGCGCCCTTCGGCGCATGCAGCACGAAGCTACCCTTGGCAGCGGCTTCGGCGCGCGCATGGCGGCCGTCGAATTGCAGGTCGGCCGCCTGCGCGGTCGATCCCAGCGCTGCCCCCAGGGCAGCGGTCAGGCAAATGATCTTCAGCATCGAAGCGGCGGACCGGCTTGCGCCCGTCGGCCTCCCTCCCTCTCTGCACGCGTTGTAGGTCCGCACCGTCGTTGCCGGCGGGCGGGCGCGGCCCCTCCCTCAAGGTGCCTTGGCCCCATGGTAGACGCGGGGCTGTCGGCTGCGTCCAGCTGCATACGTATTCATGGCACCACGCGGTAGCGCGGCTGCTGCGCTGGCTTATGGTCCGGGTCTGCCAACGGCGCCTTGGGAGGGGAATTGCCGATGTCACACACGGTTGTACGCGCGCTGTTCGCGCACATGTTCGGCCTGGCCCTGTTGGGCGTGGCCACGCTGGCGCAGGCCGCGCCGCAGGTGGCCAGCGTCGAATCACCCGGCAAGGTGCTCAAGGTCAGCCTCGTGCTGGACGGCGGCACCGCCCGCTACCGCGTCGAGCGTTTCGGCGAACCCGTGGTGGAGGATTCGAAGCTCGGCTTTGCCCTGCGCGACGGTCGCCTGGACCGCGATTTCGCCCTGCTTGGCCAGCAGCGGCGCAGCGTCGATGACACCTGGGAGCAGCCGTGGGGCGAGCGCCGGCTCACCCGCAACCACTTCAACGAGCTGACCGTGCAGCTGGCTGAAACCACCGGCAGCAGGCGGCGGCTGGATGTGGTGTTCCGCGTCTACGATGATGGCCTTGGCTTCCGGTATGTGTTCCCTGAGCAACCGAACCTGCGCGAGGCGATCATCGATGACGAGCTGACCGAGTTCGCCATCGCGCCTGAATCCACCGCCTGGTGGATCCCCGCGGGTGAACCGATCCACTACGAATACCTCTACCAGCGCACGCCGCTGCGCGAGATGCCGCTGGCGCATACGCCGATGACCCTGCGCAGCCGCGATGGCCTGCACGTGGCGATCCACGAAGCGGCGCTGGTGGACTACGCCGGCATGTGGCTGCGCCGCACCGAGGGCCAGCGCCTGCGCGCGCAGCTCTCGCCCTCGGCCGAAGGCTGGAAGGTACGCCGCGCCCTGCCCTTCGCCACGCCGTGGCGCACGCTGCAGATCGCCGACCGTGCCGGTGGCCTGGTCGAATCGGACCTGATCCTCAACCTCAACGAACCCAACGCGCTGGGCGATGTGAGCTGGGTGAAGCCAGCCAAGTACCTGGGCGTGTGGTGGTCGATGCACCTGGACAACCAGAGCTGGGCGACCGGGCCGAAGCACGCGGCCACCACCGCAAAGACGAAGAAGTTGATCGACTTTGCCGCTGCGCACGGCTTCCGTGGCGTGCTGGTGGAGGGTTGGAACCCGGGCTGGGACGGCATGTGGGTGGGCAATGGTTATGACTTCGATTTCACCCGGGCCACGCCCGATTTCGACATTGAAGCGCTGTCGGCATATGGCCTGAAGAAGGGCGTACACCTGATCGGCCACCATGAAACCGGCTGCGCCATCGAGCACTACGAGGACCAGCTGGGCGCCGCGCTGGACCTGTATGCACGGCTGGGCGTAGACCAGTTCAAGACCGGCTACGTCTGTGACGACGGCCAGGTCGACCGCCGCAATTCGACGGGGGGCCCACTGTGGCGCGAGTGGCATGACGGGCAGTTCATGGCCCGCCACCATCTGAAGGTGGTGGAGGAAGCCGCGCGCCGACACCTGTCGGTGAACCCGCATGAGCCGATCAAGGACACCGGCCTGCGCCGCACCTATCCCAACTGGATCTCGCGCGAAGGCGCACGCGGCATGGAGTACAACGCCTGGGGCCAGCCGCCGAACCCGCCGGAGCATGAGGTCAATCTGGTGTTCACCCGCATGCTGGCCGGGCCGATGGATTACACCCCCGGCATCCTCAGCCTGAAGGGCCGCCACGGCCAGGCCATTCCCAGCACGCTGGCCCGCCAGCTTGCCCTGTACGTGGTGCTGTACAGCCCGATCCAGATGGCCGCGGACCTGCCCGAACACTACCTGCAGCATCGCGAGGCGTTCCGTTTCATCGAGGACGTGGCGGTGGACTGGGAGCAGAGCCGCGTGCTCGATGGCGAAGTGGGCGACTACGTGACGATCGTGCGCCGTGACCGCAACAGCCGCGACTGGTTCCTCGGCAGCGTCACCGACGAACACGGCCGCGTGCTGCCGGTATCGCTGGGCTTCCTGGAGCCAGGCGTGCGCTATCGCGCCGAGATCTACCGCGATGGCGAAGGCGCCGATTTCCGCAGCAATCCGTTCGCGTTCGCGCGCGAAACCCGCGAGGTGACCAGCGCCGATGCACTGACGCTGGTGCTGGCACCGGGCGGTGGGCAGGCCATTCGCTTCACGCCATCGGATTGATGAACGCCCCCGCGTGACGCTCGCCGGGCATGGCCCGGCGCTACCGTGGCGGGAGTCTGAAAGCGATTACATCCCTGCAAACGCCATTGAATACGTATGCAGGGTGATTCCCGCGAAGAATGCGCTGCCTACCATAGCGGCGACGACAGCGGCCACCGCGTCGCACGTTCACGGCCCCGCCGGAACGCTCACAAATCGATCTGCAACATTGCCTGGGAGGGGAAAATGTTGAACCACAAGCGCAGCGCGCTGAGCATCGCGCTGGCCGTTGTCCTGGCGCCGACACTGGCGTCGGCACAGTCCACGCAGAACACCACCACGCCGGCCGGCACCGCCGCCACCAACCTGGATACGGTGCAGGTCACCGGCATCCGCCGCGGCATCGAGAGCGCGATCGCGGTCAAGCAGGACGCCACCTCGGTGGTCGAAGCGATCTCCGCCGAAGACATCGGCAAGCTGCCCGACGTCAGCATCGCCGAGTCCATCTCGCGCCTGCCCGGCCTGGCCGCGCAGCGCGTGGCGGGCCGTGCGCAAGTGATCAGCGTGCGCGGCCTGTCGCCGGATTTCGCCACCACCCTGCTCAATGGCCGCGAAGTGGTCAGCACCGGCGACAACCGCGGCGTCGAGTTCGACCAGTACCCGTCCGAACTGGTCAACGGCGTGACCGTGTACAAGACCCCGGATGCGGCGCTGGTCGGCCAGGGCCTGTCGGGCACCATCGACATGCAGACCGCGCGCCCGCTCAGCTTCGGCGGGCGCGTGATCGCGGTCAGTGGCCGCTACCAGAAGAGCTCGCTGGGCCGCGCCGCCAACACCGATCCGTACGGCAACCGCTTCAGCGCCAGCTACATCGACCAGTTCCTGGACAAGACCCTGGGCATCGCCATCGGCTATGCGCACAGCGACATGCCGATCCAGGAGAACCAGGTCGGCCTGTACGAGCCGTGGACCACCGAGCACACCGACAAGGGCGACCGTCCGGGCGTGGGCGCCGGCACCTACTTCTCCGATGGCATCAAGGCGCTGCGCCGCACCGGCAACAACAAGCGCGACGGCGTGATGGCCACGATCCAGTTCCGCCCGAACAACAGCTGGACCAGCACCTTCGATGCCTTCCACACCGAAGCCGAGCAGATCGACACCGCCAACCAGTTCGAGCTGAACCTCAGCAACTACAACGGCAACTACACCCCGGGCCTGCTGGTCAGCAACCCGCAGGTCAACGCCAATGGCTCGTTCACCGGCGGCACCGCCAGCGGTGTGTATCCGCTGGTGCGCGGCATGTACAACAAGCGCAAGGACAAGATCGATGCGTTCGGCTGGAACAACGAGTTCAACTTCAGCGGCGTCAAGCTGGTCGCCGACCTGAACTACTCCAAGGCCACGCGCGATGAGCTGAACCTGGAAAACAACCTGCAGCTGACCCCGATGCCACAGCTGGATACGGTCGGCGTGTCGATCCGCCAGAACGGCTTCTCGCAGATCAGCCCGGGCCTGAACTACTCCAACCCCGATGCGCTGTTCCTGACCAACACGATCTACGGCTCCGGCTACGGCAAGGTGCCGCAGGTGGAAGACCGCCTGAAGGGCGGCAAGCTGGCTGCCACCATCGCCCTTCCCGATGCCATCGCCTCGTGGGCACCGGACATCGACATCGGCGTGAACTATGCCGACCGCCGCAAGGTGAAGACCCAGTCCGAAGGCAACATCCTGCTGGGTGCGCAGGGCGATGCCAACATCGCCTCGGACCTGCAGTATCGCCCGGTCAACCTCGGCTTCGCCGGCCTCGGCTACATCCCCTCGTGGAACGTGCCGGCAGCCGTGGGTCGCTACATGACCTTCAACCCGGTCGACAACCTGGACTACCTGATTCCCAAGTCGTGGACGGTGCAGGAGAAAATCACCACCACCTGGGCGCGCCTGAACATCAACGCCGACATCGGCGACGTCGGCGTGCGCGGCAACATCGGCGTGCAGATGCAGCACACCGACCAGAGCTCGGACTCGCGCTACTGGGACAGCTCGCAGTCGGCCGGCAACAACGTGCAGCCGTACTCGAACGGCCGCACGTACAACGATTGGCTGCCGAGCCTGAACCTGGCCTTCCTGTTCCCGCACCAGCAGACGCTGCGCTTCGCCGTCGCCAAGCAGGTCGCACGCCCACGTGTGGACCAGATGCGCGCCGGCCTGGAGTTCGGCGTGGACACCGGCACCGGCCGCCCCGGCGGCAGCGGCGGCAATCCGCTGCTGGATCCGTGGCGCGCCACCGCGCTGGACCTGTCCTATGAGAAGTACTTCGGCGAGAAGGCCTATGTGGCGGCCGCGATCTTCTACAAGGACCTGAAGAGCTACGTCTATACCCAGTCGGTGGACAACTACGACTTCACCGCGCTGCTGGGCAGCTACGTGCCGCCGCCGGGCATGACCGCGCCGGTGCTGACCACCGGCACCTTCTCCGCGCCGCAGAACGGCAAGGGCGGCACGCTGAAGGGCCTGGAGCTGACCGCATCGTTCCCGCTGGAGATGCTGACCGACAGCCTGCGTGGCTTCGGCGTGCAGGCCAGCGCGACCTTCAACAAGAGCGACATCACCATCCTGGATCCGGAGAGCGCCTCCAGCGTGGGCAGTGACCCGATCAGCCTGCCGGGCCTGTCCAAGCGCGTGTACAACTTCACCGCCTACTACGAGCGCAGCGGTTTTGAAGCACGCGTCAGCCAGCGCCGCCGGTCGGACTTCATCGGCGAGATCGGCAACTTCAACGGCAACCGCAGCCTGCGCTACGTGGTTGGCGAGAACGTGACCGATGCGCAGGTCAGCTACACCTTCAGCGACAGCAGCGCCCTGCGTGGCCTGACCGTGCTTCTGCAGGGCAGCAACCTGACCAACGAGCCGTACCGCACCTACGCCGGCAGCAAGGACCGCCCGCTGGAGTACATCGAGTGGGGCCGCACCTACATGCTGGGCGTGAACTACAAGTTCTGACCACAGCCGGGTAGTGCCGGCCGCTGGCTGGCACCCCGAACCCGGTAGCGCCGGCCGCTGGCCGGCAACACAAAGGGAGCAGGACCGGAAACCCGCTGCGCAGGCAGCGGGTTTTCTTTCGCCCGGTCACCGGCATGCCACCGACCGGCGCCCGGCCATGCCGCTCACAAAAAAGGGACGGGGCGCTTCGGCCCCGTCCCCGCAAGTACCGCCACCGGAGAAAACGGTCAGCTGCGTCGGGCGCAATACACCGCGCGCGGCGGCAGCTGGAGTTCATCACCCTGCACCGTGCCCGCATCCGGGCCCGGTACCGCCACCTGCTGCCAGTTCCCCGGCGGCAGCGGATGGGTCACCGCCTCGGCCGACAGGTTGAAGGCCAGCAGGAGGGTTTCATCTGCAAGCATACGCTCGAACAGCAGCACGGGCTCGGCGCTTTCAAGGAATCTGATGCTGCCATGCAGAAGCGCCGGCTGGGTATGCCGCCAGGCCAGGAACGCCCGGAACGCCGCCAGCACCGAGTGCGGGTCGCGTTCCTGCACGGCCACCGCCGCCGCGCGGTGCTCGGCCGGGATCGGCAGCCAAGGCTGCCCGGTGGTGAAACCCGCTAACGGCGCATCGGTCCACGGCAGCGGGGTGCGGCAGCCGTCACGGCCCTTGAAATTCGGCCAGAAGGTGATGCCATACGGGTCCTGCAGGGCCTCGAACGGTACCTCGGCCTCGGCCAGGCCCAGCTCCTCGCCCTGGTACAGGCAGACCGAGCCGCGCAGCGAGCACAGCATCGCCACCAGCATCCGCGCCAGGCGCGGATCGGCCGGGTGACCGCCCCAGCGGCTGACCGCACGCTCCACGTCGTGATTGGACACCGCCCAGCACGGCCAGCCTTCGGTCATTGCCGCTTCCAGCCGCGAGACCGTATCGCGGATGTAGGCCGCACTGTAGTCGTCCACCAGCAGCTCGAAGCTGTAGCCCATGTGCAGGCGGCCATCGCGGGTGTACTCGGCCGTGGTGGCCAGCGAGTCTTCCGAAGAGATCTCGCCCAGGCTGACCGCCCCCGGGTATTCGTCCAGCAGCGCGCGCAGGCGCTCCAGGAACGGCAGGTTCTCCGGCTGCGTGTTGTTGTAGTAGTGGTACTGGTAGGCGTACGGGTTGTCCGGGCTGAAGCCGCGCCCCACCCGCTTGTCGGCGGGCTTGGCCGGGTTGTCACGCAGCTGTGCGTCGTGGAAGCAGAAGTTGATCGCATCCAGGCGGAAGCCATCCACGCCGCGGTCCAGCCAGAAGCGCACATTGTCCAGTGTGGCCTGCTGCACGTCCGGGTGATGGAAGTTCAGGTCCGGCTGGTCGACCAGGAAGTTGTGCAGGTAGTACTGCTCGCGGCGCGGCTCCCACTGCCAAGCGCCGCCACCGAACAGCGACAGCCAGTTGTTGGGCGGGGTGCCATCCTCGCGCGGGTCGGCCCAGACGTACCAGTCGGCCTTCGGGTTGCTGCGGTCCTGGCGGCTCTCGCGGAACCAGGCATGCTCGATCGACGTGTGGCTCAGCACCTGGTCGATCATCACCTTCAGGCCCAGGCCGTGGGCCTTGGCCAACAGGCGGTCGAAGTCGTCCAGGCTGCCGAACAGCGGGTCGACATCGCGGTAATCGGCGATGTCGTAGCCGAAGTCGGCCATCGGCGACCTGAAGAACGGCGAGATCCAGATCGCATCCACGCCCAGCGCGGCAATGTGGTCCAGGCGCTGGATGATGCCGGGCAGATCGCCCACGCCATCGCCGTTGGCATCAAGGTAACTGCGCGGGTAGATCTGGTAGATGACGGCTCCGCGCCACCATGGATAGTGCGACATCGACAGCCCCCCTCCGGGCATGCGGGACCCGCCGGCAGCGGGCCGAAATCCTGATCCGGCAAGCTTAGCGGTGGCCTCCCGGGCATGGCGCAACCTGCATACGTATTCACGCGGAGGGCCGCGCAGGCCGGGCTGGAATTGCCGCGCGGACCGGTTTGCGCCCGAATTCACGGCCAGCGCCTATAATCAGTGGTGAGCCTGAAAGCCTGATCGCATGACCATCACCGAAGACACCCGTCCCGCCCTGGGCCTGCCCCAGATCCAGTCGCTTGCCGCGGCCGACATGGCCGCCGTCGACGCCCTGATCCGGCGCCGGCTGTCTTCGGACGTCGTGCTGATCAACCAGATCGCCGACCACATCATTTCCGCCGGCGGCAAACGCCTGCGCCCGATGCTGGTGATGCTGGCCGGCCACGCGGTGGGCCAGGCCGGCCCGGAACACCACCAGCTGGCGGCGATCATCGAGTTCATCCACACCTCCACCCTGCTGCACGACGATGTGGTAGACGAATCCAGCCTGCGCCGTGGCCGCAGCACCGCCAACGCACTGTGGGGCAACGCGCCCAGCGTGCTGGTCGGCGACTTCCTGTACTCGCGCAGCTTCCAGCTGATGGTCGAGCTGGAGCGCATGCCGGTGATGCAGATCCTGGCCGACGCCACCAACCGCATCGCCGAGGGTGAAGTGCTGCAGCTGCTGCACGTGCACAATCCGGATACCGACGAAGCCGCCTACCTGCGCGTGATCGAGCGCAAGACCGCGGTGCTGTTCGCCGCCGGCACCCGCCTGGGCGCGCTGGCCAGCGGCGTGGATGAAGCGACCCAGCAGGCCCTGTTCGACTACGGCATGCACCTGGGCTATGCGTTCCAGATTGCCGACGACGTGCTGGACTACTCGGCCAACGCCGAGGAGCTGGGCAAGAACCTGGGCGACGACCTCGCCGAGGGCAAGGCCACGCTGCCGCTGATCCACGCGATGGCCCACTCCGACGACGCTACCCGCGAACGCCTGCGCACCATCGTGCAGGACGGCGACGCCTCGGCGATGCCGGAAGTACTGGCCGCGATCCGCTCCACCGGCGGCCTGGAGTACAGCCGCGCGCGTGCCGAGGAATATGCCGAAGCCGCCGAGCGCGCCCTGGATGGCCTGGGCGACAACGATGCCGTGGCCGCCCTGCGTGGCCTGGCCCGCTACGCGGTGCGGCGCTCGCATTGATCGGTAGTGCCGACCAACGGTCGGCACCTACCAAACCGGCATTCCAGTGGGTGCCGACCGTTGGTCGGCACTGAAACGGTCGCATTGACCGCATCTGGTAGTGCCGGCCGCTGGCCGGCATTGAAGCATCGGTAGGTGCCGACCGTTGGTCGGCACTGAAGCATCGGTAGTGCCGGCCGCTGGCCGGCATTCCCGATGACATCCGCAGCATCATGAGGTTGCCGGCCAGCGGCCGGCACTACCACTGCACGAATCAACGTTTCTCGAAGCGCTCCTCGAAGAACTCATCCAGCGCCTTCCACGCGCGCTTGGCCGCCCGCTCGTTGTACTGGCACCCCGGCGGGCTGTTGGCGTCGCGCTCGGCGAAGCAGTGCACCGCACCGCTGTAGTTGGTGAACTCCCAATCGACCTTGGCCGCATCCATTTCCTTCTGGAAGGCGGCGATGTCCTCGGCGGTCACGCTCCTGTCGTCGGCACCATTGAGCACCAGCACCGACGGGTGACTGCCACCGGCCTGCGCCGGCAGCGGCGAACCCAGCCCGCCGTGCAGGCTGACCACACCGGCCAACGGCGCACCTGCACGGGCCAGCTCCAGCACCGTGGTGCCGCCAAAGCAGAAGCCCACCGCACCGGTCCGGCTGGCATCGAGCGGCACCCTGCCGGCCTGCGCCTTGAGCACGTTCACCGCTTCCAGTGCACGCGCGCGCAGCAGCGGCCGGTCGTTGCGCAGCTTGCTGGCCACCGGCCCCGCCTCCGCATCGGTCTTCGGCCGCACGTCCTTGCCATAGACATCGGCCACCAGCACCACGTAGTCATCGCCGGCCAGCTGCTTGGCCTTCTCGACTGCCGACTCGTTCACACCCTTCCAGTTCGGCACCATCACCAGGCCCGGGCGCTTGTCGTTGTCGCTATCGTCATAGACCAGCACGCCACTGAAGGTCGTGCCCTGGTGTTTCCACTCCACCGGCTGCGTCTTCATCGCCGCCCACGCCGGCATCGCCGCCAGCCCCAGCATCATCGCCACACCGCATCGCCAACGATTCATGCGCCTGCTCCGCAAGAAAAAGGGGACGGAAAAAGGGGACGGAGGGGATTAAGCCGTATTCGCCCCTCCCGCGTCGCATTCTGCATTGGCGGCGTGACGCAGGTGTGGTTGGATACGACTTGATCCCCTCCGTCCCCTTTTCGCATGAATCTTGTTGATCGCTTTCTGTCTGGCCTGATCCCGCGTTTGCATGCCGAGGATGCCCCGCACTGGGTCCACGTGCAGGGCGCCAGCGCTGAAGACCTGCAGCGCCTGCGTGTGCAGTGGCCGCAGGTGCCGGACAGCCTGGTGGAACTCCTATCGCGCGTGGATGGCACGCACTACCGGGAGTACCCCGGCGGCAAGGTCTGCGTACTGATGCTGGGCTCGGACGTGGAGGACGGTGGCTACCCGTACTACCTGCGATCGGTCGCCCAGATCTTCGAGGACCAGCAGCGGTGGGACGACAGCATCCGTTCCATCTACGAAGAGTGGCTGGATGAGGAACCGGAGATTCTCGGCGAGGGCATCGACGCGGATCTGCCGATGAGCCGCCGGCTGTGTTTCTCGCACTGCATGAACAACGGCGGCACCTCGATGCTGTACCTGGATTTCGACCCCGCACCGGGCGGTACGGTCGGCCAGGTGGTGCGCTACCTGCACGATCCGGACAGCTACGCGGTGATCGCGCCCAGCTTCGATGCCTACCTGCAGCAGCTGATTGACGGCGATTACGCGTTCATCGACGAAGACGAATGAAGGCAGCCGAGCGTGGGCTCGGCGCTACAGCGGAGCCACGCCATGCGTGGATGAATTTCTCCGCAGGTTGCCGGCCAGCGGCCGGCACTACCCGCGTTCGATCCAGTGCAACGTGCCCGGCTCGAATGCCAGCAGATCCGACGCCGCCAGGTGCGCGCGCGGCCAGTGGCGTTCCGGCGGCTTCGGCTGCCGGGCCCCCACAGAACCGTCGTAGTCGCGTACCAGCAGGCCGATGCGCGCGGCCCCAGCCTGCAACAGCGCATCGATACGCTGCAACCACTGGCCGGCATCATCCAGGGCTTCATCGCTGAGTGCCCGCTGATCCTGTTCATGCCGCGCCAACCGCGCCGCCAACGCGCGGGCGATCTTCGCTTCGCTCCAGCCCTTCCTGCGCCAGCGTTCGGCATCGCCGTTCCACTCACGAACCGCCTGCGCCGAGGCCAGCGACGTGCCGCAATCGCAGTGCGCGGCACTCAGCCACGGCTGCCAATCCGGGCCCACCACTGACTGCAGGCTGGGCGAATCCTGCGCAAACAGGCGCCGGCCACTGCGCTGCATGATCGCGGCGGCTTCAACGTGCGATAAGGATGCGGGCAGGAACAGGGTAATGAAGGTGCACATGCGGGCATCCGGGTCCGTCCGGGGATGCCTGCATGATAAATGCACGATGGGGTCAGAGCCCTTTCCTGAGGAAAGGGATCCGACCCCGATCCGGCGGATCAGGCGATGCCCAACCCCGGAATCGCGCTGATGCTGTCCGGATCGAATCCGGCCAGTTCGGCGAAATGGCGGCCACGCGCCACGTAGTCGCGGTAGGCACCAAAGCTCGGCGCACCCGGCGACAGCAGCACCACCCCGCCCTGCGCGCCCAGAGCCGTGCGCGCCAAGGCCATCGCCTCGGGCAGGTCGCCGGCGGCGTGCAGGCCGAAGCGGCCGGCATCGGCCAGCGGCTGCAGCATGGCATGGATGCGCGGGCCGTTGCTGCCCATGGTCACGATCTCCACCGGTGGCACGTCGTGGGCCATGTGCTGCATGAAATCGGTCCAGTCCAGGCCACGGTCGTGCCCGCCCACCAGCAGCGCGATGCGCTGCCCGGCGAAGCACTCCAGCGCGGCCAGGCTGGCGTGCGGCGTGGTGCTGATCGAATCGTTGACGTAGGTCAGGCCATCGGCCACGCCGATGCGCTGCAGGCGGTTCGGCAGCGGGCGGAAATCCTGCACCGCCGGTGCCAGCGCCACCGCGTCCAGGCCCAGTGCCTCCAGCGCGGCCAGCACCGCGCACAGGTTGCCGCGATTGTGACGGCCCGGCAGCGGCGTGTTGCGGGTATCGAACACGGCCTGCTCACCGTGATGCACGATGTCGCCCCGCATGTGCCAGCCCTGCGGCTGGTTGAACCAGACCACCTCACTCTCGGGCAGCGACAGTGCCGCCAGGTGCGGATCTGCGGCATTGAGCACGGCGATGCGCGGTGCGGCTTCAGTCACCAGCCGCAGCTTGTCCTCGATGTAACGCTGTTCGCTGCCGTGCCAGTCCAGGTGTTCGGGGAACAGGTTCAGTACCACCGCCACCTGCGGGCGGGCGCCACTGCGCGCTACTTCACCGGTCTGGTAGCTGGACAGTTCCACCGCCCAGTATTCCGGCGCGGGCTGCGGATCCAGCACTTCAAGCAGCGGCAGGCCGATGTTGCCGACCAGTCCGGTGCGATGCCCGGCGGCCCGCAGCAGGTGCGCGACCAGCGCGGTGGTGGTGCTCTTGCCCTTGGTGCCGGTCACGCACACGGTGTCGTGCACGATGCCATCGTCAGCCGCGTGCTCCGCAAACCACAGCGCGGTGCCGCCGATGAAGGTGGTGCCCTGCTCTGCCGCCGCCAGCGCGATCGGCTGGTAAGGGCTGATGCCGGGCGACTTGATCACCACATCGAACGCGGCCAGCGCTTCGGCCGAGGGGTCGCCAAGTACCTGCAGCGCGCCCTGCGTTTCCGCACGCGCGGCTTCGGCTTCAGCGGCCGGGCAGAACAGGCTCAGCGGCATCGTGGGCAGGCGCTCACGCAGCACCGCAAACGCGGCGCGGCCCTCGCGGCCCCAGCCCCACAGCGCGACGCGCTTTCCTTCAAGCTTCGAAATCTTCACGCACCCGTTCCCACAGCGCAGCCGGAACGCGGTGCTCGCCCTGCAGCTGCAGCAGCGGTGCCAGTTCCAGTTCGGCGGCATCCAGCTGCGGCTGGATCTCGTTGCAGAAGCGCTTCACCAGCACGTCTTCCTTCCATTCCGGGCGCTGCGCCAAGGTCGCCATCGCCGCACGCGATTCGCGGCCTTCGCCCACGCACTCGAACGGCTTGTGGTCCTGGAATTCCAGCAGCGCGTCGAAGCCACCGGCCTGTTCGGCATCGTCCAGCAGGTTGCGGCCAAAGATGCGCACCAGGCGCGTCTTGGGCATGAACGGGGCCAGCGCCAGGAAGACGAAATGGCACTTCGGGCAGACACCGCACCAGCGGTTCACCGGGCGCTCGCCGAGGATGTGGAAATTGCGGTTGCAGCTGGAGAAGTGCGCGTCGTAGAAATCGGTCTTGGCGAACTGGCGGGCCACCGCCAGCTCGGACATCGGGCGCAGCAGCGAGTAGTACTGCAGGTCCGCCGCCACGTACTTCCGCACATGGCTGCCGAACGCCTGCTCGCAGGCCCAGCCCTTGGACCACTGGTGATTCACTTCGCCGGTGCCCGGAATCTGGCTGCCGTAGCTGGCCGAACGCTCGTTGGAGAACACGACCTGGTCCACGCCGTGCAGCAACGCGGCCAGCACCATGATTGCCGAGTTCACCACCGTCACCGGGATATGGCCGTTCCAGGCGCCCTGGCGGTTCAACTCGAACAGTTCCGGCGCCAGCGTGCGGCCCAGGTTCAATGTCGGCAGGCCGGTGCGCTCAGCGCACGCACGGATCAGCTGCGAGCCACCGATCCAGGTCACGGTCTCGTCCACGCCGGCACGGCGCAGCGCTTCGATGCTCACCAGCGAATCCTTGCCGCCGCCGATGGCCACCAGCGCGTGCGGCCGCAGACCCAGCGCCGGCGCCTGCACGGCCTCGCCCTGCACCGGCAACCGGAAGCGGCCGCGCAGGTTCAGGCCGTTGCGGTAGGCGAATTCGCCCAGGCCATTGAGGTAAATGGTCTCCACCAGTGCGGCGGTATCGGCATCGATGCTGTAACTGTCGATGCTGACCGTATCCGGTACGCCGGCCTTGTAGTAGCTGACGCCGGCAATCAGGTGCAGCAGCTGCAGCGCACGCTGCACGGCGGCGGCGCGCGCCTCGTCCAGCGCGAACGGGGCACCGGGCACGGTGATGGTTTCCACCATCTCCGGGCCGTCGTCGAAGGCGTAGACCAGCCGGGCCACGCCGGTATCCGCTGCGAAGTCGCAACGGACGAAGCGGAAGCGGGAAACCTGGTGTTTGTCGAAAGCAGTCATGGTGTATCCGGTCAGGCACGGGCCCGCGCGAGGGCGCGGGGCGTGTCGGTGGGCGGGTGCAGGGCGCGCATGGTGATCATTCGATCACGTCTTCGCGCGGCAACATCCGCTGGTTGTAGGTGTTGGCCATCACATAGCCGTAGGCACCGGCATCTGCGATCAGCATCACGTCGTCCGGCGCGGTGGACACCGGCAGCTTGCGGCGCTTGCCGAACACATCGCTGGATTCGCAGATCGGGCCGACCACATCGAACGCCGCTTCGGCATAACCGCCCTGGCGGCTGAGGTTCTCGATGTCATGCCAGGCGTCGTACAGCGCCGGGCGCATCAGTGCGTTCATGCCGGCGTCCAGGCCGACACGGCGCACGCCGTCCTTTTCCACCACCTGGGTGGCATGGGTCAGCAGCACGCCCGATTCGGCCACCAGGTAGCGGCCCGGCTCGATCGCCAGGCGGAATGCCGGGTGCAGCGCCTTGACCTCGGCCAGGCCCTCGGCCCAGGCGTCCAGGTCGAAGGGTTCGTCTTCGTCGCTGTACGGAATCGGCAGGCCGCCACCGATATCGATGGTCTGCACGCTGCCGATGCGGCGGGCGAAACCGGCCAGCTCATCGCACATCAGGCGCCAGTGCTGCGCGGTTTCCACCCCGCTGCCCAGGTGCGCATGCAGGCCCACCACGCGGCTGCCCAGTTCGGTGGCCGCGCGCACGAACTCGTCGACGCGGGCGATCGGCAGGCCGAACTTGGACTCCTTGCCACCGGTGCGGACCTTGGCGTGGTGGCCCTCGCCCCGGCCCAGATCGACGCGCAGCCACAGCTCGCGGTTGCGGAACAGGTCCGGCCAGCGCTGCAGCGCTTCCACGTTGTCGACGGTCACGGTCACGCCCAGCGCGAACGCCGCCTCATACTCGCTGCGCGGGCAGAAGCTGGGGGTGAACAGCACGCGCTTGGGCGACAGTTCCGGCAGGTGCTGGAACACATGCTTCAGCTCGCCGTGCGACACGCACTCCAGGCCGAAGCCTTCGGCTACCAGCAGCTGCAGGATGGCCGGGTGGCTGTTGGCCTTGATCGCGTAGTAGCGCTGGTCGATCGGCTTGATTGCGGCCAGTGCACGGGCGCGGGCGCGCACCGTCGGCAGGTGATAGACGTAGCGCGGCGTACCGGCATCGGCCAGCTGCAGCAGGTGCGCACGCTGGCCGCGCCACCACGGCGTGCCGCGCGGGCGCACGGTGCCGGCAATCTCGCGCCAGCGCGGGCCGAACACTTCGGTCTCCTCCACCGGCATCGCGCCGCTGTCGATCAGCTCTGCGTGCAGGATCGGCAGCAGGCCATCGGCATCGGCCTCGTCGATGACGAAGGTCAGGTTCAGGTCGTTGGACGACTGCGAGATCATGTGCACGCGCTCGCGGCCGAAGGTGGCCCACACGTCCGACAGCTTGTGCAGCAGCGAGCGCATGCCGCGGCCCACCAGGGTGATCGCCGCGCACGGCACGATCACCTTCACCTTGCAGATCTGCGACAGGTCCGCCGACAGCGCGGCCAGCACATCGGTGTTGACCAGGTTCTCGGACGGGTCCAGCGACACGGTGACGTTGGTCTCGGCCGAACCGATCAGGTCCACCGACAGGCCGTGCTTCTTGAACAGGTTGAACACATCGGCCAGGAAGCCGACCTGCTGCCACATGCCGATGCCTTCCATCGACACCAGCACGATGCCGTTGCGGCGGCTGATCGCCTTCACCCCCGGCACCGGTGCGGCGCTGCCATCGATGCTGGTGCCCGGCAGTTCCGGGCGCTCGGTATCGAGGATGGCCATCGGCACGCCGCCATCGCGGCACGGCTTGATCGAGCGCGGGTGAAGCACCTTGGCGCCGGTGGTGGCGATTTCCTGCGCTTCGTAATAGTCCAGGCGGGTCAGCAGGCGCGCGTCCGGCACGTCCTTGGGATTGGCGCTGAACATGCCCGGCACATCGGTCCAGATCTCCACCCGGCTGGCGCCGAGCAGCGCACCGAAGTACGCCGCCGAGGTATCCGAGCCACCACGGCCGAGGATGGCGGTACCGCCATCGGCATGCCGCGAAATGAAGCCCTGGGTGATCAGCAGGCGGGTCGGCTGCGCGCGGAAGCGCTGCACCCACTCCGCGTCTGCGCGCCACTGGCAGTTCACCGACAGCCGCTGCGACCAGTCGCTCTGGTTCGGCTGCGGCGGCATCGCGTCCAGCCACTGGCGAGCATCCATCCAGCCCATGTCCAGGCCCGAGGCGCGCAGGTAGGCCGCGCCCAGGGTGGAGGACAGCAGCTCGCCCTGGCCCAGCACTTCGGCCTGCCAGTCGAGCGGACGGGTGGCTGCACGCGCATCGTCGAGCAGGCCCTGCAGCGCGGCCAGCCGTTCGGCCAGCACCTCGCGACCCAGGCCGAGTTCGGCCAGGAAGCCTTCATGGCGTTCGACCAGCGCTGCCACGCGGTCCCGGCTATCGGGCGCGCCGTCGGCAATCGCGGTCAGTTCGTTGGTGACCCCGGACAGCGCCGATACCACCACCAGCACGCGCGAGCCGGTCTCTTCCGCGCGTTTTTTCGCCAGCTTCCCGATCGTGTCCCAGCGGTGACGACGCGACACCGAAGTGCCGCCGAACTTCAGTACGATCCAACGATCGACAAGGGGGGAAGCTGACATGGATTGGCTATGTAGAATGTGGGGAAGCCGCCCTCGGGGGCGGAACCCTTGATTCTAAGCGCAATATCCCCGTAGATGGCCGTCCTCCGTTACCTGCAGCTCGATGTCTTCGGCCCCCGCCCCGGAACCGGCAATCCACTGGGCGTCATCCTGGACGCCGACGCGCTCTCCAGCAGCCAGATGCAGGCCCTGGCCGCCTGGCTGAACCTGTCCGAGACGGTGTTCTTCCTGCGCCCCACCGCGCCCGGCGCCGATTACCACATCCGCATCTTCACCCCGACCCGTGAGCTGGCCTTCGCCGGCCACCCCAGCGTCGGCGCCGCCTGGGCGGCGGTGACCTGCGGCCTGGCCCAACCGCGCGCCGGCGCCCTGCTGCAGCAATGCGCGGCAGGGTTGCTGCCGGTATGGGTGAGCGGCCCGGCCGAGGCACTGGAGATCCAGCTGGCCAGCCCGCCGGCACGGCAACTGGACACGGAGGCAGGCGGAGCGCCCGCCGCGCTGTTGGCGCTCGCTGCCGACGGGCAGGTGCCCGAACTCTGGGACAACGGCGCACGCTGGTGGCTGCTGCCACTGCGCGATGCCGACGCCGTGCGCAGCCTGCTGCCGGACATGGCCGCGCTGGCCGACTGGAGCCTCGCCACCGATGCTACAGGCCTGGCCGTCTTCGCCGACGAGGCCAGCTCCGACCACACCCGCGTGGTGCGTGCCTTCTGCCCCGCTGATGCGCCCGCCGTGCCCGAGGATCCCGTGACCGGCAGTGCCAATGCACTGATAGGCGCCTGGCTGCGGCAGCGGAATGCCCTGCCCGGCCGCGAGGGCCGCTACGTGGCCAGCCAGGGCCGCGAAGTGGGCCGCGATGGCCGCGTGCAGGTGCAGGTCGACGCGCAGGGCACGGTGTGGATCGGCGGCCAGGTGCAGTGCGTGATCGACGGCAGCATCCATTGGTAGCGTCGGGCCACGCCCGGCGAACGCCGCACACGGACGCCGGGCATGGCCCGGCGCTACCGTATCCCCACTCGTTTTTCGGAGTTTGCCCCCTATGACCACCCGCCGTTTCCTGCAGCTGGATGTGTTCTCCCCGCGCGCCGGCGCTGGCAATCCGCTGGCCGTGGTGCTCGATGCCGAGGGCCTGGACGACGCCAGCATGCAGGCGATCGCGCGCTGGACGCGTCTGCCCGAGACCACCTTCGTGTTCCCGCCCCAGGCAGCCGGTGCCAGCTACCGGCTGCGCATGTTCAGCCCGCAGAAGGAAGTGCCGTTCGCCGGCCACCCCAGCGTCGGCACCGCGCATGCGGTGCTGCAGGTGGGCCTGGCCGGAGCGGTTGACGGTGTGCTGGTGCAGGACGGCATTGCCGGCGCGCTGCCGCTGCGCGTCAGCGGTGAGGGTACGCAACAGCGCATCGCCATCCGCACCCCGCGCGCGCAGCTGGCCGAAACTGCCGAGGCCTGCGATCCACGCCTGCAGGCTGCACTGAGGGGCTGGCCTCTGGGTTCGTTGCCGCCGGCGCGCATGCAGGGCGGGCGTAGCTGGTGGGTGGTGCAGGTGGCCGATGAAGCCTCGTTGCGCGCCCTGCAACCCGACTGGGATGCGGTGGCCGCACTGGCCGAGTCCACCGACAGCATGGGCGTGTTCGCCTATGCCTTCAGCGATGGCGGTGAGGGATTCGATCTGGCCGTGCGTGCCTTCGTCGGCAACGGTCGCCGCTTCGAGGACGCCGCCTCGGGTGCGGCCAATGCGGTGCTTGCCGCATGGCTGGACCTGCGCGACGCGCTGCCGCGTGGGCGGACGCCGTTCGAAGTCAGCCAGGGCCGCGAAGTCGGCCATGACGCGCGCCTGACCCTGCTGGTCGATGGGGATGGCGAGGTATGGTCAGGCGGCCAGGTGCAGACCGTCATCACCGGCACCATCGATTGGTAAAGGGACACTGTAGAGCCGAGCCCGCGCTCGGCTGCTCTCCGGCCAGATCACGGGAGCTGCAGAAGCCGAGCATGGGCTCGGCTCTACAGATGCGTCGGCTCAGCCCAGTTCGGCTTCCAGGCTGATCGGCACCGCACTGAGCGCCTTGGACACCGGGCAGTTCTGCTTGGCGTCATCGGCAATGGCGCGGAACTGCGTCGCGTCGATGCCAGGCACCACCGCCTTTACCTTCAGCCGGATCTGCGACAGCTGCGGGCCGCCTTCCATCGACAGGTCGACCTTGGCTTCGGTGTCCAGCGAGGTCGGGGTAAAGCCAGCCTCGCCGAGCTTGGCCGACAGCGCCATGGTGAAACAGCCGGCATGTGCGGCGGCAATCAGCTCTTCCGGATTGGTGCCCTTTTCGTCGCCGAAGCGGCTGTTGAAGCCGTAGCGGGTCTTGTCCAGCAGTCCACTCTGCGGCGTGCTCAGCTGCCCCTTGCCCGACTTCAGATCGCCTTCCCAGTGCGCGGTGGCGTGTCGCGAGATTCCCATTGTGCTGCTCCTGCATGGCGGTGATGAACGGCCACCCTCGCATGCCACGCGTTAGCCCTGCGTCGCTCCGCCGCACGCCCCACGTCGCCCCCGACCCCGGAAGATGGACACTTCCTCGCCAGCGCGCAACGCATTTTCCTCTTGTTTTCAGTGGTTTCGCGCAGTGCACCAAGGGGCAGGCGGCGGGCTTCGAGCACGCTGACACGCCCCCAGCCTCCACCGCCGGCCATGTACTGAATCGGCCTGGATATGAAAAAACATGCACTTTCCGCGCTTCGGGCTATTGGCGGCGCCCAAGAGTTGCCCTACATTGCGCTTGCCGACGGGGTTCGGCGCCGACCAAACAACCAACCGTTCACGGAACAGGAAACCATGGCAAAGACCGCTAAGAAGGCTGCCCCGAAGAAGGCAGTGAAGAAAGTCGCGACGAAGGCAGCCGCCAAGCCGGCCGCTCCGAAGCCGATCAAGGAAGTGCTGACCAAGTCCGGCCTGGTTGCACACATCGCTGAAGCCTCCGGCGTCGTCGCCAAGGACGTCCGCGCTGTGCTGGCCTCGCTGGAAAGCGCCGTCGCCTCCTCGGTGCACAAGAAGGGCGCTGGCTCGTTCACCCTGCCGGGCCTGCTGAAGATCACCACCGTCAATGTGCCGGCCAAGCCGAAGCGCAAGGGCATCAACCCGTTCACCAAGGAAGAGCAGTGGTTCGCTGCCAAGCCGGCCACCACCAAGCTGAAGGTGCGTCCGCTGAAGAAGCTGAAGGACGCCGCGCTGTAAGCGCGCGCCCCAACGCGGATTGCAACGGGACGGCTCTGGCCGTCCCGTTTTTTTTTGCGCGCTTCCCGCGCCATGCGTGGATGCGCCGCCCCGGGGCCATCCGCAACACAGCGTTGCCGCATATCGGGAAACGACCGCTCAGGCCCGCCGTCACTGGCAGGGCGCGCCCTCTGCAGGCCCCGGAACGTACCGGGTGGAACACTGCGTGCGGCGCCAGCCGTCGCAGCCGGCCGTGGCCTTGCCTATGGTGAGCACATCCTCCACAGCTACGACGAGCACCCCCATGGCCAGCCCCTCCACCCGCTACCGGATCTCGGTGACCCCCATCGAAAAGGACGGGTTGCAGTGCACCGGGCGCTGCACCATCGAACTGGAACATCGCGCCAGCCGAGACCTCATGCGCCTGCTGGAGGCGGCGCCGCGCACCGCTGGCGTCAGCGGCGACGAGCGCGCGACCCTGGTGATCGCCACCCAGCTGCTGCGCGACATCGTGCAGCGCCACGCCGAAACAGAAGGCCATGCCCTGGCCGCCATCGCCGCGCAGGTGCTGCCGGCGCTGGATGCACTGGAACAGCTGCCCTCCTCCCGCTGATCGCCGCACAGCCGATACACTGCCT
Source organism: Stenotrophomonas thermophila (assembly GCF_001499715.1). Classification (NCBI taxonomy): domain Bacteria; kingdom Pseudomonadati; phylum Pseudomonadota; class Gammaproteobacteria; order Lysobacterales; family Lysobacteraceae; genus Stenotrophomonas; species Stenotrophomonas thermophila. Next base: position 748 of record NZ_CVIW01000017.1, on the reverse strand, counting down.
CCTTCCGTTCGCCTCGGGGAGGAGGCTGGCATGCGCAGGTTCCTGATACTGATCGCACCACTGGTGCTGCTGGCCTGCTCCAGGTCGCCATCGCGATCCGACGCAGCGGATGCCGCACCGCCGGTAGCGGCCAGGACGACTGCCAGCACGAAGCCACAGACCGCCGCAGCAAGCGATGCAGCGGCTGCGCGGGCCATCGATGTCGATCCCCTGTTTGCCGCCGTCGCGGCCGACGCCGAGCTGCCCGCGGCCATGCTCAACGCGTATGTCATGGCCCTGCTCAATCGCGATCGCAAGGCCGCCGACGCCGCGTGGACTTTCCCGCCCAGCGATGCCCGGCGCGCTGACGATGCCGCATTGCGCCAGCTGACGGACGTGCGCAGCCTCCGCCTGACCAGCGAGCTGCCGATCGCGCGCGACGGCCACCAGCCGCCCCAGCTGCTGGAGGTTCCGGTGCGGATCCGCGCGGTGACTCCTGAGGGCACCTTCCGCTTCGGCGGCTGGTACCGGGTGCAACCCAGCGCCGACGGCAGCGCCTGGCAGATTCAGTCGGCACAACTGCGGCCATCGCTGGACTGAACCGTTGCGGCGGCATGCACGCGCGATTCAGCCGGCAAGGCTACTCTTTGAACCATCCATTCCGCATCCATCGGTCTCTGCCATGCGCCTGCGTTCCCTGATGACCCGCCTCGCGGCCTCCACCGTGCTGATCGCCGCTGCAATCGGCGCCCAGGCTGCGCCTTCCATT
>NZ_CVIW01000016.1:0-66231 GCF_001499715.1 Stenotrophomonas thermophila | reverse complement strand
CCCCGCCTACCCACCCGGCCCTTGACAGTTTCCTGCGGCGTCCACCACGGAAAATCACAAACAAGAGCAAAAGCGGGTCGCTTCGCTCGTAAAGCCGAGCCCGCCAGCCAACCGCCGTTGCTGTTGCCTTTGCTTCTGCCTTTTCTCTTGATCTTCCCGTGGTGCGTGCCGGAGGCAGGAAACTGTCCAAGGCCGGGTGGGGAGGCAGGGCAGGGGCGTGAGCCGCATGGATGCGGCGACCGAGCTTACATGGACGTACTTGCAGCGTCCCCTGCCCTGCCTCCCCACCCGGCCAAACCCATGAACCCGAGCTTTCAGCGACCAACCCAACCCCACCACGGAGGGGCTCCGCCGTTCGCCGACCCTCGCCGAAGGCACGCTTTCCGCGCAAGAAAAAAATTTCCAACAGACGTGTCGATTCCCCGCCCCCTGGTTCGTTGTACCCAGTGAAGGGCACGCACCACGCGTCCCCACGGGAGACCGCAATGAAAGTGATGGTGATCGTGAAGGCCAACGCCGACTCCGAAGCCGGCCGCATGCCCAGCGAACAGGAACTGTCCGAAATGGGCGCCTTCAACGAACAACTGGTGGCCGCCGGCATCATGCTGGCCGGTGAAGGCCTGCACGCCACCCAGCGCGGTCGCCGCATTCACTTCGGCGGCGGGGCACCCAAGGTCGAGGCCGGTCCGTTCGGTCCTGCCAGCGAACAGATCGCCGGCTTCTGGTTGTGGGAGGTGCGGTCGCTGGACGAGGCCGTTGAATGGGCCAGCCGTGCGCCGTTCGGCGAGGGCGGCACGCTGGAACTGCGTCCCCTGATCTCCGCAGAAGACTTTGGTGAAGCCTTCACCCCCGAATTACAGCAGCAGGAACAGCGTCTGCGTGCACAGCTGGAAGGCTGACCCGATTCCTCTCCCAGCCGGGCACGCCCCGGCACTACCACCCTGAATCGCACAACGGAGTATTGCCATGAGACTGATTCCCTTCCTCGGCTTCAGCGGCCAGGCCCATGAGGCGATGGCGTTCTACGCCAAGGCACTCGGTGGCCAGGTCACCTCGGAAATGAAGTACCGCGACATGCCGCCCTCCGATGGCTCGCCGGGCTGCAACGAAATGCCACCGGAAACCCTCGACCACGTCGCGCACAGCCAGCTCGAGATCGGCAACGCCATCCTGATGGCAGCCGACGGCCCCGGCGGCGGCGAGGGTGGTTCGACCACCATCAATGTCGATGTGGACAGCATCGAAGAAGCCGAACGCGTGTTCGCGGCGCTGGCCGAAGGTGGCCAGGTGCAGATGCCGATCGCCGAAACGTTCTGGGCACATCGCTGGGGCATGCTGATCGACCGTTACGGCAAGCCGTGGATGGTCAACTGCATGAAGCAACCCTGATCCCGTCTCTTTCATCCACAAGGAGCTTCAACGATGAGTGCACCACAACCGCAGATGATCTTCGTCAACCTGCCCGTGCAGGACCTGGAGAAGTCGAAGGCGTTCTTCTCCGCGCTGGGCTATAGCTTCAACCCGACCTTCACCAATGACGATGCGGCCTGCATGGTCATCAGCGAGAGCATCTTCGTGATGCTGCTGACCCAGCCGTTCTTCAAGCAGTTCACCAACAAGGCGATTGCTGATGCGCACAGCCACACCGAGGTGATCACCTGCCTGTCGGCCGACAGCCGCAAGGCGGTGGACGTGTTGGTGGACAAGGCACTGGCCGCCGGCGCCAGCGAACCGCAGCCGGCGCGCGACCTGGGCTTCATGTACCAGCGCGGCTTCCAGGACCTGGATGGCCATCTCTGGGAAATCGCACACATGGACGGCGAGCCGGGCTGACGGCCGCCGCAAGGGAGAACCCACATGGCTTACGTGGATGCTTACGTGCTGCCGTGCCCACAGGACAAGGTGGCGGCCTACCGCCGCCTTGCCCGCAAGGCCGGCGCGGTGTGGAAGGACCATGGCGCGCTGCAGTACATGGAATGCGTGGCCGACGATGTGGAACCGGGCAAGAGCACCTCGTTCCCGCGTGCGGTCAAGGCGAAACCGGGCGAGACGGTGATCGTCGCCTTCGTGGTGTTCCGCTCGCGCGCGGCACGCGACCGCATCAACGCAAAGGTGATGGCCGACCCGCGGCTGGCGTCGCTGGGCCCGAAGGACATGCCGTTCGATACCAGGCGCATGTTCTGGGGCGGCTTCAAGCCGATTGTTGAAGCGTGAGCTGCGGCGCTTGTGCGGGCCGGGCGTGCGTGTTGTGATCGGCGCATGCTCGATCCCGCACTGACGCAGCGTCTGGAAACCCTCTGGCGGATGGAGTCGCCAGTGTTGATCGCGCGCCTGGCGCGGCTGCTCGGCGGTGATGTCGGCCGTGCCGAGGAGCTGGCCCAGGACACCTGGCTGGCCGCGCTGGAGCGCTGGCCGGAACAGGGCATCCCGGACAACCCCGGAGCCTGGCTGATGACCACCGCGCGCAACCGTGCCATCGATGTGCTGCGCCAGCATCAGCGGGTGACGCAGCAGCATGCGCAGTGGGGCGAGGAACTGCATCCGGCCGCGCTGCCGGCACCCGATGACAGCCAGGCGCTGGAGGATGACCTGGGCGACGATCTGCTGCGGCTGATGTTCGTGGCCTGCCATCCGGTGCTGCCGGCCGATGCGCGGGTGGCACTGACCCTGCGCCTGCTCGGTGGCCTGACCACCGTCGAGATCGCACGTGCGTTCCTGCAGCCGGAGCCGACCATCGCCCAGCGCATCGTGCGCGCCAAGCGCACCCTGGCGCAGAAGCAGGTGCCCTACGAGGTCCCGCGTGCTGACGCGATGCCCGAGCGGCTCGGATCGGTGCTGGAGGCGATCTACCTGGTGTTCAACGAAGGCTATGCGGCCAGCGCTGGCGATGACTGGATGCGGCCGGCGCTGTGCGAGGAGGCACTTCGGCTCGCGCGCATCATGGCGCACCGGTTGCCGGTGCCGCCGGTGCTGGGCCTGCTGGCCCTGATGGAGCTGCAGGCCTCGCGTGCCGCAGCGCGAACCGATGCGCAGGGCGTGCCGGTGCTGCTGGACCAGCAGAACCGCGCGCGCTGGGACTGGCTGCAGATCGAACGCGGGCAGCAGGTGCTGGCGCGCGCTCTGGCCGCCGGCGGCGACGATGATCCTTATGTACTGCAGGCGCGCATCGCAGCGTGCCATGCAGCGGCGCGTCGCGCCGAGGATACCGACTGGCCGCGAATTGCGGCGCTCTATGCACAGCTGCTGCAGGTGCAACCTTCACCGGTGGTGGCATTGAACCGGGTGGTGGCGATCCTGCGCAGCGAGGGCCCCTTTGCCGCCTGGGCGCAGCTGCAGCCCTTGCTGGTCGACGCGCGCCTGCGCGACTATGCGCCGCTGCAGGTGGTTCGTGGCGAGCTGTTGCAGGCACTGGGGCGTGAGCAGGATGCGCGTGACGCTTTTGGCGAGGCAGCTCGGCTCAGCCAGAACCGGGCCGAGCGCGGATTGCTGCGGCAACGGGCGGGCCTGCCCGGCACAGACTGAGTCGACAAGGACAGCACTTGTCGCCGCGCGCCTGAGCGGCTATGTTTCGCGCCCAGCGGACGCATCAGCGTCCGCATTCCGTGCGTATTGACCGAGGAGCGGTTGGATGTATTCAAGGACGAAGAGCGCATCGCGCGCTTTTGCGCGCCTGCTTGCCTGTGCCCTGTGCCTGGCCGTATGGCCGACGGCCGTGCAGGCCGCGGACAAATCGCAGCAGGCCTATTGGGCCGGTTTTGCCTATACCGCTGACGCCGCCGCCGTGCAGGCGACCACGCCACATGCGCATGCGGTGCTGGAACGGCGTGGCCTGGTCCCGCTGAACCAGACGCTGGCGCAGTCGCTCAAGCGCCGCGCACCGGCCCACCTGGAGCTGATCGACCAGCCGGTGGCGATGCTCGACGGCACCACCAGCGCCACCGTGCTGGCCGCCGCGCTGGACCGCGAACTGGTCTCGGTCGAGCCGATCGGTGACCAGTACAAGGTGTTGGTGGAAGTGGCGCTGCAGGCGTTGTTCTTCGACTTCCGCGAGCGCCAGGTGATCGCGTCCTATCCGCTCACGCTGCAACGCATCGACGTGCAGGACTACCGCCCGGACAACGACGATATCGACGCGATCGTCGCCGATCTGCTGTACGGCAGCGCCGATACCAGCCTGTCGCAGGTGCTGGCCGCCAGTCTCGCCCAGGCCAAGCTGCCCGATGCCGCCGTGCGTCGCCTGCAGGTCGGTGGCGTAACCCTGTCCGACGCGGTCCGCGCCAAGCTGCCCGACCCGAAGTGGGAAACTCCGCTGCGCGCCACGCTGGCCCATGAACTGTCCAAGACGCTGTCGTCCAATGCCGGCGTCGGCCTGCTGCCGCCGGCCTCGGGCCAGGCGATCGGTGGTGCGATGGCCGCCCGCTTTGCCGACGGCAAGGTCTACCAGCTGAAGATCCCCGAGCCGGACTACGTCATCACTGTGCAGGTCGATGCGCTGAAGAACGGCGTCATCAATGAAACCCCGGCGATGAAGACGATGCTGTTCGGCGCCTTCTTCACCGCCAAAGTGACCGAGCCCTTCTCCGGCAAGGTCTATTTCGAACAGCCGCTGCGCAAGGGGGCCACCAAGGTGGTGCCGGTCACGCAGTGGCAGGTCGACCAGTGGTCGGCCAGCTACGAAACCCTGCTGGCCGGGCTCGATGCCTTCGCCGGCGCCGCCGCCAAGCGTGCCGATTCGCGCGCCTGGCTGGACGAACAGAAGCCGGGCGGCCGCCCGTTGCAGCAGCAGACCCAAGCCCTTCAGGAGTTGATCAAGTCATGTCGTTGATGCGTACCATCCTGCTCATCCTCATCGCGCTGGTGGTGGCCTCGCCGGTCGCTGCGCAGACCGCGAGTTCGCGCGGCACCGGCTCGGCCAGCTACGGCCTGCGCCTGAGTGCCGACACCCGTGCCCAGGCCCTGAACAAGGCCAAGGTCAATGCACTGGAGGCGTACATCGCCGAAACCGGTGCGGCCAAGCTGCGCCTGTTCGAAGCGCGCCGCGCCGAGTTCATCGGCGAGATCGATCGCTACGTGCTCAGCGCCGTGCAGCTGTCGGACACCGAAGACAAGAAGGCCAAGACCTACACCGTCACTGTCCGCGCCGAGATCAACACCACCCTGCTGCAGACCAAGCTGGATGCGGGTTCGGCCGTGGCCGGTGCCACCGCCGCGCAGCGCTCGCTGCTGACTTTCCTGTTCATGGCGCGCTCGCAGGACACCGTGCAGTCGTTCCAGGACAAGGAATACCGCCGCGTCGACGCCAGCAGCAGCTACAGCGAGAACACCCGTGAGGGCGACAGCTTCCGCGGCAACTCGGTCAGCACCAACGGCAGCATCAACCAGAATGGTTCGGTGTCGGTCACCAGCGGTGGCAGCACCACCGCACGCGCCGACAACATCACCTGGAAGGTGGCCAGCGCCGCCGAAGTGAACACCGCGATGACCGGTGCCTTCAGCGCCGCCGGCTACGAAGTGGTTGAAGCCGAATACGTGGAGGGCGAGTCGCGCGGCCTGCTCAGCATCGAGCGCATCCGCAAGGACTTCAGCACCGGCAACGACCTGGCCCCGGCCACCCTGCGCGATACCGCCAACGGCATCCGTGCGGCCAACATTCCGTACATCGCCGTCGGCACCCTCGACATCGGCATGCGCGACCGCGATCCGGCCAGTGGCAACACCCGCGTGTTCGTCACGGTCACCGGCAAGGTGCTGGACGTGACCGGTCGCTTCCCGCGCACCGTGTCGTCGGTGGGCCCGGTGCAGTTCTCCGGCACCGGCCCGAATGAAACCGTGGCCCGTACCAACGCGCTGCAGCTGGCTGCCGAAAAGGCCGCCCAGCAGATGATCAACGAACTGAACGTCAAGGCGGTCCGCTGATCCGCCGCCCCGGTGGGTGCCGAGCCCGCTCGGCATCGGCCTGGGGTTACCGATTCCCACGTGCCGCTTGGGCGGCCGTCTCTCCCAAAGGACATCCTCATGATCCGCAATACCGCTCTTGTCGTGGCCATCGCCGCCGCTACCCTGTCGATGCCGGCGCACGCCGGCCTGGGCAAGCTGAAGGACCTGGCCGGTGCCGCCACCGGCACCTCCAGCAGCAGCGCTTCCAGCGCCGCCGCCCCGGACGAAGCCGCGCAGGAAGCGCTGGTGCGTCGTTTCGTCAGCTCGCAGTCGCACTCGCTGCAGGCCCAGACCTCGTTCGCCCGTGCCTTCGGCCTGGCCGAGCAGGTGCAGCTGCTGGAAGCCGAGCGCCAGGCGCTGTCGTCGGGTTCGGTCAGCGTCGATGCGATGAAGAAGTCGGTGTCGGTCAGCGAAGCGGCGCAGGCTGCCATCAACGAGCGCCAGGCCGCGCAGCCGGAACTGAACGCTGAATCCAAGCAGCACTACGCCGAAGGCCTGGTCTCGCTGCTGGCGTCGGCCGCCGAAGCACAGAAGCTCGGTGGCGAGGCCAGCAACTTCACCGCCGGCATGAAGAACCTGGGCGCGACCCAGCTGGCGACCGTCGGCCGCAAGCTGGCCGCCGGTGCGTGGGTGGCCAAGGAATCGCCGGGCTTCATCCAGGGCCTGTACGGCTCGACCAAGTCGGCCGTGACCTTCGCCAGGAAGAGCAAGGTGAAGGTGCCGTCCAACGCCGATTCGATGCTCGACACGCTCTGATCCGAGGCGAATCTTCATGCGTATGACCTACCGTTTGATCGGCCTGGGCCTGGTTGCCGCGCTGCTTGCAGCCTGTGGCGAGCAGGACGCCCCGGCTGCCGCGCCCGCCAAGGAAAAGGCAACCAGTGCACTGGCCAGCAATACGCCAGTGGAAGCGGCGCCCCTGCGTGGCACGCCGGATTTCGGCGGCACCACCCAGGTCGCGCGCGAGGCCGACGGCATCGGCAGCACCCCGGAACTGGCGGTGCTGGCGGCGTTGCAGTCGGCGGTGGCGCAGGTCAACGGCGTACGCGTGGCCAGCCAGATGCAGGGCCTGCGTGCAGGCCTGCATGTGGATGTGGATGACGAACACGTCGGCGACATCCGCGCCGACGCGTTCACCCAGCAGATGATCGCCGGCTCGCAGGGCGCGGTGCTGGGCTATGAAATCCTGTCGCAGGAAGAAGTGCGGCAGCTGGACGAGGAAACCATCGCCCGCGTGCGCGCCAGCGACGAAGGCTGGAGCTTCAAGGGCTCGGCGTCGGCCAGTGCGTCCGGCGAAGCCTCGGCCAAGAGCGGTTCGGCTTCGGCCAGTGTCAAGCAGAGCTACGACGAGAAGGTCAACGTCGAAGCCAAGCGTGGCGCCAGCTCGTTCGATTCCGACGTGACCCACCGCAGCATGCGCAGCTACTGGAAGGTGCGCGTGCGCGCACAGATCGCCCAGTACCGTGCACCGGACGAGCAGGGCAAGCCGAAGATCGTGGTTGCACTGCCGCGCACCAAGGCCGGCAGCTACGCCGTGGGCGACGGCCGCGTGGACGCGGACGAAGTGGCCGACGCGATCCGCGCACGCCTGTCCGACACGCTGACCCAGACCCAGCGCTTCATCGTGCTGGACCGCGAGTTTGGTGACGAGCTGCAGGCCGAGATCGACCACATCAACAGCGGCAACGTGCGCCTGCAGGACACCGCACGCGTGGGCCAGCAGCTGGCGACCGACCTGATCCTGATCCCGACCATCGAGCGTTTCGAGTACCCGCGCAGCGTGCGCAACCTGCGCATGTCCGACCGCCAGGTGACCTCGTACTCCGGTGGCGGCCGCATCACCCTGCGCCTGGTCAACGCCACCACCGGCCAGGTGGTGATGTCCGACAGCTTCGACCACCAGCTGGCCTCGACCGGCCCCAGCACCCTGCCGCGCGTGGTCAACGGCCGCAACATGGCCGCGGCGATGATGGAATCGCTGTCGGGCCAGATAGGCACCAGCATCGTCACCACGCTGTTTCCGGTGTCGGTGGTGTCGGTGGACGGTGACCAGGTGGTGCTGAGCCAGGGCGGTGACACCGTGCAGGCCGGCCAGCGCTGGCAGGCCGTGCGCCTGGGCGAGGAACTGAAGGACCCGCAGACCGGCCGTTCGCTGGGCCGCAGCGAACACCCGTGCTGCACCATCCGCATCGACCGCGTGGCCGTACAGACCTCGTACGGCACCATCGAAGACGGCGTTGACGCGATGCGCGGCGGCTTCCGCCCGGGCCAGATCGAACTGCGCCAGAAGCTGGGCAGCAAGCCGGCGGCCGCCGCAGCCGCAGCGACTGCCCCGGCCGCTCCCGCAACTGCCGCACGCCCGGCCGCCAAGCCGAAGCCCAAGCCCGCTGCCGCGCCGGCCGAAGACCCGAACTGGTAACAGGCTCAAGCAACACACCGATGGGGTCAGAGCCCTTTCCCGCCGGGAAAGGGATCTGACCCCTTCCTGTTTCAGTCCGTGTCGACCAAGGTCGACACCCACCAACAGCAGCGGGAAGCTGTCGAAGGCGGGGTGGGTCCGGTTGCGGGGGGCACTTCAAGGACGGGTTTACGGCGTCCCCCGCAACCGGACCCACCCCGCCTACCCTCAGGAAACCAGCCTTTGCTGTTGCTTCGGCTGTTGCCGTTGTTTCGGCAGGGGCAGGGCGCAGCCCTGCCGAATCCCATTACACTCCAGAAGGATTTCCTGCTGGAGAGAGCAATGAAACGAGTAGTACTGGGCGTGCTGGCCCTGTCGGTGTCGAGCGCACTGATGGCGGCCACCCCGAAATTCGACGGCGCGCGGATCTCCGCCGACGTCAAGGAACTGGCCTCCGACGCCTACGAAGGCCGCTCCCCGGCCACCGCCGGCGAAGAAAAGACCATCGCCTTCCTCAGCAAGCAGTTCGCCGATGCCGGCCTGCAGCCGGGCGGTGACCTCAAGGATGGCAAGCGCCTGTGGACCCAGGCCGTGCCGCTGCGCAAGGGCGACATCGTCGGCGCACCGCAGCTGGCGCTGCACCAGGGCGGCAAGACCCTGCCGCTGGAGCAGGGCAAGCAGATTGCCGTGCGCGCCGCCATGAACGGCGCCAGCAACGTCGATATCAGCAAGGCGCCGCTGGTGTTCCTCGGCTACGGCGTGAAGGCCCCGGAGCGCAACTGGGACGACTTCAAGGGCGTGGACCTGAAGGGCAAGATCGCCGTCGTACTGATCAACGACCCGGACTTCGAGACCGGCCAGGGCGACTTCGACGGCAAGGGCATGACCTACTACGGCCGTTGGACCTACAAGTACGAGGAAGGTGCACGCCAAGGCGCGCTGGGCGTGCTGATCGTGCACGAGACCGCACCGGCGTCGTACGGCTGGGCCACCGTGGCCGGCTCCAACACCAACACCATGTTCGACGTGGTGCGCGACAACCCGGCCGACAGCCACCCGCTGCTGGAAGGCTGGATCCAGCGCGATCTGGCGGTGGAGCTGTTCCGCTCGGCCGGCCAGGACTTCGAGGCGCTGAAGAAGAAGGCGCAGCAGCGCGACTTCACCCCGGTGCCGCTGACCGGCGCCAGCCTGGACGCGAAGTACGCGGTGAAGACCGAAGTGATCACCTCGCACAACGTGGCCGCACGCCTGGAAGGCAGCCGCCACCCGGACGAGACCATCGTCTACAGCGCGCACTGGGACCACATCGGCGTGGGCGAGCCGGACGCGCGCGGTGATCGCATCTTCAACGGTGCGCTGGACAATGCCAGCGGTACTGCCTCGCTGATCGAGCTGGCCCGTGGTTTCGCCAAGGCCAAGCGCCCGGAGAGGTCAGTGCTGTTCCTGGCAGTCACCGCCGAGGAAAAGGGCCTGCTGGGTTCGGAGTACTACGCCACCCATCCGCTGTACCCGCTGGAAAAGACCGTGGCGGTGATCAACATGGATGGCATGGCGCCGTTCGGTCCGTCGCGCGATTTCGGCATCTACGGCGCCGCGCGCTTCGAGCTGCTGGACCAGCTGAAGGACGTGGCCAAGGGCTGGGATATCCGCTACACGCCGGACCCGAAGCCGGAAGCGGGCCTGTTCTTCCGCTCCGATCACTTCCCGTTCGCCAAGCGTGGCGTGCCGGCACTGTCGTGGTCGGCCGGCCAGGACTGGGTGGACGGTGGCGTGGCTGCGGGCAAGAAGGCCTCGGAAGACTACACCGCCAAGCGCTACCACCAGCAGGGCGACGAATGGCAGCCGGACTGGGTGTTCGCCGGTGCTGCCCGCGACCTGGAAGTGCTGTACACGCTGGGCAACCAGCTGGCCAACTCCCGTGCCTGGCCGAACTGGAGCAAGGACGAGTCGTTCCGCGCCGTACGCGACGCCAGCGCCGACCAGCGCGAATAAGAAGCACCGGTAGTGCCGGCCGCTGGCCGGCATTGCTGCGAGGCTTGCGGCGATGACGGGGTGCCGGCCAGCGGCCGGCACTGCCAGAGCCGCTTCCATCCCCGCTTTCCCGCCCTTCGTCGCAGCCCGCTTGCTTGCCCGGCGGGCCGCCCTATGCTCGGCTCACCCCCTTCCTCCAAGGCGCCGCCGTGTTCGCCAGCCTTTCTCTCCTGTTACGTCATCTGCTGGCCTGGGCTGCGGCGCTGTTCGTCGCAGGCATGGTCTGGAGCGGCATCTTCAGTGGCATGAACGATGGCCCGGGCTGGATTTTCGGCCTGCTGGCGATGTTCCTGATCATTTCCGCGCTGGGCAGTGCCATCACCCATATCCGCCGCGTCTGGCTGGTGGCCGGTCGCCTGGATGCCACCACCTTGTCCGGGCGCCAGCGCCGCCAGATCGAACTGCCGATGGACGCCGGCCACGCGTTCTCGGTAGTGGAAGCGGCCATCGCCGAACTTCCCCGCGTGGAGGATGTGGAAAGCTCGGCCGGCAGCCTGCAGGTGCGCGCCTATGTTCGCCGCGTGGATCTCTGGAATGGGCGTCAGCCCTCGCGCTGGAACCTGCCCGCGCGGCTGGCGATCAAGCGCAACAGCGTGCTGGCCACGGTCACCCCGGGACAGGGCACCAGCACGGTCACCCTGCTGTTCGAGCCGGATGCTGGCTGGTGGGCCGATCTGCTGGCGCTGGATGAGGGAAGCAACTTCGAGAACGCCGAAGCGGTCACGCGTGCGATCAGCCGTCGCGTGGCCGACCAGCGACGTGACGAGCAGGCGGCCGCCGAGCAGACCCAGGTGGAAAAGGAGCTGTCGGTGGCGCGCCTGAACCTGCTGCATGCGCAGGTGGAGCCGCACTTCCTCTACAACACGCTGGCCAATGCGCAGGTGCTGACCCGCACCGACCCGGCACGTGCCGAGCAGATGCTCGGCCACCTGATCCAGTACCTGCGCAGCTCGTTGCCACAGGTGGACGAATCGGTCTCCACGCTGGGAGTGGAGCTGGAACGCACCCGCGCCTACCTGGAGATCCTGCGCATCCGCATGGGCGCCCGGCTGGCGGTGGAAGTGCAGGTGCCCAATGAACTGCATGGCGTGCACCTGCCGGCGATGGCGTTGCAGACACTGGTGGAAAACGCGATCAAGCACGGCCTGGAACCCAAGCCCGGCGGTGGCACGATCTGGATCCTCGCGCGTGGTTTCGATGACCACGTGACCGTGACCGTCGCCGACGACGGGCTCGGCTTCGGTCAGGGCACCAGCGGTACCGGCATCGGCCTGAAGAACCTGCGCGAGCGCCTGCGCCTGACCTGCGGTGAGCAGGCCGGTGTGGCGATCGTGGCCAATTTCCCCAGCGGCGTGGCCGCGACCATGACCCTGCCGCAGTCGCACAAGGAGCGCAGCCATGCCGCTTGAGGCACTGATCGCTGAAGACGAAGAACTGCTGCGGCAGTCGCTGGTGGAGCAACTTCGCCGGCTGTGGCCGGACCTGAAGCTGGTGGCCGAGTGCGAGGACGGCGCCAGCGCGCTGGAGCAACTGGCCGAGACGCAGCCGGACATTGCGTTCCTCGACATCCGCATGCCCGGCATCAGTGGCATCGAAGTTGCGCGCTCGCTGTCCGAGCTGAGCCCGCGTACCCAGGTGGTGTTCGTCACCGCCTATGACCAGTACGCCATCGACGCGTTCGAGCAGGGCGCGATGGATTACCTTCTGAAGCCGGTCAGTGACGAACGCCTGCTGGCGACGCGTGAGCGCATCCTGTCGCGGCTGCCATCGACGCGCCAGGATGACGCCGTGCTTGAACGCCTCCTGCAGCGGCTGGGTCCATCGCAGGGTGCTGCCGAGCGCCCGCCGCTGGCCTGGATCACTGCCAGCAACGGCCGCGAGACGCAGCTGATCATGCTGGAAGATGTCGCCTACTTCCGTGCCGACAACAAGTACACCACCGTGGTCACCGCTGCCGGCGAGAGCCTGTTGCGCACGCCGTTGCGCGAACTGCTGGAAGTGCTCGACCCGCAGCATTTCCGCCAGATCCACCGCTCGACCATCGTCAACATGAAGGCCGTGGCGGCGGTCAGCCGCGACGATACCGGGCGGGGCGTGCTGCGCCTGCGTGGCCGAACGGAAACGCTGGTGGTCAGCCAACCGTTCATGAGCCTGTTCCGCGGCATGTAGCCGCAGCCGCATCCCCCCTGCACCGAGGAATGAACATGTCCCGTCTGCTGATTGCGTGCGTTGCCGTGCTGGCACTGGCCGGCTGCGAAAAATCCCGCAACACCTCGATCACCCGCACCCATGCCAACGGCGTGGACACGCTGTACAGCAAGAGTACGGTGGTCGATGGCGAGGCGCGCTTTCAGTGCATTGCCAGCAGCAGTGGCCACTGCCATTACCTGGTGCTGGACCCAGCGTGCAGCACCGATGCCGCGTGCACCACGCCGCCGCTGCGTCGGTTTGCGGTTGCGGCAGGCAAGACCGAGGCCATGCGTGGCCTGCCCGACGGCTTCCGCCAGTGCGTCAGCCAGGACCCGATAGAACACTGCCACCGCGAGTGATCACGGTGGCAGTGTGGATCCCCCCGCTTCGCTGAAGGGTCAGTAGGCAGGCTGCAGCGTCAGCTCGTGATGGTGTTCGGTTTCGCCGACGTGGTTCAGGCGTCCGACCAGCTCCGAGTGCTGCTTCATCCGCCCGATCTCGGTCATGATGCGGATGTCCTCGTGGCGCAGTTCGCGCTTGGTGGTGACCGCCTGCTTGTAGTCCAGCACTTCCGGGTAGTGCTCGGCCAGGTCCAGCGCCTCGGCCACGTGCTCCACGCTGTCGGCCTTGGAACTGATGCGGGCGCGGCTGTTGAAGGCCTTCATCCAGCGCTCGAAGCCGGCTTGCTGATCGAACATGTTGGCCATGAACCAGATCACGAACAGGATCGATACCCATGAGCCGAACACGATCACCACGCGGGTGAAGGTGATATGGAAGTCATCGCGCCACAGGTAGTTGGCGATCAGGCCCAGGATCAGCAGAGAGGCTGCCTGCCAGCCGATGATCGATGCGATCAGCCACTGGCACTTGGCCTGGGCCAGCACCGCCACTTCATCGCGGATCTGCTGCTCGCTGAGGTTGCGCCAGTGCGCCACCTGTTTGTCGAACGGGCTGCTGTAGAGCTCGTTGTCGCGAAGCAGAATTCCCAAACCCTTGAACAAGGCAATCATGGCTGGCTCCTTGTGGAACGTGCGTCGATCAGCATTGGACGGTGTGGCGGGTCCAGTTCTAGCACTTCCAGCGGGCGGTGCAACGGGGGCAATGCCAAGCGGTGCAAGGGTTTGCCCGGCGGGGGTGAAAATTGATGCATTGCATCATCGCGGTCACACCCTGCGACAGGATGTCGCAGGGTGAAACGTGCTGCGGCCGCACATGAAACGGTCGCTGAGCGGGGAGGCTCGCCGCCTGCGCCGTGATCGCGGAGAATCGGGGCCGACCGCGCAAGATGCGACCGTTCTTCCGACTTTCCTGGACCCGTGATGCCGGCTTTGCTGCAGCGACTCTACCGCCCCGTCACCGCGCCGATCCGGCGCTGGGTACTGGACGCCTTCCCGCGCGGCCAGAGTGGCATCGACTACGACCATCCGCAGGGCGACCCGGGCTGGTTCGGCCCGGACAGCGTCACCTGGCGGCTGCACGCCGAATTTCCCTCGATGCTCGCCGGTGGCCTGTGCGCGCTGATGCTGCAGACCCTGCACCCGCGCGCGCTGGCCGGGGTCTACGATCACTCCAATTTCCGTCAGGACCTGGTGGGACGCCTGCGCCGCACCACCGCCTTCGTTGCCGGCACGAGCTATGCGCCCACCGGCGAGGTGGAGGCGCTGGTGGCCAAGGTGCGCCGTATTCATGCACGGATCCGCGGCCAGACCGCGCAGGGCGAACCCTACGCCGCCGACGATCCG
Source organism: Stenotrophomonas thermophila (assembly GCF_001499715.1). Classification (NCBI taxonomy): domain Bacteria; kingdom Pseudomonadati; phylum Pseudomonadota; class Gammaproteobacteria; order Lysobacterales; family Lysobacteraceae; genus Stenotrophomonas; species Stenotrophomonas thermophila. The sequence continues at coordinate 51,930 of NZ_CVIW01000016.1, read as the reverse complement.
CAGTTGCTGACCTGGGTGCACGTGACCGAAGCCTTCGGGTTCCTGCAGGGTTTCCGCCGCTATGGGCGCGAGGTGCCGGGGGACATCGCCGACCGCTACTACGATGAGTACCGCCGTGTGGCCGAGGCGCTGGGTGCAGTGGATGTGCCGTGCAGCGAAGCCGAGGTGGCGGCGTACTTCTGCGCGCGGCAACCGGAACTGCGCGTGGATGAGCGCTCGCGCGAAGTGCTGGAGGTGTTGTCCGGCGTGCGCCTGCCGGTACCGGTGCCGGGGCTGTCGCGCGAAGTGTTTCTGGGTGCAGGCGCGGCGCTGCTGCCGGACTGGGCCGAGGGCATGCTCGAGCGCAGTGGACGCCAGCGTGCGCAGGCGGCAGCTTCAGCGAAGTTGATGCAGGGCATGGCGCCGCTGTTCCGCCGCGCGCTGCCCGATGGCCTGGCCAGCCGCGCCTGCGCGCGGATGGGCGTGCCGGTGGAGATCCTGCGCGAGTGGCCCGCAGTTGCCTGATAGGTGCCAACCTTGGTTGGCACGCGTTGCGCGGTGCCGCAGAAGCGCCAACCAAGGGTGGTATCTACGCGAGCGGGTTCCGCAGCAGATCCATGCCATGCATGGATGCGTGTCACCGCGCCGACTTCAACCCACGCAACAGCAGGTCCAGCGCCGCCGTCGCCTGACGCAGTCGCGCATCACCATCCTCTCCTTCGGCGATCCAGAACGCGGCCTCGGCCAGGCTGCCGTAGATCAGCGACGCCAGCGCCTGCGCATCCACCGGTGCTACCACGCTCTGCGTGATCAACTGTTCGATCAACCGCTGCATCGAGTGCACGCAGTGGCGCTGCGATTCCGGTGAGGCGCCACCGAGCACCGCACGTGCATCGCGCAGCACGATGCGCTGGATCTCCGGTTCCAGCGCCATCTCCAGATAGGCGCGGCATCGCTGCACGAAGCCCTCCCAGGCATCGTCGGCGCTGTCACTGATCGCCTGCAGGCGCTGGTCGGTCTCGGCATCCAGCTGGGCGACCACTGCGGCCAGCAGCCCCTTCTTGTCGCCGAAGTGGTGGTACAGCGCACCGCGGGTGAGCCCGGCCTGGGCGGTCAGGTCATCCATCGAGGTGGCGGCATAGCCATGCGCGCTGAAGACGCGACGGGCGGTGGCCAGCAGGGTGGCGCGGGTTTCTTCCATCTCGGCGCGGGTGCGACGAACCATCCGGAACTCCTTACATACACAATGCATGATTGTTTACATACGGCGCGTATGAATGTAGCCTCTTATTCATACGCTCTGTATGTATTGTCGTGGCGCGCCGTGCGCCAGGCAAGTCGCTGCCCTGGAGATCCTGATGACCACCCCTTACCGCGACCTGTTCGCTGGCCCCGGCACCGCCGGCCTTGCTCTGGCCGGGCTGCTGGCACGCCTGCCGCTGCCTATGACCGGCATCGGCATCATCACCCTGCTGTCGCAGCTGCGCGGCAGCTATGCACTGGCTGGTGCGGTGTCGGCCACCTTCGTGCTGACCTACGCGCTGCTGTCGCCGCAGGTGTCGCGCTGGGTTGACCGCCGGGGCCAGGGCAGGGTGCTGCCTTGGGCCACGGCGGCCAGTGCGGCGGGGCTGGTGTTGCTGCTCGCGTGCACGCTGTTGGCTGCGCCGGACTGGACGCTGTTCATTGCGGCGATGCTGGCCGGTTGCATGCCCAGCGTGTCGGCGATGGTGCGCGCGCGCTGGACCGCGATCCATCGCGGACGCGCGCAGCTGCAGACCGCGTATTCGCTGGAGACCGTGTTCGACGAGGTGACCTTCATCGCCGGACCACCGCTGTCGGTGGGATTGTCGGTTGCGGTGTGGCCGCAGGCGGGCGTGCTGGCGGCAGCGTTGCTGCTGGTGTTTGGAGTGGCCGCACTGGTAATGCAGCGTGGCACCGAGCCGCCGCTGCAGCACCGCGAAGGTGCCGCACCCTCGCGTTCGTTGCTGCGGCAGCCGGAGATCCGCTTGCTGGCGTTGCTGATGCTGGCGATGGGCGTGATTGTGGGCACCGTCGACATCACCAGCGTGGCGTTCGCCGAAGAGCGGGGCCAGCCGCTTGCCGCCAGCGCGGTGCTGTCGGCCTATGCGCTGGGCAGCTGCACAGCGGGCCTGCTGTTCGGTGCACTGAAGCTGCAGGCACCGTTGCCGCGCCTGTTGCTGGCCGGCGCAGCGGCCACCGCACTGACCACGTTGCCGTTGCTGTGGGTGGGCAACCTGCCTGCACTGGCCTTTGCCGTGCTGCTGGCCGGGGTGTTCTTCGCGCCGACGATGATCGTGGCGATGTCGCTGGTCGAACAGCACGTGCCCGAATCGCGCCTGACCGAGGGCATGACCTGGTTGCTGGCCGGATTGAACATCGGCGTGGCGCTGGGTGCGGCGCTGTCCGGCCAGAGCGTCGATGCGGGGGGCGTGCGCAGCGGCTTTGTCGTTGCGCTGTTGGCAGGCGGTGGCGTGCTGCTGTTCGCCATGCTCGCGCAACGTGCACTGCGCCCGTCTGCTGCATCCACATCCCCTGAAGGAATCATCCCGTGAGCGGTTCATCGCCTGCGCACGCCGCGCCTGTGCCCCGCCATCCGTGGTGGGCAGTTTCCGCCGTCGGCCTCGCCACCTTCTCGGTGGTCACCACTGAAATGCTGCCGGTGGGCCTGCTTACCCCTATCGCCGAAGATCTCGGCGCGTCCACTGGTACCGCCGGTCTGATGATCTCGCTGCCGGCCCTGCTGGCGGCCCTGTTCGCACCGCTGGTGGTGATCGCAGCCGGTGGCATCGATCGTCGCCGCATCCTGTGCGCGCTGCTGGGGCTGCTGCTGGTCGCCAACCTTGCATCGGCGCTGGCACCGGGCATCGGCTGGCTGTTGGCCGCGCGCGTGCTGGTGGGGTTCTGCATGGGCGGCACCTGGGCCATCGCCGGTGGGCTGGCAGCGCGCCTGGTACCTGCGCAACGCATGGGCCTGGCCACCTCGATCATCTTCGGTGGCGTGGCCGCGGCATCGGTGCTGGGTGTGCCACTGGGCGCGCTGATCGGGGATGCATTGGGCTGGCGCAGCGCGTTCGTGGCGCTGGCGTTGTTCAGTGCGGCGGTGATGCTGCTGCATCTGCGGGTCGTTCCTGCGTTGCCTGTCAGTACATCGGTGCGGCTGCGGCAGTTCGTACAGCAGCTTGGCCAGCGCGACCTGCGGCGTGGCCTGTGGCTGACCGTGCTGCTGGTGTCCGGGCACTTCATCGCCTTCACCTATGTGCGGCCGCTGCTGACGTGCCTCTCCAGCATGGATGCGTCGTGGATCGGTGCACTGCTGTTTGCCTACGGCCTGGCTGGCATCGCCGGCAACTTCATCGCCGGGCCGCTGGCAGCACGCCATCCACGTGGCACGGTGCTGGCGATCGCATCGGGCCTGATGCTGACGCCGCTGTTGTTCCTGTGGGTGGGAAACACACCGTCCGCTGGCATCGCGGTGCTGCTGCTGTGGGGCCTGGCTTATGGCGGTGTATCGGTGGGCCTGATGAGCTGGATGATGAAAGCGGTGCCGCAGGCCGTGGAGATCGCCACCGCGCTGTATGTGGGTGTATTCAACATCGGCATCGCGCTCGGGGCGTGGGGCGGTGGACTACTGCTGGATGGCATCGGGCTGCACGCCACGCTGTGGGCTGCGGCGGTGTTGGCGGGGAGTGCTCTGCTGATGGTTGCCACCACCGGCAGGTAGATCCGTGCCATGCCAACCAAAGTTGGCTCCCACCGGAGCGGGGCATGTGCCGACCAAGGTTGGCCGCTACCGGGAAATGAAACGGGCGCCTTGCGGCGCCCGTTCCAGTCAGGTCACCACACCTTGACCCGCTTGTCCGGGGCCAGGTACAGCTTCTGGCCTTCCTTCACGTCGAACGCCGGGTACCACGCGTCGATGTTGCGCACGGTGAGTGCGCGGAACTGGCCCGGTGCATGCACATCGGTCAGCAGCGAGTTGCGCAGCGCCTGCTCGCGGCTCTTGCTGCGCCAGGCCTGGGCAAAGCCGAGGAAGAAGCGCTGGTCCGGGGTGAAGCCTTCCAGGGTCTGGCCCGGCTTGCCCTGCAGCGACAGCTGGTAGGCGTCGTAGGCGGTACCCAGGCCGGCCACGTCGGCGATGTTCTCGCCCAGGGTCAGCTTGCCATTCACATGCACGCCCGGGAACGGCTCGTAGCTGCTGAACTGCGCGGCCAGCGCATCGCCGGCGGCGTTGAACTGCTTCAGGTCCTCGGCGGTCCACCAGTTGTGCAGCTTGCCGGTTTCATCGAACAGTGCGCCCGCGTTGTCGAAACCGTGGCTGATCTCGTGGCCGATCACGGCGCCGATCGCACCATAGTTCACCGCGTCGTCGGCGGCGCCGTCGAAGAACGGCGGCTGCAGGATCGCGGCCGGGAACACCAGGCGGTTTTCCAGCGGCACATTCATCGCGTTGATGGTCTGCGGCAGCATCGCCCACTCGCCGTGGTCGACCGGCTTGCCCAGCTTGGCGATGTTGCGCTGGTACTCGAACAGCTCGGCGCGCTGTGCATTGCCCAGCGGGTCATCACGGCGGATCTCAAGGCCGGTGTAGTCGCGCCACTTTTCCGGATAGCCCATGCCCACGGTCAGGCCGGCCACCTTCGCCTTGGCGCTCGCCTTGGTCTGCGGCGACATCCACGCCAGCGCGTCGATGCGCTTGGCGAAGGCGGCAATGATGTTCTTGGCCATCTCGTCCGCGCGTTCCTTGGTCTTCGCGTCGAAGTGCTTTTCGACGTAACGCTTGCCGATCGCTTCGCCCACTGCGTGGTTGGCATCGTCCACCGCGCGCTTCCAGCGGTCGCTCTGCTGCGGCGTGCCGCTCAGCGCGGTGCCGTGGAAGGCGAAGCGGGCATCGGCGAATTTCTTCGGCAGGTAGGCGGCGGCACGGTCCAGCGCGTGGAAGGCCAGGTAGTCCTTCCACACCTCCAGTGGCTCGGTGGCGACCAGCCTGGACAGGCCGGCCACGGCCTTGGGCTGCCAGACGATGAAGTCCTGCTGCTTGCCCAGCGCGGCCGCGTCGAGGAAGGCGTTCCAGTCCATGCCGGGCGCCTTGGCATTGAAGTCGGCCTGGGTCCAGGGATTGGCACCCTTGGTCACATCATTGGTTTCTTCCTGGGTGGCATGTGCCTGCGCGATCTTCGTCTCCAGCGCGAGAATGCGTTGTGCCTTGCCGGCCGGATCGGCGACGCCGGCCAGCTGCAGCATCTGTGCGATGTAGGCCTGGTACTGCTTGCGCAGTTCGGCCATGCGGCCGCCGCCCAGGTAGAAATCGCGGTCGGGCATGCCCAGGCCGCCCTGCACCAGGTAGGGCGCATTGCGGTCCGGCTGCAGCAGGTCCACCGACACCCACAGGCCGAACAGGCGGTCGGTGTAGAAGTTGGTCGCATTGAGCAGGTCGACGTCGGCGCGCACATCGCCGCCCAGGGCGCGTGCCAGGCCGGCCTTGTCGGTGATGGCATCGATCGCCTTCAGCTGCGGCTCCACGGGTGCAACGCCGCGCTGCTCGATGCCGGCCTCGTCCATGTAAGCGGCGTAGTAATCGCCGATCAGCTTGTCGTCACCGCTGGCCTGGGTGTTGCCGGCGGCCCCTTCGAGAATGGCGCGGGTGTCGGCCAGGGTCTTCTCGGCAATGACGTTGAAGCTGCCGAAGCGCGACCGGTCGGCCGGAATCTCGGTGTTCTTGACCCAGGTGCCGTTGGCGAAGCCAAAGAAGTCATCGCCGGCGGCAATGCTGCGGTCCATGCCGCTGGCATCGAAGCCGAAGCTGCCCAGCATCGGCTTGGCCGCAGCGGGGGTGGCATCGGCCGGCGCGGTGGCCGTGGCGGCCGGCTCGGCCGGGCGGTCACAGGCGGCCAGGGACAGGCTGGCAACGATGGCCAGCGCCAGGGTGGGACGGCGCAGCTTGGACATGGACTTCTCTTGCGGCGGAAAACGCCAAGTCTAATCTGCGCCGGCCCGCCTGGCGGCCCTGTGCTGCGTCCTGTGCTGTGCAGGATCTGGCTGAACACGTGGAACCGACCTTCACGCCGTGAGCGACGTGGTGCATGCTGGACCCTGGAACCCTGCGCGGACACGGGGAGGTGGCCATGCGGGGGCGGGTCAGGCGTCAAGAATGGCGTCCACCGGCCGTTGAGGTCGGGGACGTGGAGGATTCGTTCGCGCATGAAGCCAGCCGACTGCACAAGGAACACCCGCCGATGCCCGCGCTGAAACGCGCGTTGGCCCGGCCGCTGCGCGCCATTACCTGGGGCGGAGTGCTGCTGGGCGTGCTGCTGGTCACCGGGCTGACCCTCATGCTGGTCAATGACTACCACCGCCGCCTGGAAGCGGCGCAGCGCCAGAGCCGCGCGCTGGCGGTGGGCAGCGAGCGCCTGCTGGCGCTGGAACTGCGCAACCTGGAGCGGGCCATGTCCGGCATCGCCGCCGACGCCGCCGAGCTGTTCCGCAGCGTGCCGGCGCAGGCGCCGGCCCTGCTGGATGCATCCATCGGCGGGGTGCTGGGCCGGCATGCCGAACTGCACAGCATCGCCGTGCTCGACCGCCATGGCCGACCGCTGACGGCCGGCGAGGGCGACCTGCAGCTGCCGCTGTGGACCGACCCGCAGCGTCGTGGCCAGGGCAGCGCGCTGTACATCGGCCCGCCGCAGCGGGCCAGCGATGGCGGTTGGGTGGTCCCGCTGGCGCTGCCGATGGCCGGCGAACGCTGGCTGCTGGCACGGCTGCGCTGCGGCGAACTGCAGCGCATCGTCGGTGGCCTCGACGTCGGCCCCAAGGGACTGGTCTCGATCAGCGATGCCGAAGGCTACATGCTGGCCCGCGTGCCTGACCCGCATGGCACGGTGGGCCACCGCTATGACCTGCCACGCCGTGACCTGCTCGGCACGCAGGCAGTGGTCGAGCTGGGCAGCATGCCGGGCGTGGTGGATGGCGTACCGCGCATCCTCACCATCAGCACGCTCGAACGCAGTCCGCTGGCGGTGCAGGTGGGCCTGGCCGACGAAGACGTGCTGGCACCGTGGTGGCCCTACCTGCAGGCATCGGTGGCAATCGTACTGGCCTACATCGTGCTGCTGCTGGTGCTGTTGTATGCGGTGCGGCGAACCACCCGCAGCCAGCAGTCGATGGCCGAAGAGCTGAAGGCCGGCCACGCCGAGCTGCGCCTTGCGCACCAGGTCGGGCGTGTCTGCACCTGGTACGTGGACGAGGATGCCGCGCTGCTGCGCTGGTCACCCCTGGCGCGCGAGATCTTCGGCGTGCAGACCGATGCCCTGCCGGTGGCCGACTTCTTCGCACGCGTGCATCGCGACGACGCCGCACGCCTGCAGCAGGCCTTCGACCAGGCCTTCGCCGGCGGCGCGGTGCTCGACCAGGTATTCCGCCTGGTGCTGCCCGGAGGCGAGGTGCGCTGGGTCGGGGCACGTGGGCAGCGGGTGGAAGTGGCCGACAGCGAGCGGCGCATGATCGGTGCGCTGACCGACCTGAGCGAACGCTATCAGGCGCGCGAGCAGATGAGCGAAGTGGAACGCCGCTTCCGCCTGCTGTTCGACCGCAATCCGGCACCGTTCTGGGTATTCGACCCGGACACGCTGCGCTTCATCGAGGTCAACGATGCCGCCGTGCGCCAGTACGGCTACAGCCGCGAGGAGTTCCTGGCGATGAGCATCCTCGACATCCGCCCGCGCGAGGGCTGGGACGAGGTGCGTGGTGCCATCCAGCGCGCACAGGTGGGCGATCCTCCGGACGCGACCGTGCGCCTGCACCGGCGCAAGGACGGCAGCGTGTTCGAGGTGCGCGCACACCTGTCCAAACTCGATTTCGACGGACAGCCCGCGTGCCTGGTGCTGGCCGAGGATGTGAGCGAACGGTTGGCCTACGAGCGCGACCTGGCCTACCAGGCACGGCACAACCCGGCCACCGGCCTGCTCAATGTGCGCGCCCTGACCGAACAGCTGGATGGGCAGGGCGAGGGCTATACCATCGCCTTCGTACAGCTGCGCGGCCTGCAGCTGGTGGCCGATACGCTTGGCCGCGAGATCGGCGATGCGGTACTGCAGTCGATGGCGACCCGGCTCGGGGGCCTGGGCGCGCGCTATGGCACGCTGGCGTTCCAGCCGGCCGAAGATTTCGTCTTGGCCATCGGTGCCGGGCACGATACCCAGCGCGTGCTGGACGACCTGCTGCAGATCGTGTCGGCGCCGATGCGCGGCAAGGACTCGCTGCACCAGTTCGAGCCGCGTATCGGCGTGGCCGTGCATGTCGCCGGTGACGGCCATGGCGCCGAACAGGTGATCGGCATGGCCGCGCAGGCCGCGCACGCGGCGCGTGCCGAGGGCAACGTGGTGGTCTGGTTCGATGCGGCGGTGACCACGCGGCTGGCCGATCGGTTGCGCCTGGCCGGGCGCATCCATGCCGCCATCGACAACGAGTTCCAGCTGTACTTCCAGCCGATCCGGCACGCCAGCGATGGCAGCCCGGCCGCGCTGGAGGCCCTGCTGCGCTGGCCGCAGGCCGATGGCAGCTTCATCCCGCCCAACGAGTTCATCCAGCTGTGCGAGGACACCGGGTTGATCCTGGCGCTGGGCCGCTGGGTGATCCGCGCCGCGGCGAAGGCGCAGCGCCGTCTGGTCGACGCCGGTTGGGGCGAGCTGCCGATCGCGGTCAACGTGTCGGCAGTGCAGTTCTTCAACAGCGACCTGGTGGCCGAATTCACCCGCGTCCAGCAGGAGTTCGGACTGGCCCGCGGCGCACTGCACGTGGAGCTGACCGAGAGCAGCCTGATGCGCAAGCCGGCGCAGGCGATGCAGACCATGCAACGCCTGCACGAGCAGGGCATCAGCGTGTCGCTGGATGATTTCGGCACCGGCTATTCCAGCATGTCCTACCTGCAGCACCTGCCGCTGGACATCCTGAAGATCGATCGCAGTTTCGTCGCCGACGTGGAAACCAATCCGCGCAACGCCTCGATCTGCCGCGCATTGCTGTCGCTGGGCCACAGCATGGGCCTGACCATCATTGCCGAAGGCGTGGAAACACCGGGGCAGCTGGACTGGCTGGCCGCGCACGGCTGCGACCAGGTGCAGGGCTACCTGCTGGGGCGGCCGGCACCGCTGGAGCGGATCATCGACGCGTTGGATGAAGTCCCCGCCTGATCGGGTTCGTATTTGCCGGCCAGCGGCCGGCACTACCCGGCCGAAGCATGACGGTAGTGCCGGCCGCGGGCCGGCAGGCACCAGGTTCGGCTACACCCCGGCTTCGACCAGATGGTCGATGAAACTGCGCACCTTCGGTGCCAGGTGGCTGCGGCTGGTATAGACCGCGAAGATGCCGATCGGGGCGGCCTCCCATTCGGGCAGCACGCGCACCAGCCGGCCATCGGCCAACGCGTCTTCCAGCAGGAAATCCGGCTGCAGGATCACGCCCATGCCGGCAATCGCCGCTTCGCGCAGCACGTCGCCGTTGTTGGCGTGCAGCAGGCTGCTTACCGCCACCTTCACTTCACCGCCGGGCCCCTGCAGCGGCCAGTTGTTGCCTGCGGCCCAGTAGCTGTAGCTCAGGCATGCGTGTGCCTGCAGCTCCTGCGGGGTCTGCGGGGTGCCGTGTGCGGCCAGGTAGGCCGGCGCGGCGCACAGGCTCACCCGCGATTCGCCCAGGCGGCGCGCGATCAGCGTGGGACCGGGCTCGCGGGTGATGCGGATGGCCACGTCGTAGCCTTCCTCGACCATGTCCACCAGGCGGTCGGACAGCGCCAGGTCCAACTCCACCTGCGGGAAGCGCTGGCGGTAGCTGGCCAGCAGCGGGCCGAGGCGGGCAATGCCCCAGCTCACCGGTGCGTTGATGCGCAGCGTGCCCGAAGGCTCCAGCGCCTGCGCGCCGATACTGGCTTCCAGCGCGTCGAATTCGGCCAGCAGGCGCACGCACTGGGCGTAGTAGGCGGCGCCGGCACTGGTCGGGCTGACCCGGCGCGTGGTGCGGTGGAGCAGGCGGGTGGACAGGCGCTTTTCCAGCGCCGCGACCTGGCGCGTGACGCCGGCGGTGGACATGTCCAGGGCCTGGGCGGCGGCACTGAAGCCGTTGCGCTCGACCACCGCCACGAACACGCGCATCGCTTCGAGGGTGTCCATTGTTGCGCCTTGTGAAATAAATACGGTCAAACGATCGTATTTATCAGTCCGTGAAGGCGCAATAACCTGTGCCCGCTCCCTTCAAGGTGCTTTGCCATGCACACCACGACCGCTCCTGTTTCGCCGCTGGCGCCGTATGGCGCCACCCTGCTGCGCCTGGCTCTGGGCGTGCTGTTCCTGGTCCACGCACTGACCAAGCTGCTGGTGTTCACCCCGGCCGGTACGGCGGCGTTCTTCGAGTTTCTGGGCCTGCCCGGCGTGCTCGGCTACCTCACCATCGGCGTCGAGCTGGTGATCACCGTCGCGCTGCTGCTGGGCATCTACGCACGCTGGGTGGGCCTGGTCGGCGTGCCGCTGCTGCTGGGCACCATCGTCACCGTGCACGGCGCCAACGGCTTCGGTTTCGCCAATGCCGGCGGCGGCTGGGAATACCCGGCGTTCTGGGCGCTGGCGCTGGTGGTGCTGTTCCTGGTCGGCGATGGCAAGTGGACCCTGCGTTCGCGCTGATCGCCGCCTGATCCTGCAACTGGAGAATTCCATGTCCCGCCTGCCTTCGCTGTACATCTCCCATGGTTCGCCGATGACTGCCCTGCATCCAGGCCAGGTTGGTGTGCGCCTGGCCGAGCTGGCGCGCGACCTGCCCACGCCGCGCGCCATCGTGATGGCCTCGGCGCACTGGCTGGGCCGGCAGCCGCTGGTCGGGGCGCATCCGCAGCCGCCAACCATCCACGATTTCGGCGGCTTCCCGCGCGCGCTGTTCGAACTGCAGTACCCGGCGCCGGGCGACCCGGCACTGGCCGAAGAAGTGGGCGGCCGCATCGCCGCCGCAGGACTGCCAGTGGCCATCGACCCGCAGCGTGGCCTCGACCACGGCGCGTGGGTACCGCTGCGGCTGTTGCGCCCGCAGGCCGACATCCCGGTGGTGCCGGTGTCGATCCAGCCGCTGCTCGGCCCCGAGCATCAGTTCGCGCTGGGCCGCGCGCTGGCACCACTGCGCGAACAAGGCGTGCTGCTGGTCGGCTCGGGCAGCATCACCCACAACCTGCACGACTGGGGCGACTACCAGGACGGCAAGGAAGCGCCATACGTGCGGCCCTTCATCGAGTGGGTGGAGCAGCGGCTGGCCGCTGATGACCGCCAGGCCCTGCTGGATTACCGCCGGCAGGCGCCATTCGCCGAGCGCGCGCACCCGACCGACGAACACCTGCTGCCGCTGTTCTTCGCGATGGGCGCGGCCGGCGAGGGCGGCTTCGGTGCGCGTCGCATCGATGCCGGCATCGACGCTGGCTTCCTGGCCATGGACCTGTACCGCTTCGACGGGGCATGAGCCGGGGCTGACGCGCGACGGCCCCGGCCGTCGCGGTCGTGGCCGCATGTGGTAGTTTTTTCCGGGTTTCCGGCGCTGGCCTTCAAGCCGCCCCACGCGCCGCTTCCTGGAAGAAGCATGCATACCATTGAAGTCGTCCTGGCGATGCTGGTGGCCGTTGTCGCCAGCGGCTACCTGGTTCGCGTCCTGCCGTTCTCGTTGCCGCTGCCGCTGGTGCAGATCGGCCTGGGCGCGGTCATTGCCGGGGTATTCAACCGCGGCCACGCGCTAGAGCCGGAAGTGTTCTTCCTGCTGTTCCTGCCGCCGCTGCTGTTCCTGGATGGCTGGCGCATTCCCAAGCAGGGCCTGTTCCGCGACAAGGGCGCGATCCTCGAACTGGCGTTCGGCCTGGTGGTGTTCACCGTCATCGGCGCAGGCTTCCTGATCCACTGGCTGATTCCTGTGATGCCGCTGGCGGTGTGCTTCGCGCTGGCGGCGATCGTGTCGCCGACCGATCCTGTGGCAGTGGGTGCGATCGCCTCCAAGGCGCCGATTCCCAAGCGCCTGATGCACATCCTGGAAGGCGAGTCGCTGCTCAACGATGCATCGGGCCTGGTCTGCTTCCGCTTCGCGGTGGCTGCGGTGATGACCGGCACGTTCTCGCTGGCCACGGCCTCGCTGACCTTCGTGTGGGTGGCCGTGGCCGGCCTTGCGGTGGGCGTGGCGGTCACCCTTGGTGTGTCGACCTTCCAGCGCTGGCTGTGGCGCCGCTTCGGCGAGGAGCCGGGCGCGGCGATGCTGGTCAACCTGCTCATTCCGTTCGCGGCCTACCTGCTGGCCGAAGAGATCCACGCCTCCGGCATCCTCGCCGCGGTCGCCGCCGGTATCGCGATGAGCTACGTCGAGCTGACCGGCCGCGTCTCCGGCAGCATGCGCGTGCAGCGTGCCGGGGTCTGGAACATGCTGCAGTTCAGCTTCAACGGCATCATGTTCGTGCTGCTGGGCGAGCAGCTGCCCGGTATTGTCGAACGTGCCACCACCACCATGAACGAGACCGGCCACCAGAGCGCGTGGTGGCTGCTGGTGTACGTAGTGGTGATCAACCTGGCGCTGGTGGTGCTGCGCCTGCTGTGGGTGTGGCTGTCGCTGCGCTGGAACCTGCTGCGCGCGCGCCGCCGCGGACTGGAGCGGGGCGAAGCGCCGAACTGGCGCATCGTGGTGGCGACCTCGGTGGCCGGCGTGCGTGGTGCGATCACCCTGGCCGGCGTGTTGACCCTGCCGCTGTTCCTGCCTGATGGCAGTGCGTTCCCGGCACGTGACCTGGTGATCTTCCTGGCCGCCTCGGTGATCCTGTTCTCGCTGCTCGGCGCCAGCATCGCGCTGCCGCAGCTGCTGAAGGGCCTGCAGCTGCCGGCCGATTCGGGTGAACGCAAGGAAGAGGACCTGGCGCGCCGGCTGTCGTCGAAGGCGGCGCTGGCCGGGGTCGAGCGCATGCGCCAGCAGCTGGTGATGAACCAGAACACCGAGAACGTGCAGCTGTACAACGATGCCGCCTCGCGGGTGAGCCTGCTGTACCAGCGGCACCTGGAGAAGGACAACGACGGGCCCGACGTAGACCCGGAGAAGGTGCGGCGCATGGAGCTGGGCTACCGCCAGCTGCGCAGCGCCGGCCTCAACGCCGAGCGCGAGGAACTGTTCCGGCTGACCCGGCGCGGGGTGATCTCCGATGAGATCTCGCGGCGCCTGATCCGCAACCTGGACCTGCTGGAATCGCGCAAGCGCGAATGACCGTGTACCCCGGGTGGGTACGGACCTCGGTCCGCGTTGATCGGGGTCAGATCCCTTTCCGCAGGAAAGGGATCTGACCCCAGGATCGGGGAGCCGTGCTTATTCCGGCTTCTGGTCCAGGAAATACACCTCGACTTTGCCCTTGACCTTGATCGTCATCGGGTTGCCGCGGCGGTCACGGGCCTTGCCGGCCTGCACGCGGATCCAGCCTTCGCTGACCGAGTATTCCTCGACGTTGTCGCGCTCGATGTCGTTGAAACGCACGCCAACGCCGCGCTCCAGCGCCTGCGCATCATGGAAGGGGCTGGCCGGGTTGATCGCCAGGTGGTCGGGAGGGGTATCGCTCATCGCTTCATTCACAGTGACGGCCACCAAGGCCGGCTTCAGCGGCACAGGATAAACCGTAGAATGCCGACCTGCCCCAGAGGACGTTCCGCCATGCCCGACAACAGCGACTATTTCGACTTCGAGGAAGACATCCACGACTTCGACGAGGAGGGCTTCGAGGCGCGGGTCTGGAACCTGCTGGTGCTGATCAACCCGGGTGACGAAGAGTTGGCCCTGCAGCAGTTCAACCGCTGGCGCGAGCACCTGGCCGAGGACGGTCAGCCGCTGGAAGCGGACAGCGACTGGCTGCCGGCGCTGTTCACCGCCATCGCCTGGCAGTCCGGTTTCGATGTGGAGCGCGAGGACCTGGAGTCGCTGCAGTCGGCGGTGAACGAGCTGTCGGCGCGCTTCAACCTGCAGCTGGACTGGGGTGGCGACCTGGACGACGAGGACTTTGCCGAAGGCCTGGACGGCGTGCAGCTGATGGCCACCGCCTTCGACCGCCTGCGCGAGCACAACTACACGCTGTGGAGCGTGGATGCCGGCAGTGATGGCTTTACCGGGGTGATGGCGCTGACCCGCGACGATGACGCGATGCTTGCGCTGTGCTCGCTGCTGAACGTGGAAATCCGGCTGGGCAGCGACCCGTTCTGATCGGGCCTGTAGAGCCGAGCCCACGCTCGGCTGCATTTCGCGTAGAGCAGCCGAGCATCGGCTCGGCACTACAGGAGGCACACGGCAGCCGAGCCTACGCCCGGTACTGCGCCCGGGCGTTGGCAATCACCGCCTTGACCAGCTCGCGGTCGGTGTGCCGTGAGATCGCCCGGGCGCCGAGCGCAATGGCCTGTGCGCGCAGCCCGGCAGTGACATCGTAGTGGGCGCCGCTGGCCTTGTTCTGGAAGGCGCGCGGTGGAATGCCGAGCTGCGCGGCCATTGCGTGCAGCTCGGCCAGGGTGTCGGCCATCAGGTGCGCCCAGCGCTGTCCGCGCCAGGGATGCACTGCGTCATCGACGTAGACCGTCACCGCCGCGGCCGGTTCAGGCCTGCGGCTTGCTGTCGCTGTCAGCGGCCGGGGCGGCCTCGGCGTCGGCAGCAGCTTCAACCACATCGCCTTCGGCGGCTTCTTCGCCTTCTTCGGCTTCCACGGTCTCGAACTCGGACACCAGCTTGTCCAGGTATTCGTCGGCGGTCTGCTCGGATTCGGCCGCCAGGGTGTCCAGCAGCTTCTGCAGCAGTTCGGAGTACTCCAGGTTGACCTTGCGGCCTTCCTTCTCCTGCACGTTGGCCAGGTGCTTGAGCATGGCCAGCATCGGCACCGGGTTCTCGGCGTTGCCCATGGTCTGGCCGCCGATGGCCAGCAGCCACTCGCGGCCCTGCAGGCCGATGGCCGCCACCACCTGGCCGTCTTCGTTGGTCAGCACGGCATGGTTCTGCACCTGCTGCTGCGCGTTCAGGCGGAGGAACGGGCGCTTGCCCTGCTGCTTCTTGCGCTTGTCGCGCTTGGCCTTGGAGTTCTGGGACATGGGGGAGAGATCACCTGGAAACGGAAAGACCGCCATTGTAGCGGGTGCGGCGTGGTGCGCTCGCCCGGCATGGCCCTGTGGATTCGGACCAAGGCGCGCACCCACAGCTTATTCCGCTTGCCCCTGCGCGGCCTGCACGTCCGGGTCGGCGGTGGGCGCCGACAGCCCCACCTGGGGGCCGGCACCCGCCAGCGCTGCCTCCTCGGCGGCCTTGGTCATCACCACGATGCTGATACGGCGGTTGATCGGGTTCTGCGGGTCGGCCTTGTCGAACAGCACTGACGAGGACAGGCCGACCACGCGGGTGATCTTGCTGTCCTCCAGGCCGCCGTCCACCAGTGCACGGCGCGCAGCGTTGGCGCGGTCAGCGCTCAGTTCCCAGTTGCCGTAGCCGCGCGCGGCCGAATAGGCGGTGATGTCGGTATGACCGGTCAGGCTGATCCGGTTCGGCACGTGGTTCAGGTAGTTGGCCAGCTCGTGCAGGATCTGCTGCGTGTACGGCTTCAGCGTAGCGCTGCCGAGGTCGAACATCGGCCGGTTCTGCTTGTCCACAATCTGGATGCGCAGGCCTTCCGGAGTCAGGTCCAGCAGCAGCTGGTCCTTGAAGGGTTCCAGTGCCTGGCTCCGGCTGATCGCTTCCTGCAGCTCCTTCATCAGTGCTTCCAGCTGCTGCTTGTCGCGCTGCTGCTGGTCAACCGGTTGCGGCACCGCTTCCTTCTGGTTCTGGAAGGGATCGTTGCTGCTGCCGCGCGAGATGTCGGTGGCACCGCCCAGCTTGATCATCGATGTGCTGGCGCCGCCCGGGCCGGCCATGCCGGGTGCCGGCGTGGCACTCTGCCCGCTCAGCGGGCTCGGGTTGCGGAAATACTCGGAAATGGCGGCCCGGTCGTTCTTGTTGGTGGTGGCCATCAGCCACAGCACCAGGAAGAAGGCCATCATCGCGGTCACGAAGTCGGCATAGGCCACCTTCCACGAGCCACCGTGGTGGGCGGCGTGGCCGGCCTTCCTGACCCGGCGGACGATGACGGTGGGCTTGTTCTCGGCCATGGCTTACTTGACCGTCTTCAGGTGCTGCTCGAAATCGGAGAAGGCCGGGCGCACGTTCGACGGTAGCGTCTTGCGGGCAAATTCCAGCGCGATCTTCGGGTTGTAGCCGCGCAGGCAGGCAAGCAGGGCGGTCTTGACCGATTCGTAGATGCGGCTGTCCTGCTCGGCGCGCGCTTCCATGGCGGCGGCCATCGGGCCGACGAAGCCATAGCCCAGCAGGATGCCGAGGAAGGTGCCGACCAGCGCACCGGCCACGTGGCCACCGACCTCGACGATGTCGCCGCCGATCGAACCCATGGTGATGACGATGCCCAGCACCGCAGCCACGATGCCGAAACCGGGCAGTCCGTCGGCGACCTTGGTCAGCACCTGCGACGGCGCCATGGCCTCGGCGTGGTGCTTTTCCAGCTCCAGTTCCAGCAGCGGTTCCAGCTCGTGCGGCTCGATGTTGCTGCCAATCATCAGGCGCAGGCAGTCGGTGATGAAGTCGATCAGGTGGTGGTCGGCCTGCACCTTGGGGTAGTTGGCGAACAGGGCGCTCTCGGCCGGGCGTTCGACATGGTCTTCCAGTGCCATGAAGCCTTCGCGGCGCGCCTTGTTGAGCAGTTCATAGAGCAGGCTGAGGACATCGATGTAATCCTGCTGCTTGTAGCGCGGGCCCTTGAACACGCCGACCATGGCCTGCAGGGTCTGCTTGACCGTCTTGGCCGGGGTACCGACCAGGAACGCGCCGAGCGCGGCGCCGCCGATGATGACCAGCTCGTAGGGCTGCCAGAGGGCACCCAGGCGGCCGTGGGCACCGAGGTAGCCCCCGATCACGCTGATGATGACGACCAGGAATCCAACGATGATGAGCATGGGGCGACGCAGGGAGAGGGGATATCTCCTTGTCGGCCCGTCGCCCGGGTTTCTGAAGAGGGAATTCTGTGAAATCGGTCAGCAGGGTGCTTCAGCCCGCCACGCCGCTTTCCGCGCCGCCACGCTGCAACGGATCGGGCCAGGGCTCGCCATTGCCGACGAAGGAAAGTGAGACGGAGTTCAGGCAGTGACGCTCGTAGGTGGGCGGCGGACCGTCCGGGAACACGTGGCCCAGATGGCTGCCGCAGCGCGCGCAGGTGATCTCGGTGCGGACCATGCCGTGGCTGGTATCGCGGATCTCGCGCACATGCGCCGGGTCGAACGGGGCAAAGAAGCTGGGCCAGCCGGTGCCGGAATCGAACTTGGTGCTGGAGCGGAACAGCGGCAGCGCGCACAGCCGGCAGCAGTAGACGCCCTCGCGCTTGTTGTCGAGGAACACGCCGCAGAACGGCGCTTCGGTGCCGTGCTGCAACAGCACGCGGCGTTCCTCGCTGCTGAGGCCGGCGACCAGGGCCTCGGTCTGGGTGGCGGTGGGGGGCGTCAGGTCGAAGGCGGTCATGGCGGCGCTCCGTGGGTCGATGGCCTGGGGATGCCGGAAAACGTGGGGGTGCCGGCGCGCGCTTGCAAGTGTGATGGCCGTTCATGGGTGGCACACGGGCGCGGGAGCAAGGTGGGTGTCATAGACGCCGGAGCGTGCCATGAAGCCGACCCTTCCCCTGCTGTTGATCGCCCTGTTGCCGGCACTGGCGCTGGCCCAGGTGCCCACCCCCGACCCCACGGCCACCCGCAGCGCGACCACCGTGGCGCCGCAGCCGGTGGCGCCACCGCCACAGGCGGCCCGGCCGCAGCCGCAGTTGCTGCCTACGCCGCAACGGGCGCAGCCGATCAAGTCCACCGGTCCGGCCCAGATCACGCCGCCGCCAGCACCGAGGCCGGCCGACAAGGTCTACGACCGCAACGGCCGCATCGTGCCCGGCGTGCGCCCGGCCGGCCCGAACCGCGTGTTCGACTCGCGCACCGGCCGCTACTACGACAGCGTGCCGGCCGGCGATGGCCAGCAGATCAAGCGCTGAACCCTGGTGCCACCAAGGTTGGCTGCTGGCTGGCCTGAGCGGGCTGAACGCGCGAAAACAGCGTCCAGCCGATCACTGCTTTTTCGCCTGCGATTAACCGTTCCGGGGCCACCGTGGCCCTGCGCCGGCATCCCGCCGCCGCATGTCCTTCGTCCACTGGATCGCGACCATGAAAAACCAGCAGAACCGTCATCCCGGCAAGGAACCGCAGGGCCGCAACCCGCAGCAGCAACAGCAGCAACAGCAGATGGAGCCGCAGCAGCACAAGGGCGGCAGGCAGCAGGAACAGCGCCCGCATAAGCATCCGCAGCAGCGCTGACTGTCGCCATGATCGGGGTCAGAGCCCGCTGTACGGGATCTGGCCCCACCCAGCAGCAGCCTCAGTCCGGAATCGGCAGGCTCAGTGTTTCCTTCACTTCTTCCATCACGATGTAGCTCTTCGACTCACGTACATGCGGCAGTGTCAGCAGCGTGCTGCCGAGCAGCTTGCGGTAGGAGGCCATCTCGCTGATCCGCGCCTTCAGCAGGTAATCGAAGTCGCCCGATACAAGATGGCATTCCAGTACGTTGGGCAGCTTCAGCGCGGCGCGCCGGAACTCCTCGAAGATGTCGCCGGATTTGTACGCCAGGCTGATCTCCACGAACACCAGCAGGCTCGCTTTAACTGCGGCCGGGTCGAGGTGGGCGTGGTAGCCGGTGATCACCCCTTCGCGCTCCAGCCGGCGCACGCGCTCGGTGCACGGGGTGGTCGACAGGCCCACCCGCTCGCCCAGTTCGGTGAAGGAGATGCGGCCCTCGGCCTGCAGGATGCGCAGGATCTTGCGGTCGATCTTGTCCAGTTCGCGGATCCGGGTGGCCATGACCGTCAACCTTCGGGAGTGAATTGAAGTGGAACATCCTGCCGGTTGATTTCAAAACAGGCAAATCAACTGGGAATGGCTGTCTATACTTCCCCAATTATGGTCCCTGTGCGCTCCAGTGCAGGGAATGATCGGGTTGGAGAAGTCCCATGCGAGTCCTAGTTCTCGGCAGCGGCGTGATCGGTACCACCAGTGCCTGGTATCTGCGACAGGCCGGGTTTGAAGTCACGGTCATCGACCGCCAACCCGGCCCGGCGCTGGAAACCAGCTTCGCCAATGCCGGCCAGCTGTCGTTCGGCTACACCTCGCCGTGGGCGGCCCCGGGCGTGCCGAAGAAGGCCATCGGCTGGCTGTTCGAGAAGCACGCGCCGCTGGCGATCCGCCCGGGCATGGACCTGGCCCAGTACCGCTGGCTGTGGCAGATGCTGCGCAACTGCACCCACGAGCGTTATGCGATCAACAAGGCGCGCATGGTGCGCATGTCCGAGTACAGCCGCGACTGCCTGAACGAGCTGCGCGCGCAGATCGGCATCGAATTCGAAGGCCGCGACCTTGGCACCACCCAGCTGTTCCGCACCCAGCAGCAGCTGGATGCTTCGGCGCAGGACATCGAGATCCTGGCCCAGTACGGCGTGCCGTACGAGGTGCTGGACCGCGCCGGCATCATCCAGGCCGAACCGGCCCTGGCCCATGTCGATGGCCTGGTCGGCGCGCTGCGCCTGCCGCGTGACCAGACCGGCGACTGCCAGTTGTTCACCCGCCGGCTGTCGCAGTTGTGCATGGATGCCGGCGTTGAATTCCGCTTCGACCAGGACATCACCGGCCTGGAGTTCGATGGCGACCGCATCACCGGCGTGCGCATCGACGGCAAGCTGGAAACCGCCGACCGCTTCGTGGTCGCGCTTGGCAGCTACTCGCCAGCGCTGGTCGCACCGCTGGGGATGCGCCTGCCGGTGTACCCGCTGAAGGGCTATTCGCTGACCCTGCCGATCACCGACCCGGCGATGGCACCGACCTCGACCATCCTCGATGAGAGCTACAAGGTGGCGGTGACCCGCTTCGACGACCGCATCCGTGTCGGTGGCATGGCCGAAGTGGCCGGCTTCGACCTGTCCCTGTCGCAGCGCCGCCGCGAGACCTTGGAACTGGTGGTCAGGGATCTCTATCCGAAGGGCGGCGACCTGTCGCGCGCGCAGTTCTGGACCGGCCTGCGCCCGGCTACGCCGGACGGTACGCCGGTGATCGGCGCCACGCCGTTCCGCAACCTGTACCTCAACACCGGACACGGCACGCTGGGCTGGACCATGGCCTGCGGCTCGGGCCGCTACCTTGCCGACCTGATGAGCGCGCGACAGCCGCAGATCAGCACCGAAGGCCTGGATATTTTCCGCTACGGCCAGTACGGTCACGCGCCGCAACACGAGAACCGCACATGCGTCCTGCCCGCGCGCTGATCGATCTGGGCGCCCTGCGCAGCAATTACCGCCTCGCCCGTGAACTGGGCGGTGGCAAGGCGCTGGCGATCATCAAGGCCGACGCCTATGGGCATGGCGCGGTGCGCTGTGCGCAGGCGCTGGAAGGCGAGGCCGATGGCTTCGGCGTAGCCACCATCGAAGAGGCATTGGAGCTGCGCCAGGCCGGCATCCGTGCGCCGATCCTGCTGCTGGAAGGCATCTTCGAGCCGAGCGACATGACGCTGGTGGCCGAGCATGACTTCTGGTTCGCCGTCGGTTCACCGTGGCAAGTGGAGGCACTGGCGGCGTTCGACAGCCCGCGCCCGTTGACGGTGTGGCTGAAGCTGGACAGCGGCATGCACCGCCTCGGCCTGGACGTGGACAGTTTCCGCGCGGCGCACGCGCGCCTGTCGGCGCTGCCGCAGGTCGAGCGCATCGTGCTGATGACCCACCTGGCGCGTGCCGACGAGCTGGACAGCGAACGCACCCACGAACAGGCGGCGACCTTCGCCCGCGCCATTGATGGACTGGCAGGCGAGACCAGCGTGTGCAACTCGCCTGCGCTGCTGGGCTGGCCGGATGTGCGCAGTGATTGGGTGCGCCCGGGCCTGATGCTGTACGGCGCCAACCCGCTGCCGGACAACACCGTGTTGACCGAGCGGCTGCGCCCGGTGATGACGATGCAGTCGAAGGTGATCGCCGAGCGCTGGATCGAAGCCGGTGAACCGGTGGGGTATGGCGCGCGTTTCGTGGCCAAGGCGCGCACCCGCGTGGGTGTGGTTGCACTCGGCTATGCCGACGGTTATCCGCAGTTCGCTCCAAACGGCACTCCGGTGCTGATCGACGGCCAGCCCGGTGCGCTGATCGGGCGCGTGTCGATGGACATGCTGACGGTGGACCTGACCGCGCATGCGCAGGCCGGCATCGGCAGCGTGGTGGAACTGTGGGGTTCTGCGCCGACCCTGTCGGAGCTGGCGCCGCGCTGTGGCGTGAGCGCCTACCAGCTGCCGTGCGCGGTCAAGCGCGTGGCGAAGGTGTACGTGTAGCGCCGAGCCCGCGCTCGGCACCGGTAGCGGCCGACCTCGATCGGCGCCGTGAATGCGTGTCGACCAAGGTCGACACCTGCCGGGGGACCTAACGCGCGGCGGTCGCCTGACTGGCCAGCTGGCGCTTCACCCAGTCATCGATCAGGCGCTTCTCGTAGCGCAGTGGATCGCTGTCGCTCTTCAGTCCCACGTTGTGCAGGTAGCCGGTATCGCTGAGGCGCGCATCGCCCTCGCTGACAATACGGCCGCTGGCATCCTTCAGCGTGTACTGCAGGGTGATCCGTGGCGGGTAGATGTCGCGCATGATCCGGATGTCGCGGCCACGCGGGCCGTGCCAAGGCTCGTAGTCACCGGCACGCTTGATGTCGACGAGGGTCACATCGAGGGTCTGCCCAGGCTGCAGCGGCTTGGCTGCGGTGGTCTGCAGGTAGCGGGCCAGCTGCTGCACCCAGTCACCGCGTTCGGCCTCGAAGCGGTTGCTGCTCTGGCGTATTTCGGTGAACTTGGCCGGATCTTCCCATTTCACGCTGACCGGTCCATCGGCCTGCAACGCACGCGGCGCGCCTGCATCGGTCACGGTGCGTGGCGCAGCATTGGCGCCACCGGCCGCCAGGGCGCCTGCCAGCAGGGCAATCGCGAGTGAGCGTTTCATGACGGTCTCCTGCGTCCCCGCGCTGGGGGGGTGTTGATCACGGATCGAGTGTGAGCCTGCTGCCGGACGACCGCAATGGACGATTGCGTCGTGGGCAAGAGCGGTTGCCGCCAATTCATCGACGTCAACCATGACTGACGGCGCTTGACGCTGTGAATACGCCCTTTGGAAGATGCTGTGCTCCCAACCTGGCCTGCAAAGACCCCCTTGTCCACACTGCCGCCCCTCGTGGAGCGCCCACCGATGCTGGTGCCGGCGCCAGAACCCGACCTGCATCGTGGCGTGCTTGAGCGCATCAACGCCGGCTTCTGCGTGATCCAGGTGCTGTTCGAGGGTGATCGTGCGGTCGACTATTGTTTCATCGAAGTCAACGACGCGTTCGAGCGCCACACTGGGCTGAAGGACGCGCGTGGCAAGTGCATGACTGCGCTGGAACCCAACCACGAGCAGGACTGGTTCCGTATCTATGGCGAAGTCGCACGCAGCGGCCGCCCCGCTCAGTTCGAGATGGAAGCCCGTGCGCTGGGCCGCTCGTTCGCGGTCGACGCGGTGCGGGTGGGGCGGCCGGGAGAAGACAAGGTCGGCATCCTGTTCTTCGACATCACCGCGCGCAAGCAGATGGAAGTGGAGCTGGGCGAAAGCGAAGCCCGTTTCAGCGCGCTGGCCGACGGCCTGCCGATGCCGGTGTGGGTGCTCGATGAGCGCGGCCATGCGCGTTTCGTCAACAGTGCCTTCAGCGAGTTCTTCGGTGGTGATGAAACGCGTGTGCCGGAAGATGTCTGGCGCGGTCTCGTGCATCCGGATGACGCGTCCGTGTTCGAATACGAACTGCAGGAAGCGCTGAAGGCGCAGCGTTCGATGCACGCGCTGGTGCGTGCGCGGCGCGCGGATGGCCAGTGGCGCTGGCTGGAGATGAACGCCCGCCCGCGTTTTTCGCGGATGGGCCGCTTCATCGGCCTGGCCGGCAGCAGTCCGGATGTCACCGAACGACGCGAAATTGAACTGGCCCGCGAGGAGCTGCTGCAGTCCGAGCGTGCCGCGCGCAGCGCTGCGGAGAACATGGCGCGGCTGAAGGACGAGTTCCTGGCCACGCTGTCGCATGAACTGCGTACGCCGCTGACCACCATCCTGGGCTGGAGCGAACTGCTGCTGCAGCGCGTGGACAACACCAGTCCGCTGTACAAGGGCCTGAACGTGATCGCCAACAGCGCCGGTGCGCAGAAGCGGCTGATCTCGGACATGCTGGACCTCAGCAGCATGCTGCTGGGCAAGGTGCAGCTGGAGGTGGAGATACTGGACCTGCGCGACCTGCTGAGCGAAGCCATCGGCGCGCAGGAGCTGGTCGCCGAAGGCAAGGCGCTGGATGTGAGCCTGCTGCTGCCGGAACAGCCGTGCTTGGTGCTGGGCGATGCCACCCGCCTGCAGCAGGTGTTGTGGAACCTGCTGTCCAATGCGATCAAGTTCACCCCGGCCGAAGGCCGCGTCGACCTGCAGCTGCAGGCCGATGGCAATCACTGGGTGATCACCGTGCGCGACACCGGCGACGGCATCGCGCCCGAATTCCTCAACCATCTGTTCAGCCGCTTCCGGCAGGCTGATGGCACCACCACGCGCCGTCATGGCGGTCTCGGCCTGGGCCTGGCGATCGTGCAACAGCTGGTCGAACTGCATGGCGGCACGGTCACTGCCGCCAGCGAAGGGCATGGCCACGGCGCCACCTTCACCGTGCGCCTGCCCCAGCACCTGCCGGATGCAGAGCGCCGACCGCTGCGCGAAGTGATCAGTGGGCCGATCCTGGAGCCGGTGGTCGTCGAACCCTATCCTCTGCGCGGCATGCACGTGCTGGCGGTGGAGGATCAGCCGGAAGTGCTGGAATATCTGCGCCGCATGCTGGAAGAGCAGGGCGCCAGAGTATCGGCGGCCAGCTCGGCCGGCGAAGCGCTGGCACTGCTGGCCGACACCGGCCACCTGCAGTACCACGTGCTGCTGACCGACATCGGCATGCCGGGCATGGATGGCTATGGGCTGGTGCGCACCTTGCGCGAGGACATGGGCGTGGACGCGGCGACCTTGCCTGCGGTGGCGGTGACTGCACTGGCGCGTGCCGACGACCGCCGCCGCGCGCTGGCCTCGGGCTTCCAGGAGCACGTCGCCAAGCCGTACTCGGTGGCGCAGCTGGTGGCTGCCGTGCGCAAGGTGCAGGTGGCGCGCGCGGACAGTGCGCTGCACTGAACATTCACGGCCGATCGGCGACCCTGCAGTCAGGAGGTCGCCGATGTCCCGCATAGCTCCACGTATCCACACCGATCCGGCGCAGATCGCGCGCCTGGAAGCCCTGCTGCCGCAGCTGGATGGCGAAACGCAGGTGGAACTGATTCTGCACGATGGCCGCCGCCTGCTCGGCACGGTGGCCGTGAGGCCAACTGTGCAGCAATACCGCAACGCCGCGGGTGATGAAGGCAGCAACGGCCAGTTGCGCCTGGATGACTACGACACGCCGGTGCAGCAGCACCATGTGTGGCTGGATGAGATCGCCAGTATCAACCGCCTGCCACCCAAGGCGCCTTGATCCGATGTAGAGCCGAGCCCACGCTCGGCTCTGCCGCCGCCCGAGCGTGGGCTCGGGCGCTACAGATGTGTCAGTGCTCGAACAGGGTCGGCGTCGCCTCGAACCGGCGTGCGTACGCCCGCTCCTCTGCAACCCTCGCCACCTCGTCATCGGCCAGGTCCGGTGCCCCATAGACGGCGTAGGCAACGCTGCCGTCGGCGCCATGACCGACCTGGTGCAGCCGGTAGCGTGAGTGGCCGCCGCCGGTGTCCTCGGGGTAGTGCACGGGCGGATGGCTGCCTTCCAGGTCCATTTCACTGTTGTCGACCACGCCACCGACGAACAAGGCTCGCATGCAGGTTCTCCTGGGTTTCCGGGGGAGCCTCTACCCTGAACGTTTCAATGTTGCTGGCAGATCAAAGCCCCGTTCGGGTTTCGCAAAGCGGCTGCCGGGGCCGGCCCGGTCAAGCCGGTACAATGGACGGCCCTCACGCTTGAAGTACCCGCGCCGATGGCCTCCAGCGACGACGCCCCCCTGCAGACCCTGTTCCTGCCGTTCTCACAAGGCACCCTGCGCTGGCCGGAAGGTCCGGTGGCCTTCCTGCGGGCCCGCGACGGCTGGCCGCTGCGCGAAGCGGCCGGCAACCGCGAGGTGCACTGTGAACAGAGCTTCGCCCCGTTCGCGCAGCCGCTGCAGCAGGCCGCCGGCTGGACCGTCAGCGGCCAGCTGGATGATGTGGCCGGCAAGGGCCGCTACCCGTTGGTGCTGGTGCTGCCGCCGCGCCAGCGCGAAGAGGCTCGTGCGTTGTTTGCGCGCGCGCTGGCGCTGGTCGCCGACGGTGGCCGCATTGTCGCCTGCCAGTCCAACAACGAAGGCGCGCGCTCCGGCGAAGGCGACCTCAAGCAGTTGGCCGGCCTCGGCGGCAGCCTGACCAAGAACCATTGCCGCGTGTACTGGACCGCCCCACTGCAGGGCCAGCACGACGCCGACCTGGCCAAGCGCTGGTCGGCACTGGACGCGGTGCGCCCGATCGTCGGCGGCCGTTTCCTCAGTCGCCCGGGCGTGTTCGCCTGGGATCGCATCGACCCGGCCTCGGCACTGTTGGCCGAGCACCTGCCGGCCGAGCTGGCCGGGCGTGCTGCCGACCTGGGCGCTGGCTACGGTTACCTGTCACGCGAACTGCTGGAGCGTTGCCCGAAGATCACCGCGCTGGACCTGTACGAAGCCGAGCAGCGCGCACTGGCGCTGGCCGAGCTGAACCTGGCGCCGCCGCCGCGCCCGCTGCCGCTGCGCTTCCTGTGGCGCGACGTCACCGCCGGCATCGAGCCGGGCTACGACGTCATCATCAGCAACCCGCCGTTCCACACCCCATCGCGTGCCGACCGCCCGGACATCGGCCAGCGCTTCATTGCCGTGGCTGCGCAGGCGCTGCGCCCGGGCGGGCGCCTATACGTGGTGGCCAACCGCCACCTGCCGTACGAGCACACCCTCAACGACAGCTTCGGCGCGGTGCGCGTGGTCGCCGAGCGCGACGGCTTCAAGCTGGTTGAAGCGGTGAAGGGGAAGGGCAAGTGAAGCTGGTCAAGCTCATCGCCAACCTGGGCTATGGCAGCCGCAAGCAGGTGCAGTGGATGTTCCGCGAAGGCCGCATCACCGACGCCGACGGCGAGGTACTGTACGCCGACGACCAGGTGCCGCACGAGGTGATCCGGGTTGATGGCGAGCCGCTGGACCCGCCGGTGGGCCTGTCGATCGCGCTGCACAAGCCGGCTGGCTACACCTGTTCGACCAAGGATACCGGCCGCCTGATCTACGACCTGTTGCCGCCGCGCTTCCGCGACCGCGATCCGGTACTGTCCACGGTGGGCCGCCTCGACCGCGAGACCAGCGGCCTGCTGCTGCTGACCGACGATGGTGGCCTGCTGCACCGGATCATCTCGCCGAAGTCGAAGCTGCCGAAAGTCTATGAGGTCGAATTGAGCGAGGACCTGCGCGGCGACGAGGTGGCGCTGTTCGCCAGCGGCACGCTGATGCTGGAGTCCGAGAAGACGCCCCTGCTGCCGGCTGAACTGGAAGTGCTGGATGCGCGTCGCGCGCGCCTGGTGCTGCACGAAGGCCGCTACCATCAGGTACGCCGCATGTTCGCCGCCACCGGCAACCACGTGCAGGCCCTGCACCGCAGCCGTGTTGGCGGGCTGGACCTGCAGGGGCTGGACGAAGGGCAATGGCGGCAGCTCACTTCCACCGACCTGGATACGCTGTTCGCTCCATGACCACCATCGCTGCGCTGCCGTTCCTCCCCGACGCCGTCATCTTCGACATGGACGGCCTGATGATCGACAGCGAGCGGGTCTCGCTGGCCTGCTGGAGCGAGGCCGCCGACGAATTCGCACTGGGCCTGGACGAGGCAGTGTTCCTGCGCATGGTCGGCCTCGGCGACCGGGATTCGCACGCGCTGCTGCGTGCGCAGGGTATCGAGGACAGCGTGATCGAGGCGGTCGCTGCACGCTGCCACGAACTGTACGAAGGACGCACACAGACCGGCCTGCCGTTGCGTCCGGGCATCCTGGAACTGCTGGAGCTGCTGAAGGCGCACGCGGTACCGCGCGCGGTGGCCACCACCACGCGGCAGCCGCGTGCCAACCGCAAGCTGGCGGCGGCCGGACTGCTGCCGTATTTCGACGCGGTGATCACCAGTGGCGACGTGGCGCGGCCGAAACCGGCGCCGGACATCTACCTGCTGGCCGCGCAGCGACTGGGCCAGGTGCCTGGGCGCTGCCTGGCGCTGGAAGACTCACCCGCTGGCACGCGCGCGGCATTGGCCGCTGGCATGACCGTGATCCAGGTACCGGACCTAGTGCATCCTGACGAAGAGCTGCGCGCGCTTGGCCATCGCATTGTCGGTTCGCTGGTGGATGCGCACGCGTTGCTGCTGCCGCTGCTGCCGAAATAAGCGGTAGGTGCCGACCGTTAGCCGGCACTGAGCCGAGCATGGCTCGGCTCTACATCTATTGGTGGGTGCCGACCGTTGGTCGGCACACCTGCCCCCATCACACCCGCCCGAACACCAGCGCGGCGTTGGTGCCACCGAAGCCGAAGCTGTTGGACATCACCGTGTCCAGCGTCTGCGCGCGGCTTTCGCGCAGGATCGGGAAGCTCTCCACCTTCGGGTCCAGTTCGCCGATGTTGGCCGAACCGGCAACGAAGCCATCGCGCATCATCAGCAGGCAGTAGATCGCCTCGTGCACGCTGGCCGCACCCAGCGAATGGCCGGACAGCGCCTTGGTCGAGGACAGCGGCGGCACCGCATCGCCGAACACTTCGCGGATGGCGTTGAGCTCGGTGACGTCGCCCAGCGGCGTGGAGGTGCCGTGGGTGTTGAGGTAGTCCAGCGGGCGATCGACGCCCTGCAGTGCCATTTTCATGCAGCGCACCGCGCCTTCACCGGACGGGGCGACCATATCGGCGCCGTCGGAGGTCACGCCATAGCCGATCAGTTCGGCATGGATGCGCGCGCCGCGCGCAACGGCGTGGTCGTAGTCCTCCAGCACCAGCATGCCACCGCCGCCGGCGATGACGAAGCCGTCGCGGTCCTTGTCGTACGGGCGCGAGGCGCTGGCCGGGGTCTCGTTGAAGCTGGTCGACAGCGCGCCCATCGCATCGAACATCACGCTCATCGACCAGTGCAGGTCTTCGCCGCCACCGGCGAACATGATGTCCTGCGCGCCATGGCGGATCATGTCCGCGGCGGCGCCGATGCAGTGCGCCGAGGTCGCGCAGGCGGCCGACAGCGAGTAGCTGACGCCCTTGATCTGGTAGGCCGTGGCCAGGCAGGCCGAGACCGTCGAGCACATCGTGCGCGGCACCATGTACGGGCCGACCTTGCGCACGCCCCGTTCGCGCAGCAGGTCGACGGCACCGATCTGCCATTCGCTGGAGCCGCCGCCGGAGCCGGCAATCAGGCCGGTACGCAGGTGGCTGACCTGCTCGGGGCTGAGCCCGGCGTCGGCGATGGCATCGCGCATGGACAGGTAGGCGAAGGCCGCCGCGTCGCTCATGAAGCGCTTCTGCTTGCGGTCGATCAGCGCCTCCAGATCGAGGTCGACACGACCGCCGACCTGGCTGCGCAGGCCCGCTTCGGCGTGGTCGGCCAGGGCGGTGATGCCCGAGCGCCCTTCGCGCAGCGCGGCCGAAACGGTATCCAGATCATTGCCGAGGCAGGAGGTGATGCCCATGCCGGTGATGACGACGCGACGCATCAGAAGCTCCCGGTTTCGGTGAACAGGCCGACGCGCAGGTCGCGGGCGCTGTAGATTTCGCGATCATCCACGTACATGCGGGCATCGGACTGGGCCATCACCAGCTTGCGGTTGATGACCCGGCTGATGTCGATCTCGTAGCGTACGAGCTTGGCGTCCGGCAGTACCTGGCCGGTGAACTTCACCTCGCCACAGCCCAGCGCGCGGCCCTTGCCGGGGGCACCCAGCCAGGTCAGGAAGAAGCCGGTCAGCTGCCACATGGCATCCAGGCCCAGGCAGCCGGGCATTACCGGGTCGCCGATGAAGTGGCAGCCGAAGAACCACAGGTCCGGGCGGATATCCAGCTCGGCGCGTACCATGCCCTTGCCGTGCGGTCCGCCGTCCTCGTGGATGTCGGTGATGCGGTCGAACATCAGCATCGGATCGTTGGGCAAACGGCCGGCGGCGGTGCCGAACAGTTCACCGCGTGCGCTGGCCAGCAGCTGTTCGCGGTTGAACGCGTGGAGACGGGTCATGAAGCACAATCCTGGAAGCGGGGAAACAAGGAAACAAGCGTTCGAGGATGCCCGTGGAAACTGCGCCGATCAAACATTTCAACCGTACGCAACCGTAGTGTTTTCAATGGAATACGCGCATCCTGTTGATGTGCAACGACCATACTTCGGCGTGTGGCCCGTTCGGCACGCCCCCGCCCTTTCCGCCTGACATGACCCGACTGCGCAAGATCATCCACGTCGACATGGACGCGTTCTACGCGTCGGTGGAGCAGCGCGACGATCCGTCACTGCGCGGCAAGCCGGTGGTTGTGGCATGGCGCGGCGCGCGCTCGGTGGTGTGTGCGGCGTCCTACGAGGCACGCGTGTTCGGCGTGCGTTCGGCGATGCCGGCGCTGCGCGCCGAACGCCTGTGTCCGGACGCGATCTTCGTGCCGCCTGACTTTGCACGTTACAAGGCGGTGTCACGCCAGGTGCGCGAGATCTTCCTGCGCCACACCGACCTGGTCGAGCCTTTGTCGCTGGACGAGGCCTACCTGGACGTGACCGAGCCGAAGAGCGGCATCGAACTGGCCACCGACATCGCCCGCACCATCCGTGCGCAGATCCGTGAGGAGACGAACCTGACCGCTTCAGCCGGGATCGCGCCGAACAAGTTCCTGGCCAAGATCGCTTCGGACTGGCGCAAGCCCGATGGCCAGTTCGTGATTCCACCGCAGCGGGTGGACGCGTTCCTGCAGCCGTTGCCGGTGAACCGGGTGCCCGGCGTCGGCAAGGTGATGGAAGGAAAACTTGCCGCGCGCGGCATCGCCACCTGCGGCGATCTGCGGCAATGGGCATTGACCGATCTGGAAGAGGCGTTCGGCAGTTTCGGCCGCAGCCTGTACAACCGCGCACGCGGCATCGACGAGCGGCCGGTGGAACCGGACCAGCAGGTGCAGTCGATTTCCTCGGAGGACACCTTCGCCGAAGACCTGCCGCTGGAAGACCTGCGCGAAGCGATCGTGCAGCTGGCGGAGAAGACCTGGAAGGCCACGCGCAAGACCGAACGCGTCGGCCACACCGTGGTGCTGAAGCTGAAGACCGCGCAGTTCCGCATCCTCACCCGCAGTTTCACCCCGGAGCGTCCGCCGGAATCGATGGAAGAGCTGCGTGACATCGCGCTGGCCCTGCGCGCGAGGGTGGATCTGCCGGCGGAGACGCGCTACCGCCTGGTCGGCGTCGGCCTGGGTGGCTTCCGCGAAAAGGAACCGGTGGTGCAGGGGGAATTGTTCGAGCACGGATCGAGCCATTCCGCAGGCAATTAAGCGTTCGCCAAACAGCTCTCCCACCCGCACGAACCTGAGGCGCTGACAGCAGCTTGGAGCGCCCCTAGGACTTCTTCAGTTCAATGGGGGCGGAGAGAATGCGTCGCGCTTCCTGCTCCTCATCGGCATGGGTTCTTTCGAAAATCTGTGCCGGGCAGCTCCACAACAATCACACCGCGCTGTCCGTCGATCATGATTCCCTGATGCTCCGGGAAAAGTTCTGCCACCTTTCCTGACTTCACTATCTGCTTCAGTTGCGTCAGAGAGTGGGTTGCCCCGACCGTGAAGCGGTAGGTGATGGTGCCATGGACAGTGCTCACAGTTCGCGATGGCACTGGCTCGGTCCCGGTCAAACGGACCGTTACGATCATCGGGTTCTCACTGAAGCTCTTGCCTGCGAAGCGATCAGGCATTCCTTCCAGAATGCGCGCAAGCTCTTCCCCTGCCTCAATTCGAAGTCTGAGCCGCCTGTCGGCTTCTTGGGTGGACAACCCCTCATGCTGGGCAAAGGCTTGAACAACGGGGTCGGTGGAGGGCGTCACCTGTTGGGAGAACGCGGGGGGCGCGACCAGCGCGGTGGTGGACAGCAGCAGTTTGGCCAACACACTCTTGATCTTCATCGCGAATTCTCCGTTCCATCGGTTTACTCAACTACGCAATCCATCGTACAGCTGTTGACGTTCAGGCCAGCTTTGGATGTTGAGGGTGCCGGCCAGCGGCCGGCACTACCGCAGGTGCAGGGCGCAGCCCTGCAAAAGAAGACTCCCTACCTCATGGCCACTGCATCTCGCCCTTGGCCACCTTCGCGCTCAGCTCCAGCGATGCGACGCCATCCAGCTTCGGGTAGCGCGACTGCATTGCCTGCACCAGCGCCGCACTGTCCTTCGCCTTTGCCGCTTCGATATCGAACGTGCGGATGTAGTCCGCAGTGAAGCGCAGTGCACTGGCATCCAGCGCCGCACCTGGCGCGTAATGCCCCGGCACCACCACCTTCGGCTTCAGCGCCTGCAGCTGCTGCAGGGTCTGCAGCCAGTCGGTGTGCGACTTCGGCGTCTGCGTGTCGGCCATCCACACGTGCTCACCGGCCACCACCGGAATGCCGCCGACGATCGCGCGCAGCGACGGTACCCACAGCACCGTGCGGTCCGGGGTCGGGCCATCCAGGCCGATCAACGGCAGGCGCTGGCCTTCCAGCTGCAGGGCATCGCCGTCCAGTACCTGCGGCACCACGATGCGTGCCGGCACGTCGGCACCCATCTTCGGTCCCCAGTAGGCCAGCTTGCCGGCCTGGGTCTGCTGGATGTGGGCGACGGTCTGCGCAGTGGCGACGATGCGTGCCTGCGGGAAGGCATCCTGCAGGGTGGCCAGGCCGAAGTAGTAGTCCGGATCGCCGTGGCTGATGTAGATCGTGGTCAGCTGCTTGCCACTGGCGCGGATCCGTTCGACCAGCTTGCGTGCGTCGCTGGCGCCGAACTGCGCGTTGACCAGGATCGCGTCATGGCGGCCTTCGATCAGCACCGAGGATACCGAGAACATCGCCTGCGGGCCGGGATGGAAGGTCTGCAGGTGCAGTTGGGATTTCGTCGCGGTGGTCGGCGCCGCGGTGGCCGGTGCGGCCAGCAGCGGCGCACTGGTGAAAGTGGCGGCCAGGGCGAGGGGAAGCAGCAGGGCAGCGGTACGCATGGGAATTCCTTGTCTAGAGCCGGGCCAATGCCCGGCTGCATGTTCGCGTAGAGCCGAGCGCGGGCTTGGCTCTACATGGGACGTGCGTGGATCAGTACGCGGCGGTGATGATCTGCTTCGGGTACGCGTGCGCTTCCAGCTCGGCGACGAACGCGGCGCCGTAGTCGGCATAACTGATGCGGCTGTGGCCGCTGGCGTCGGCCAGGAAGGCCCTGGGCTGCACGCGGTAATGGCCACGCTCTTCGCCCGGGCCGATTTCGGCGGCCGGCGAGAAGAAGGTCCAGTCCAGGTCGTCCACCGCCTGCAGTCGATTGAAGGCTTCTCGATGGGCCAGCGCGTATGGCTTGTAGGCCTCCGGGAAGGTGGGGGTATCGACCAGCTGCACGCCGGGTGCGACTTCCAGGCTGCCGGCACCGCCGACCACCACCAGGCGCGGTACACCGGCCTTGCGCGCGGCCGCGGCCAGCTGTGCGGCCACCTCGCCGACGCGGCCGATGTCATCGCCCGGGCGTGGGCCGTAGGCGCTGGCCAGCACGTCGTGGCCGGCGATGGCGGCGACCAGCGCGTCCTGGTCGTCCAGCGAGGCGACCACCGGATGGACGCCGGCCAGTTCGGCCGGAAGATCCTGCGCGCTGCGCACGATGACAGTGAGTTCGTGGCCGTTCGCCAGCGCGTGGCGGGCGATCTGGCGGCCGATGTTGCCGGTGGAACCGACGAGGGCGATCTTCATGGCAGGACTCCGTGGGGCGGTGTGGGGGGGACGCGGCCACTGTAGGCCGCTGCAGTCGCTCGAAAAACAGCGTATAACGCACTTGTTTGTTGCATGGATCGAGCATATGGACCGATTGACCGCCATGACCGTGTTCGTCGAGGTGGCCGAGCGCGGCAGCCTGACCGCAGCGGCAGAGGTGCTGGACATGTCACGGGCGATGGTCAGCCGCTACCTGGCCGAGGTCGAGGGCTGGCTGGGCGCACGCCTGCTGCACCGGACCACACGGCGGGTCAGCCTGACCGGCCCCGGCGACGCGGCGCTGACGCGCTGCCGGCAGATGCTGGCGATAAGTGAGGAACTGCAGGGCGAGCTGGCCAGCGATGATCCCGAACCGCACGGCACGCTGCGGGTGACCGCCAGCGTTTCGTTCGGGCAGAGCCACCTGGCACGAGCGGTGGCCGGTTTCGTCGCGCGCCATCCTGCCGCGCGCATCGAACTGCTGCTGGTCGACCGCACCGTGAACCTGGTGGAAGAACGGGTGGACCTGGCCGTGCGCATCGCGCGCCAGATCGATCCCAGCCTGATCGCACGGCGGCTGGCGACCTGCCGCTCGGTGCTGTGCGCGACGCCGTCCTACCTGGAGGCGCGCGGTACGCCAACCGCTCCCGAACACCTGGCCGCGCACAACTGCCTGACCCACCACTACGTCGGCAAGAGCCTGTGGCACCTGCACCGCGATGGCCGTTCGCTGTCGGTGGCTGTGGGCGGCAACATCAGTGCCAACGAGGCATCGCTGCTGCTGGAGGCGGTGCGGGCCGGTGCCGGTATCGCCATGCTGCCGACCTACCAGGTGGCGCCGATGCTGCGCAGTGGCGAACTGGTCGAACTGCTGCCCGAATTCAGTCTGGACGAGCTCGGCATTCATGCCGTGTACGCGTCAAGGCGACAGCAGCCCGCTATCATGCGGCGATTCCTGGACTACCTGGCCGAGTGTTTCGCCAGCCCGGCCTTCCAGGATCTGGATTGGCGCCCGCCGGGCACGGAGGACACATGAACCATGGACAGGCCTTGATCGACCACAACCGTGCTGCCTGGGACCGCCAGGCCAGTGAAGCGCGCGAATGGTCGCGCCCGGTGGAAAGCTCAACGATTGCTGCCGCGCGCGCAGGCCGCTGGCAGGTGCACCTGACGCCGCGCGCGTTGCCGCTGGACTGGATGGGCGACGTGCGCGGCCGTCGCATCCTGTGCCTGGCCTCGGGTGGTGGCCAACAGGCACCGGTGCTTGCTGCCGCTGGCGCCGATGTCACCGTGTTCGACCTCTCCGACGGGCAGCTTGAACAGGACCGCGCGGTCGCCGCGCGCGATGGCCTGCAGCTGCGCACCGTGCAGGGTGACATGCGCGACCTGCACGTGTTTGCCAATGACAGTTTCGATGTGGTGTTCCACCCGATCTCGAACCTCTACGTCCCTGACGTGCGCCCGGTATGGACTGAATGCCGCCGCGTGCTGGCGCGCGATGGCATGCTGATGGCCAGTTTCTACAATCCGGTGCTGTTCGTGGGTGCGCGCGATCCGCAGCTGGATGCACAGGGCCTGATCCGTCCGCAGTACGCCATTCCCTATTCGGACCTGGAAGACCTGCCGCAAGCCGAACGCGAGGCGAAGCTGGCCCGTGGCGACGCATTGACCTTTGGCCACAGCCTGACCGAGCTGATTGGTGGCCAGCTGGATGCCGGCTTCGTCATCGATCGCTTCATGGAAGACTGGCAGCCGCGGCCGCGCTTCCTGATCGACCGTTATCTTCCCACCTTCCTGGCCACCCGAGCGCGCCGGATCGGTTGAGGCGGATCGGCGCGGAAACCAGCGGCGTACAATGGGGGGCCCACGTCGTGCAGGTGCCGTTCCTTGTCGTATCCCTATCCACTGGTCGTGTTCGACCTTGATGGCACGCTGGTCGACAGCGCAGCTGATATCGCCGAAGCGCTGAACCGCACGCTGGAGGACATCGGCATGGCACGCGTGCCGGAAGCCACCGTGCTCGGCTGGATCGGCGACGGTGTGCGCCGCCTGGTCGAACAGGCCGTGCATGCGGCAGGCCGCGAGGTCGACCTGGCGGAAGTGATGCCGGTGTTCATGGTGCACTACCGTGAATGCCTGCTGCGCAGCCCGCGCCTGTTCGATGGCGTGGCCGACGCACTGGCGCAGCTGCGCGCGCGCGACGTGCCACTGGCGATCTGCACCAACAAGCCCGAAGCACTGGTGCCGCCGCTGCTGCAGCACCTGGGCATTGGTGATGCGTTCGCGCTGATACTGGGCGGTGATTCGCTGCCGCAGCGCAAGCCCAGTGGCGAACCGCTGCGGCACATCGCCGCGCATTTCGCGCTGCCGGTGGAGGCGTGCCTGATGGTGGGAGATTCGTTGACCGACTACCGCGCCGCCGAAGATGCGGGCATGCCGATCGCACTGGTGCGTTACGGTTATCCGCGTGGCCTGGACCTGGCCACCGCACAGGCGGTGGCGGTGATCGACGACCTGCGTGAGTTGCCGGGGTTGGCCGCGGGCGTTCGGGTGTAGAGCCGAGCCCACGCTCGGTTGCTTCATTGCGTGAGCCGAGCATGGGCTCGGCTCTACAGTAGATCGACGCCATGCGTCGATGGCATCAGGAGGCGCCGGGCGATGCCCGGCGCGCGCCTTCATTTCGGCTGGTAACGCACGCTCAGCTGGTACTCGCGGCCGGGCTGGTTGAACCACGCCACGGTCTCGTAGCGGCGATTGAACACATTGGCGGCACGCGCCAGCAGCGTCCACGACGGCGTCAGCGCGTACTCGGCGCGCAGGTCCAGCGTACTGTAACCGCCGACCTTTATCGTGTTGGCCGCATTGTCATAACGCTTGCCTGAACCCTGAACCGTCAGACCGGCGCGGAAGTCGCCGAAGCGGCGGTCGATGTCCAGGCGTGCGGTCTGCTGCGCGCGGCGCGGCAGCCAGTTGTCGAACTGGGTGCTGCCATGGGTACGGTTGCGCGGGTCGGTGTAGCTGAGCTGTGCGTTGATGTCGAAGCCGGCCAGCAGCACGCCACCGGTCAGTTCGGCGCCGCGGATGCGGGCCTTCTCCACTTGCTGCATCCTGAAGGTCGCCGCATCGTAGGTAATCAGATCATCGATGCGGGTTTCATATACGTCCAGGCCCCAGTGCCAGCCCTGTCCCTGCTGCGAAACGCCCAGGTTGGCGCTCTTGGACTTCTCCGGGTTCAACGTCGGCACGCCGCTCCACGGGTCGTACAGATCGCTGAAGGTCGGCGCCTTGAACGCGGTGCCATAGCTGGCGTTGAGGCGCAGGCCGTGGCCCAGTTCCATCGCCCAGCCGGCGCTGCCGGTGGCGTGGTTGCCGAACTGCTGGTTGTCGTCGTTGCGTGCGCTGACCTGCAGCTGGTGGCGGCCGAAGCGGCCCTGGTACTGCACGAACACGCCGGTGTTGCGGCGGCTGTCGACGAGGTACCCGGCGCTGCTGCCATCCAGGTTGTCTTCGCTCCAGTCCACGCCGGTGCTCAGCAGCTGGCCTTCGGCCATGCCGAAGTCGCCCTGCAGCGAGGCGCTGTCACGATGGGTCTGGGCGCTGCCACGGGCATCGAAGTCGCCGAAGTTGTCCGACTCGTTGTCACTGCGGCCGACATTGGCGGTGAACGCCAGGCGTTCGGACGGGGTGTAGCGCAGCTTGCCGGACAGCACCTGCTGGCGGGTTTCCGAATAGTTGTAGTAGCCGTCGTAATGGTTCTTTCCGTCGGCACGCAATGCACTGCCTTCCACGTTCCATTGGTCGTTGAAGGTGTAGCCACCGCGCAGGCTCTTGGACAGGTTGCGGTAGCCGTCGCGGTCATGCTCGTCGGCAAAGCAGCCCGCGGCGAACAGCGTGGCCGAGCCGCGGCAGGCGTCGATGCCATCGGAATGCTGGTAGGCGATATCCGCACCGAACCAGCCGCGTTCGGTATCGCCGCCAATGCCACCGCTTACTTCACGCAGGCCGTTGCTGCCACCGCCAAGCTGGAAGTGCGGGGCGAAATCGCCCTGGTTGCGGCGGGTGAAGATCTGGATCACGCCACCGATGGCGTCGGCACCGTACAGACTGGACTGCGGGCCGCGAACGATTTCGACGCGCTCGATCTGCGCCAGCGGCAGGTCCTGGTACATGGCCAGGCCGAGGTCGGCACTGTTGATGCGCACGCCGTCGACCAGCACCACGGTGTGGCCCGAGTTGGTGCCGCGCAGGAACAGCGAGCTCTGCTTGCCGAGGCCGCCGGCATTGGTCAGGTTGATGCCGGCGCGGCCGCGCAGCAGCTCCTGCAGCGAGGTGGCCTGGCTGGATTCGATCTGCGCGCGGTCGATCACCTGCGCCGGCGCGATACTGTCCTGCAGCGCGATCGGGGTGCGGGTGGCGGTGACCAGGATCTGGTCGAGCGCAGTGGTGTCATCGGCGGCCTGGGCCAGCGCGGGCAGGGTGGCCAGCACGGCCAGGGACAGCATTCGGGACTGCAGCTTCATGGGGGACTCCAGGTGCCACGCACGCCCGCGTGGCGAAGGGGAGGAGCCGCGAAGGCAGGCATGCGCCGACGCCGCAGCGCAGGCTGCGGTCATCCAGCGCCATGCCCACCGCATCGCGACGTGAGGCTTCCGGGCCGGTCTCCGGGCTTGCCGCCGGGTGGCTTGGGGCCACCGTCCAGGCGCCTTCCCATGCCTGCGGCACAGTGGCGGTGTAGCCTGGAACTGACGTGCTTACCGTTGCGGGGGCAGCGCCGGCCTGGCGTGGAATCACGCGTCACCGGCTTCCCGTTTCAACCTGCCGGCCGTGGCCGCAGGTCACCTGGAAGTGCGCGCAGTCTACGGCATCGCAGGCAGTCCCGTTGCGTCGCGCCTGCTCGACTGCCTTTGCTGTGCCCTTAGAATGGTCCCTCGATCCCGTGGTGCCGTTGCCGATGTCCGCCCGTTTCCCGCTGTCCCCGCGTTGCCTGTACGGAACGCACGCATGATCCTCGACCTGGTCCGCCATGCCGGCAACGGTCGCGATGAGTTCCTCGATGGCCGCAACGATCCACCGCAGCTGGCCCGCCTGCCGCAGGAACTGGTCGACGCCTACGCCGCGCAGCCCTGGGAGCGGGTGATCAGTTCGCCGCGGCTGCGCGCGCTGCACACGGCAATGGCGCTGGCCACGCCGCGCGGGCTGGACGTGGAAGCGGACGAGGAATGGGAAGAACTGGATTTCGGCGATTGGGACGGGCAGTCGCTGTTCGACCTGCCGGAGGATGCACTGGCTGCCTTCCATGCTGACCCGCATGCGTTCCCGCCGCCGAACGGCGAGAGCTGGGGTCATTTCGAGCGGCGCATCGCGCGCGCGCTCGATCGCCTGCTCGATGAGGACGATCCGGTGCCGACGCTGGTGGTCAGCCATGGTGGCCCGCTGCGCATGGTGCTGTCGCAGGTCTGCGGCCTGCCGATGTCGCTGTGCTGGGCGCTGCGCATCGACCATGGCACGCGCCTGCGGGTATGGCTGGGGCGCGGTGAGGTCGGGCTGGTGGGCGAGCTGCTGGAGCTGCAGCAGCCGTAACCCCTCGGTCGTGCCGGCCGCTCGCCGGCAGCCTCGGGAACGCTGCGAAGATCATGCAGTTGCCGGCCAGCGGCCGGCACTACCAAGCCGTCAATCCTCGTCCGCATCCTCGGCAACGCTGTCTTCCGCGTCATCGTCGGCATCGAAGCGCTGCTCATGCACCGGGCCCGACGCCGGGCCGGCCGCCTTCAGCGGATGCGCGGCGATGCGCGCTTCATAGTCGTGTACCAGCGCATCGCGCTGCGGCTCGCTCAGTTCCTGCCAGTGGCAGTCCAGCAACGCACCTTCCAGCGAGTACAGCAGGTTCAGGCTGGGCTTGAAGCCGGCACGCTTGACCTTGACGAAGGCACCGACCGCTCCGATCGCGACCAGGTCGTCGCGGCTGCGCAGGCCGACCTGGCGCAGCCAGGCCGCGCTCTTGGGGCCGATGTTGCGCAGCTTGGGTGCGTTCATCCCAGCGCCTCGACGAACACGCGGGCGATGGCTTCCAGGCCGGCCTGGTCGTCGGCATCGAAGCGGCCCACCTTCGGGCTGTCGATGTCGAACACGCCGATCAGTTCATCGCCGCGCAGCAGCGGCACCACCAGCTCCGAACGCGAGGCCGAATCACAGGCGATGTGGCCGGGGAAGGCGTCGACATCCTCCACGCGCTGGGTGACTCGCTGGCTGGCGGCGGCACCGCACACGCCCTTGTCCAGCGGGATGCGCACGCAGGCCGGCAGGCCCTGGAACGGGCCGACCACCAGTTCCTTGCCGTCGTACAGGTAGAAGCCCACCCAGTTCAGGTCGGGCAGGGCGTGGTAGACCAGTGCGGAGAGGTTGGCCGCGTTGGCGATGCGGTCGGACTCGGCGTAGACCAGGCCACGGGCCTGTTCCAGCAGCTGGGCGTATTGTTCCGGCTTGCTGCCGGTGAGCGAGGCATTGGCGAACATGCCCGCAGTCTAGCAAGCGCGACGGGCCGGCGATAATGCACGCTCTGTT
Organism: Stenotrophomonas thermophila; assembly: GCF_001499715.1. Lineage (NCBI taxonomy): Bacteria > Pseudomonadati > Pseudomonadota > Gammaproteobacteria > Lysobacterales > Lysobacteraceae > Stenotrophomonas > Stenotrophomonas thermophila. The sequence goes on along the minus strand of NZ_CVIW01000016.1, from coordinate 12,256 downwards.
GCCCTGTTGGAGCCCATCGATGCCGTTGCCTGCCACGCTGCCGCCCGCCCTGTTCGTTACCGGCACCGACACCGAAATCGGCAAGACCGCGGCCAGCACTGCGCTGCTGCATGCGCTGCGCCGGCGCGGCCTGCGTGCGGTCGGCATGAAGCCGGTGGCCAGTGGCAGCGAAGACCTGGGGCAGGGCCTGCGCAACGAGGACGCGCTGGCACTGCAGGCGGCCAGCTGGCCGGTGCCGGACTATGCCGACCTGAACCCGTATGCGCTGCGGCAGCCGCTGGCACCGGAGCTGTCGGCGGCCGAGGACGGCGTGCAGGTGGAACTGGCGCCGATCGTGGCCGCGTTCGAACGCCTGCGCGCGAAGGCCGATATCGTCGTGGTGGAGGGCGTGGGCGGTTGGCTGGCGCCGGTCTCGGCCACGCTGGACCAGCTCGACCTGGTGCGTGCGCTGCAGCTGCCGGTGCTGCTGGTGGTGGGCATGCGGCTTGGCTGCGTCAACCATGCGCGGTTGACTGCGCAATCACTGCAGGCCAGCGGCGTGGACCGCCTGGGCTGGATCGGCAACCACATTGATCCTGCGATGCAGCGCCAGGACGAGAACATCGCCACGCTGCAGCAGCGCCTGCCGATGCCGTGCTGGGGACGGCTGCCGCATCTGCCGGGGGCGGATGGTGAAGCGTTGAGCGCGCATCTGTTCGACGACCTGGGGTAGTGCCGGCCGCTGGCCGGCAACCTCGATGAATCACGTCCATGCAGTTGCCGGCCAGCGGCCGGCACTACCGTGCTGCAGCCGCCAGCTCCCGTGCGATCGCACCCAGCCGCTCCACCGCACCGATGAAGCGCGCATCCAGGCTCTGGCAGCACGACAGCCGCAGGCAGTGGCGGTAGCGTGCGCCGCGCGAGTACACCTGGCCCGGCATGAACACGATGTCCTCCAGCAGCGCTCGCTCGAACAGCTCGCGCGTGTCCACGCCCGGCAGTTCCAGCCACAGCAGGAAGCCGCCCTGCGGTTCGGTGGCGCGGGTGCCGGCCGGGAAGTGTTCGGCCACCAGCTGGCGCAGCCGCCCGACCTGTTCGCGGTACAGGCGGCGCATGCGGTGCAGATGGTGCTCGTAGCTGCCTGCTTCCAGATACGCGGCCACCGCATCGCCGAGCAGCTGCGGCTCGCCGCCGGTGGACTGGAACTTCAGCAGTGCGATGCGCTCTGCGAAGCGGCCGCCATCCAGCCAGCCGATGCGGTAATCCGGCGCCAGTGTCTTTGAGAAGCCACCGACCACCATCACCCAGCCATCGCGATCGAAGGCTTTCAGCAAGGGTGCCGGCGGTTCGCAGAACTGCAGCTCGGCGTACACCGCATCCTCGATCAGCGGCAGCTGCCGTGCGTTGACCAGCTCGGCCAGGCGTTGTTTGGCGGCGGTCGGCATGGTGCAGCCGAGCGGGTTGTGCACGGTCGGCATCACCACCAGTGCGGCCAGCGGCCTGTGCTCCAGCAGCGCATCCAGTGCATCCACGTTCAGTCCGTGCTGCGGGTGGGTGGGCAACTCGATGGCCTGCAGGCCGAGGTTGGCCAGCAACGGATACAGGTTGAAGTAGGACGGCGCCTCAATGCCCACCGCGTCACCGGGCTGGGTGACCGCGCGCAACGCCAGCTGCAGGGCTTCCATCGCACCATGGGTCAGCAGGAGTCGCTCGGCGTGGGTGTGCAGCCCCATGCGCGGACTGCGGCGCACGATCTGTGCCAGCAGCCGGGGGGAGCCGTTGGGTCTCGCGTAGGTCTCCACCGTCTGCTGGCCGTGGCGCAGCACCTGCGCGGTATGCCGGGCCAGCTGCGCGCCGGGATAGAACTGGCGACCACGTGGGCCGGCGAAGGCCAGATCGACCACACCCGGGCGGCGCTGTGCTTCCAGTACCCGGGCCATCAGCACCTGCTGCAGCGGCGCGGTGGGCGCGGATGGGGTGTCGCGCAGCGAACGCTCCGGCACCGACAGCCGCGGCGCGACTTCGAAGCCCGCCTTCGGCCGCGGAATCACCAGTCCGGCATCTTCCAGCTGGCGATAGGCGGCAATCACCGTGTTCAGGCTGAGCCTGCGCTGCAGGGCCATCTGCCGCAGCGAAGGCAGGCGGCTGCCGACCGGAAGGCGGCCACCATGAATGGCTTCGGCCAACTCATCCGACAGCCGTTGATAGCGGGGGGGAATCATCGAGGCCTGGTCATCTGTATCCATCGAATATCCCGCCATCTGGTGCTGTACCCATGATGATGGCGAGCCTAGCATGTCGTTGTCGGCCGGGCCTGATCGGGGCACGGCCGATACTTCCCAAACGCACGGCTGGATGGCCGTGCGTCTTTTTCTGTGTGTAGAGCCGAGCCCATGCTCGGCTGCACTTCCGCCAACAGCAGCCGAGCGTGGGCTCGGCTCTACAGAGAGCACCGTCGAGCGTCGGTCAGCCCACGGGGGAATGCCGGCTACCGCATCGGCACCAGCGTCGCCTCGCGCCGGTACAACGCCGGGAACTGCTTGCCCAGCGCCGCAAGCTTCGGTGCGTCGTAGTAGCGGATGTAGGCCGCCTGCGGGTAGTTGGTCATGTAGTTCTGGTGGTAGCTTTCGGCCGGGTAGAAGCGCTGGCCGCTGACCAGCTGGGTGACGATCGGCGCGCGGTAGCTGCCGGCCTGGCCGAGCTGGGCGATGTAGGCGCGGCTGGCAGCCTGCTGGCGGGCGTCATCGGTGAAGATTGCCGATCGATACTGGCTGCCGTGGTCCGGCCCCTGGCGGTTGAGCTGGGTCGGGTCGTGTGCCACCGAGAAGAACACCTGCATCAACTGCCCGTAGCTGACCTGGCGCGGGTCGTAGTCGATCTTCACTGCTTCGGCGTGGCCGGTCTGGCCGCTGCTGACCCGCTCGTAACGCGCGTCGGCGGCGCTGCCGCCGATGTAGCCGGACACCGCATTGCTCACGCCCTTGACGTGCTGGAACACGCCCTGCACGCCCCAGAAGCAACCGCCGGCGAACACCACGCTGGCGTGGGTCGCGTCATCGCGGAACGCCGCATCGCCCGTGGGTGCCGGTAGTGCCTGGGTCTGCGCGCTGGCTTCGAGCGGTGCCGCGATGGCGCCGTGGTCAACGAGTAGCACACCGGCGATCAATGCCGTGGCCACCAGACCTGCAACACCGGCGGCGATGCCCTGTTCAAAGGAGAGTTTCATCGTGTCCTCCCGGTTCAACCGAAGGTGAAGGCATAGGCCTGCACGCCCGCGTCGAGGAACTCGATCTCGAAGCGGTGCGGGCCGACCGTGACGCGCTGGCGCACCAACTGGTACAGGCGGTGCTCGTCGACCACGCCACTGCCATCGGCGCCGACATCACTGCCGGCATCGGCGGCGGGCAGCGGCTTGCCGTCCAGCCAGACGCGAAAGCGCACCGGCGTGCCGTCGCGGGTCGGTGCCAGCACCAGGTGCAGGTCGCGCGCATGGAACTGGAAGGCAATGCGGCCACCGGCCCGCTGCAGCTCTGCGGCCTCGTCGGTAATGGTCCAGTGGCCGGACAGTCCCCACTGGTTCAACGCCAGGGTGGTCGGCAGCGTGTAGTCGAACGCGCTGTCGCTGCGCTGTCCGCCGGGTGAGGCGAACTGCTCGGCACGGGCGTGGCCGAGGTAGGTTTCCGGCGAGCGCAGGTTGCCCATGTCGGCCTGCACGGCCACGCCCTTCAGGTCGGCGGCAGCGGGATCGGCCGGTGGCGGCAGGTTCGTCTGCCCGGCTTCGGCCAGCAGGCGACGGATCACCTGTTCCGAGCGCGCGTAGTTGCCTTCGCCGAACTGGTGGCCGCGGATGTTGCCCTGCGCATCGACGAAGTACTGCGCCGGCCAGTAGCGGTTGTTGAACGCGCGCCAGATCGTGTACTGGTTGTCGAGCGCCACCGGGTACTCGACCTTCAGCTGCTGCACCGCCTTCATCACGTTGCGTGGGTTACGCTCGAAGGCGAACTCCGGCGTGTGTATGCCGATCACCACCAGGCCGTGGTCACGGTAGCGGCGTTCCCATTCGTGCACGAACGGCATCGCGCGCAGGCAGTTGATGCAGGAGTACGTCCAGAAATCGACCAGTACCACCTTGCCGCGCAGCTGCTGGGCCGTCAGCGGTGGGCTGTTGAGCCAGCCGGTGGCGCCGTCCAGCGCGGGCAGGGTGCCTTCCACCGGCAGCGGTGCATCGGCTGCGGCGTTGGCACCGGCCATCATCATCATCGGCGGTGCCGCCGGCTGCGCACCGGGTACCGCATCCAGCAGGCCCTGCTCGATGCGTGCGGTGCTGACCGTCGAAAGACGGGTGAGCAGGCCGGTATCCCAGCCCAGACCAATCGCCACCACCGCCAGCAGCGCGGCTACGCCCAGCACCTTGCGCAGTACGTCGCCCAGCCCAAGCCGCGCCTGCAGCGCGCGGAACACGCGGCCACCTACCCATACCGCCAGCGCCAGCGCGCTGATCGCACCCAGCGCATACGCCAGCAGCAGCGCACTGGTACCGGCACTGGCGCCATGCAGGGCGGCACCGGTCAGCACGAGGCCGAGGATCGGCCCCGCGCAGGGCGCCCACAGCAGGCCGGTGGCGACGCCGATCAGCAGCGAGGTCCACGCGCCGCCGTGCCCCGCGGCATCCGCCGCATCGGCACGCGCGCTCAGCCGTGCGCCGACGCGCTGGAATGGCGCCAGCAGATGGTCGGCCAGTCGCGGCCACAACAGTGCCAGCGCGAACAGCGCCATCAGCAGCAGGGCGACCCAGCGTCCGACCTGGTTGGCCTGCGCCACCCATTGGCTGCCCACCGCAGCCAGGCTGGCGACCACGGTGAAGGTGAGCGCCATGCCCAGCAGCAACGGCAGCGTGCTGCGCAGGAAGGGGCGGTCGGCACGCGCGAACACGAACGGCAGCACCGGCAGGATGCACGGGCTGAGCAGGGTCAGCGCGCCGCCGAGGTAGGCAAGCAGCAACAGCAGCATCGTCAGGCTCCGGAAGCAGGGGAAGAACCGACCGGCACCCGCCAGCCGTCGGCGGTACCGTCCGTGGCGCCGGGAACGAACACCATCGCCGCACCATTCATGCAGTAGCGCAGCCCCGTCGGGCGCGGGCCGTCGTTGAACACGTGGCCAAGGTGGCCACCACAGCGGCGGCAGTGCACCTCTACCCGCAGCATCCCGAAGGTCACGTCGCGGTCTTCGCCGATGGCGTTGTGCAGCGGTGCCCAGAAGCTGGGCCAGCCGGTGCCGCTCTCGAACTTGGTGGAGGAGGAGAACAGCGGCAGTGCACAGCCGGCGCAGGCGAAGGTGCCTTGCCGGTGTTCCTTGTTGAGCGGGCTGCTCCAGGGGCGTTCGGTGGCCTGCTGGCGCAGTACCGCGTACTGCGCCGGGGTCAACCGCTGGCGCCATTGGGCATCGCTGTGCATGACCTCGAACTGTCGCGGCGGGCGCGCTTCAGCGGCCGCCGGGGCGGCGCGGCTGCAGGCCCCCAGACCGAGCAGGCCGGCAGCGGTGGCAACACCACCCAGGCCCAGCAGATGGCGGCGGGACAGGGACATGGCGGACTCCGGGAAGGGGCGACGGGGCCATGCTGCGCCCGCCCGGGTCAACGAATCCTCACGCAGGATTCAATTTTTCGTGAGGTATCGGCGGCCGCCCCGCGCCACAATGCTGCCAGCCTCCCCACTGGCCCCGAGCTGCCGATGTCGACCAAACGCGTGCTGATCGTTGAAGACGATGCCCACATCGCCGACCTGCTGCGCATGCACCTGGGCGATGAGGGCTACGACGTGGCCCATGCCGCCAGCGGCGATGCCGGCCTGCGCCTGCTGGAGCAGGAAGGTCCGTGGGATGCATTGGTGCTGGACGTGATGCTGCCCGGCGTGGATGGCCTGCAGGTCTGCCAGCGTGCACGCGCGATGGCGCGCTATGTGCCGATCATCATCATCAGCGCGCGCGGCAGCGAAACCCAGCGCATCGTCGGCCTGGAACTGGGCGCCGACGATTATCTGGCAAAGCCCTTCTCGATGCCGGAACTGGTAGCGCGGGTGCGCGCATTGCTGCGCCGCGCCGAGGCGATGGCGCAGAGCGCGCGCATCGATGCCGGCGCGATCGAACTGGGCGGCCTGCAGCTGGATCCGGTCGCGCGCACCGCCTCGGTGGATGGCAACGCGCTGGAGCTGACCCCGCGCGAATTCGACCTGCTGCTGTTCTTCGCCCGTCACCCGGACCAGGTGTTCGCGCGCATGGAACTGCTCAACCAGGTCTGGGGTTACCAGCACGATGGCTACGAACACACGGTCAACACCCATATCAATCGCCTGCGCAGCAAGATCGAGCCGGACCCGGCCAACCCGCGGCGGTTGCTGACGGTGTGGGGCCGTGGCTACAAGCTGGTCGATCCGGCCGGGGCGGCGGCATGATCAAGCCGAACCTGTGGCAGAAGCTGGCGGTGGTTACCGCTGCGCTGATGCTGGCGTGCTGCATGGCGCTGCTTGCACTGCAGATGCGGGCCAACACCCGCCACGAGCAGGAGGTGGTACAGCGGCTGTCGCTGGGCCTGGCCGAGCACATTGCCCAGCGCAGCGAGCTGATGGATACCAGCGGCATGCGCGATGCCGCCGTGCGCGCGCTGTTCGGCCAGCTGATGGCGGTCAACCCCAGCGTCGAGGTCTACCTGCTGGACGACCAGGGCCGCATCCTTGGCCACGATGCGCCCAGTGGGCACCTGGTGCGCACCCGGGTGGACGTGGCGCCGCTGCGCCGCCTGCTGGCGGGAGCACCGTTGCCGATCCTCGGTGATGATCCGCGCAGCGCCGATGGCCGCAAGGTGTTCAGTGCTGCACCGTTGATCGTGCAGGGCCGCCAGGCCGGCTATGTGTACGTGGTGCTGGTGGGCGAGCACCGGCAGATGCTGGCCGACGACCTCGCCGCCGGCAGCCAGTGGAACACCACGCTGTGGTCGGTGGCACTCGTTGGTGGCCTCGGCCTGCTGGCCGGGCTGGTGGCCTTCTACTGGGTGACACGCCCGCTGCGGCGGCTGACCCGGCGCATCCAGGCCTTCGACATCGATGCACCCACGCCACTGCCACCGGCGGAGCCGCTGCGCCCGGGTGAGCGCGATGAACTGGTGATCCTCGAACATGCGCATGCGCAGATGGCGCAACGGTTGGGCGAGCAGTGGCAGCAGCTGCGCCAGCAGGATCTGCAGCGCCGCGAGCTGGTCGCCAACATCTCGCATGACCTGCGTACGCCGTTGTCGTCGCTGCATGGCTACCTGGAAACACTGGCGTTGAAGGACGCCACGCTGTCGCCGGACGAGCGGCGCCGCTACCTCGGCATCGCGCTGGCACAGAGTGCCAAGGTCGGCCGGCTGGCGCGCGCGCTGTTCGAGCTGGCGCGACTGGAGCACGGCGAAGTACGTCTGGAGTGGGAGGTGTTCGCATTACCGGAACTGCTGCAGGATGTGCTGCAGAAATTCGAGCTGGCGGCGCAGGCGCGCAACCAGCACCTGCACGCCGAGTTCCCGCCCGGCCTGCCGCTGGTGCGTGCCGATCTGGGCCTGGTCGAGCGGGTGCTGACCAACCTGCTCGACAACGCGCTGCGGCATGCACCCGAGGGTGGGCAGATCGAGGTGCGCCTGCGCGCAACCGATGACAGCGTGGAGGTCAGCGTGGCCGATGATGGCCCCGGGGTGGCGCCAGCGCTGCGCACCCACCTGTTCCAGGCACCGGCCGCGCTGGGGGCACGGCGCGGCGAGAACGGCGGGCTGGGCCTGCTGATCGTGCAGCGCATCGTGCAGCTGCATGGGCGCAGGATCGAACTGCGTGACAGCGCGAGCGGCGCGTTGTTCGTGTTTGCCCTGCCACGCGCCGAACCGGCGGCCTAGCAGGCCGGTTCGCCCGTCACCGCACCGCCGCTTTCCAGCGGCAGTTTCAGGCGGATGCACGCACCTCCCAGTTCGGAGTCGGTCACTTCAACGTGGCCGCCATGCTTGTCGGCCACCACCTGCACCAGCGCCAGGCCGAGGCCGAAGCCGGGGCTGCCCGGGTCCAGCCGCACATAGGGTTGCAGTACCTGGCCGCGCAGTTCGGGTGCGATGCCGGGGCCGTCGTCCTCCACCTGCAGGCACAGCCAGCCGTCATTGGCGGTGCTGGCAATACGGATCTGCCGGCGCGCGTAACGCAATGCATTGCCGAGCAGGTTGCGCAGTGCCAGCTCCAGCATGTGCCGGTTGACGTTGACCAGGCCCACCGGCGACAGCGCCTGCTGCACCGGCACCGGCAGCGGCGCGAACTGGGCGACCACGCCGCGCACCAGCGCCGCCAGCTGCAGGCGCTGGCGGGTCAGCTGATGGCAGCGACCCAGTGCGGCGTACTCGACGCCGGCGTCGGTCAGGTGCTGCAGCCGATCCACATCGGTGCGCAGGCCGCCCAGCGCATCGCGCTGCACGTCGTCGAGTGCGCTGTCTTCCAGCTCGGCCAGGCCGAAACGCATCCGTGCCAACGGCGTGCGGACTTCGTGCGCCACCGCCTGCGCGAGCACCCGCTGGCTTTCCAGCAGTTGCTGCAGCTGCTCGGCCATGTGGTTGAAGGCATTGGCCAGCGGCCGCACCAGTGCGGTGCCGGCGCGCGGCGCACGCGTGTCCAGCTGGCCGTCGCGCATCCGCCGCGCCGCCTGGGCCAGCTGCGAGACGTCGCGCCACAGCCGGTAGACCATCACGTACATCGGCAGTGCCACCGCCACCATCAGGATCAGCAGCAGGATCGCCACGCCGGAGACTTCGCTGTCCTGCCAGCTTTCGTCAGGCAGCGCTTCGTCCAGCGGCCCCAGCATCAGCGCGTAGTCGCTGTCACCGATGCGCTGCAGGCTGCGCATGTGCTTCAGGTCGATCTGCACCCGGCCGTTGTTGAATGGCGGTCGCTGGCTGGACTGCAGCGCCTTCACCGCCTCGGCCAAAGGAACCAGGCGTAGGGCATAGGCGAAATCAGCGTCGAGTTCGCGGGCCAGCGCCGGCCACTGTTCACGCGGGGTTTCGGCGAAGCGATGCTGCAGCAGCGCGTGCGTGCCGCGCATCTCGGCCTGCAGGCCGGCTTCGGTGCGGTCTTCCAGCAGGGCATCCCAGGCCCACAGGCCCAGCACGATCAGCAACAGATGGGCGAGCAGGAAGCCGATGCCGTAGCGCAGGAAGTGGAAGGCGTGGCCGCGCATCGCCGACGGCGTGCGCGTCATCCCCATGCCGAGCGGCTGAACAGGTAGCCGCGGCCGCGAACGGTCTTGATCCGTTCTGGCTGCTCCGGGTTGTCGCCCAGCTTGCGGCGCAGGCGCGAGATGCGGGCATCGATCGAGCGGTCCAGGCCGTCGAAGGCGATCCCGCGCAGGCCGCGCAGCAGCGCATCGCGGTCCAGGATCTGGCCGGCGTTGCTGGCCAGCAGGAACAGCAGGTCGAACTCGGCCGTGGTGAGCTCCAGCAGGCCGCCCTGCAGGTGTACGTTGCGGGTGGAAGGGTCGATGTTCAGCTCGCCGAAGCGCAGGCTGCCGTCACGTGGCTCGACCCGGCGGTGGCGGCGCAGGTGGGCACGCAGCCGGGCCAGCAGCACCCTCGGTTCGATCGGTTTGCCGATGTAATCGTCGGCCCCCAGTTCCAGGCCCAGCACCTGGTCGATGTTGTCGGTGCGGGCGGTCAGCACGCAGATGATGCCGTCATAGTGGGGCCGGATCTGCCGACACACTTCGAAACCATCCTGGTCGGGCAGGCCGACATCGAGCAGGACCAGCGCCGGCTTTTCCGCCAGGATCCGGGCCACTGCCCGCTCGCCGCTGCGTTCATGGGCGACCTGGTAGCCATGCCGCTGCAGGTAGTCACTGACCATCGTTCCCAGGCGGGCATCGTCTTCGACCAGTACGATATCCAGCATTTCCAAGGCCTCCGTGGACGCAAACGTACCGCCACGGCACGAGCGCGGCGATGCTATCCCAGCCTGCGGGCCGCCCGGGTCCAGCGGGTGGGCGCCATTCAGCCGGGGTTGCTGGCGCTGGGGCCGCACTCCAGGCCTGGCAACAGCTTGGCGTTGAGCATAGCCTAAGGCTGTTACAAAACGTTACCTTCGTGATACGTCTGGTGACCATCGCTGACAGCAACGCGACTGACGCGGGGCCGTCAGGGCGCAGAGCATGGAGTCTCCTCCGCTCCGCGTGCCGTTCCCATGTCGCCCGCCCTCTACCTGCTGAACCCGTCCCGCCGCTGCCGCTGCAGAGGTGCCCGATGAGTGGCGTGGTCGGGGCCTGGCTGCCACCTGCCGAGGACGAACACCTGCTGCAGCGCCTGGCACCGATGCTGCGCGCCCTGCAGCAGCGCGGCCGGGGCCGCATTGGCTACTGGACCGACGCCGGGGCCGGCCTGGCACTGGGCCACTGCCGGGCGCCCACCGATACGCCATTACAGCCGCTGAGCTCGGACTGCGGTCGCTACGTGCTGTGCCTGGACGGCCGCCTGTACAACCGCAGTGACGTGCAGGCGCAGCTGCGCGACCTGCCACGCAGTTGCAGCGATGCGCGGCTGCTGCTGCAGGCGATCGTCGAATGGGGCGTGGAGCGGGCGCTGTCGCGCATCGAGGGCGCGTTCGGTTTCAGTGTGTGGGACCGGGAGGCGCGCGAACTGTGGCTGGCCCGCGACCGGGTCGGCGAGCGGCCGCTGTACTACGGTTGGTACCAGGGCCAGTTCCTGTTTGCCTCGGAGTTGAAGGCGCTTCAGGCCTTCGCCGGATTTGCCCCTGGCATCGACCAGGATGCGCTGAGCCTGCTGCTGCGCCATGACTATGTGCCGGCACCACACACCATCTACCGCGGTATCCACAAGCTGGTGGCCGGCGCGACGCTGCGCATCGATCTGAATGACCATGCGGCTGGCGGTTCCAGCCAGGCCGCCCAGGGCGGCTCACGCTACTGGTGCGCACGCGATGCGATGCACAGCGCACTGCAGGAATCCCTGCGGCCGGCACCCAGCCTGGAGCAGGCTACCGACCAGCTGGAGACGGTACTGCAGAAGGCCATTGCCGCACGCATGCATTCGCCACTGGCCTGCGGCGCGTTCCTGTCCGGTGGCACCGACTCGTCGCTGGTGACCGCGATGATGCAGGCGCAGTCGACCCTCCCGATCGAGGCATGGACGGTCGGTTTCGACGATCCCGGCCATGACGAGAGCGACTGGGCCTCGCAGGTCGCGCGGCATCTCGGCGTGCAGCACCACCTGCACCGGATGGACGCGCGCCAGGGACTGGACCTGCTTCAGCGGCTGCCGCAGGTCTGGTGCGAGCCGTTCGCCGACGCCTCGCAGCTGCCGACGTTGCTGGCCAGTGAACTGCTGGGGGCGCGCAAGCCGGTCGCGCTGACCGGTGACGGCGGCGATGAGCTGTTCTTCGGTCACCCCAGCTACGGCCGCGCGCTGCGCATTGCGCGACTGTGCGGTGGCTTGCCGGATTGGGTGCGGGACCTGGCGCGACGCAGCGGCAACCGGATGAATCCCGAGCGCGGCCGCCTGGGGGGCTGGCGTGCGCTGGTGGCCGAGGTGGCTGCCAACGATGTGGAGGGGCATTACCTGCAGCGCGTGACCCGCTGGCGGCAGCCGGCGCAGGTAGTGCTGGGTGCGCGTGAGCCGCTGACGATCTTCCAGCAGCAGGACACGGCGCTGCCGGCCGAGGCGCGCATCCAGCTGCTGGATTTCCGCATGGACCTGGCCGAGGGCATCCTTGCCAAGGTTGATCGCGCGGGCATGGCGGCGGGCGTTGAAACCCGTGCGCCGTTGCTGGACATGGAGGTGGTGCGCCTGGCCTGGCGCCTGCCGCAGCACCTGAAGTACCGCGATGGCGAACACAAACTCATTCTGAAGAATCTGTTGGCACGCTACCTGCCCGAGCTGCTGGTGTACCGTCCCAAGCGTGGCTTTGGCCCGCCCATGGCGCGCTGGCTGGCCGGTCCGTTGCGCGATTGGGCGGAGGCGCTGCTGGACCCGCAGCTGCTTCGCAACCAGGGCTGCTTCGATGCGGCACGCGTGCGCGGCATCTGGGAAGCGTTCCTGCGCGGCGAGCGCAAGTGGCACACGCACCTGTGGAACGTGCTGATGTTCCAGGCGTGGCACCAGCATTGGCATGATGGTCGCGGGCGCTGAGCCCTTCCTGCATCGCGTGCGGCGGGTTCATTCTGCGTGGCGCCGGGCGGATGCCTTGCGTACGAATGTCCTCCGGCGCCGGCC